>NZ_JBIAGC010000037.1:0-62235 GCF_042869595.1 Streptomyces sp. NPDC006879
CCCACAGATCATCAGGAACCAGCCGCTGCGACAAATCGGCACCCACGAAGAGACATCATGCCGCACCGGCGTCACACCACGTGAGACATCCTCTTAGTTATTCCGGCCGCATTCCCAGAGAGCACTTGTCGCGCTGAGGCATCGGCGACAGTTTATCCGTCACCGCCGCCACACCAGGAGCACAGGGCTCCCAGGGACATGCTGCCCCAAGGGCGTTCAAACAGGTGACCATCACATCTGACGCACAGTTCGAAGTTCTGCCCTTCACACGAATCTGCCGACTCATCTGGGAAGACGGCGACCACGTCCTCATCGGCGTCAGTCCTGGAAACAGCTACTTCACCGCCGAACGGATAGCGCGCCTCGCCCGCTGGACGAAGGACCACTTCGCGCAGGTCGACTTCGTCGATGCGGACCTCCACGTTGACCGCGTTTTTCGCCGCCTTCGGGTACGACCCGGGCCATGCGGAAAGACGGGCGAACAAGGAGGTCAAAGCAGTACGCAGAAGGGTCCTCAAAGGAGTCGAGGAAGCCGGTTCGCCACTGGGTGAAATACGCGTGCGTCCCCTCTCCGCGTTCACGGAGAACGAGGTGTACCAAATCCACCGTAGACGCGTTGAGCACTTTTTCGCCACGGGCGACGAATTCCGCAAGGGCGCCGAAGAAATGGCACTGTATTTCCTGGGTCCGAAACTACCGGAAGGCGCATGCGTATCGGACGAACAACTCCAGGTGTGCTACGACTACATCGCCGCGGAGCTACCGTTCTTTCTCGACACACCCGGAATTCTGGGCGTCCCCTCCTCCGTCTCCGCTTATCACACGCACATGCCAATCACCGAGGTCCTCTACGGGCGCGGAGGCGGCCTGCGCGCCAACCGCAACCAGGCCTACGCGGTGGTGCGACCGGAAGGGAGCGAGCACGTTGAGAACCGGGCAGCCTGAGACCGTGGCCACCCACGCGCCCCGGCCGGGCGGCCAGGACGAGCCGGTCCTCGACTTCCCGCTCTCCCGCCGCGGCGACGCACTCCCCGCACAGGGCTCCTGGCTGCGCGAACGGGTACCGGTGGCCAAGGTGCGCACCCTCACCGGCGATACCGGCTGGCTGGTCAGCAGCCACGCGTTGGCCAAACAGGTGCTGGAGGACGAGAGGTTCAGCCTCAAGGACACCGCGAACGAAGGGGCGCCCCGCCAGTACGCCCTGACGATCCCGCCCGAGGTCGTCAACAACATGGGCAACATCACCAGTGCCGGTCTACGTACCGCGGTTGTGCAGGCGCTCAACCCCCGTCAGCCAGGACTCCAAGCGTGGTTGCGTGAGCGGGCCCACGAACTGCTCGACGAGTTCCTCAGCGAGGGGGCTCCGGTCGACTTCCGAGCGGGGTTCGCCGACCCGTTCTCGGCCGCCTTGCACTGCCGGGTGCTCGGTGTGCCCTTCGCCGACTGGCGGCGGCTGATGTCCTCGCTCGACATCGCCTTCATGACGCCGGCCGCGCCCTTCGAGGACTCCGCTCTCAACTGGTACAAAGACGTCGGCTACATGACCGAACTCCTCAATGCGCCCGCGGCGCGGCGCAGTGGGCTCCTCGGGCGGCTCGCCGAGCTGCGTGCGGAGCCGGAGTCGGCGCACCTGAGCGAGGAGATGCTGGCCACCGTCGCGGTGTCACTGTTCGGCGCGGGTGCGGTCTCCACCTCGTCCTTCCTGGTGCTCGCCGTACTCGCCCTGCTCCAGCACCCCGGGCTCGTCGACTACCTGCGGGCCCGTCCCGAGCGGACCGGCGCGGCCGTGGACGAGCTGCTGCGCTGGAACCTGTCCATCGGCGACGGGCTGCCCCGGCTGGCCCTTCAGGACGTACGGCTCGGTGACGTACTGGTGCGCAGGGGCGAGTTGGTGCTGGTTCTGGTCGAGGCCGCCAACTTCGACCCCACGGTGTTCGAGCAGCCCGAGCGGCTGGACTTCGAGCGGGCGCGGAATCCGCATCTCTCCTTCGGAGCTGGGCGCCACTTCTGCCCCGCCTCGGCGCTGGGTCGGGCTCAGGCCGAGATCGCCCTGTCCGCCCTGGTGGAGCGGCTTCCCCGGTTGCGGCTCGCCGTTCCCGTGGAGCAGTTGGTGTGGCGGACCGGTTTCATCAAGCGGCTTCCGGAGCGGCTGCCCGTCGCCTGGTAGCAGGTACCTGCCCGCGTGGGCCCGGAGGCGGAGCTCCTCGGGCCCGCGCGGCGACCGATGCGGTTCAGCGGAAGATACCGGTGTGTCCCAGCGAGTAGCGCCCGGGCTGGGGGTAGACCGCCAGGCCGTGCGGGCCCCCACCGACCGGGATCCGAGCGAGCTGTTTGCCGCTGGTGGTGTCGATGGCGTACACCTCCGAGTCGTAACGGCCGGAGAGCCACAGCACCCGGCCGTCAGCGGAAACCCCACCCATATCGGGGCTGCCGCCGTCGGGTAGCGTCCACTTCTTGGTCAGTTTGCCACTGGGGAAGTCGAAGACCGAGATCGTGCCCTCACCACGGTTGGAGATGTACATCTCCTTGGAGTCCCGGCTGATGTACAGGCCGTGGCAACCCTTGCCGGTGGGCAACAGCCTGGGCTCGGTGAACTTCTCCCCGTCCAGGACCCACATGCCGTGCGCCATCATGTCGGCGATGTAGAAGGTCTTGCCGTCCGGGGAGATCTTCACGTCCTGGGGCATGGCCCCCTCGAAGGGGAGCTTCTGCTGGCCCACGACCTCCATCTTCTCGGTGTCGACCTTCAACAGCTCGCCCGAGAACTCGCAGGAGACCACGAAGTAGCGGCCGTCGGCGCTGAAGTCGGCGTGGTTGACGCCATAGCAGGTGACCGGCACCGTCTTGACCCGTTCCATGGTCCGCGGGTCGCGGAAGACCAGCTCACGGTCCATGGAAGCCATCACGACGGCGTACTTGCCGTTGGGGGTGAAGTACAGGTTGTAGGGGTCGTGGACCTCGACGGGCGGGCCTGCCTGCCCGGTGGCGGGGTCGATGGGGGTCAGGGTGTGCCCGCGGTTGTTGTTGACCCACAGCGTCTTCAGGTCCCAGGAAGGAACCACGTGCTGGGGTTGGACGCCCACCGGGATGGTGTCGACGATCTGGTACGTGGCCGGGTCGATCACCGTGACCGTGTTGGAGTTGGTGTTGGGAACGTAGACCCGGGGTGGGAAGTCCTTGACCACCGGGGAGAGTTTGCCCGGTCGGTCCGCGGCGTAGACGTCGTTGGGGTCGAGCAGTGGCGGCATCCCCGCCAGTCCCGGCGGGACTGCCGGGACCGCCTTGCGGGGCGGCGCGGCGCCGGCGGATCCCAGGGCCTCCGGCTTCCCCTTCTCCGCGGGGGTGCCGCAGGCGGCGAGCATCGCGGCCAGGGTGAGGCCGGCCAGGGCCGTGGTGGTGTTTCGGTAGGCGTTCATCAGGTCAGCAGCTCCGTGGTGGTGACCGCGCGGAGTCGGCGGCGGGCGAGTTCTTCGAGGAGTGCGGGCAGCGCGTCGACGGTGTCCGCGTAGCCGAAGTGCAGGCTCACCACGGAACCGGGTCGGATCTCGCCCATCACGTTGCGGACGACGGCCGGGGCGCCGGGTGAGGTGAAGTCCCGGGAGTCCACGTCGTAGGCCAGGACATGGGGGTAGCCGACCCGTGCGGCCAGCCGTTCGACGAGGGGGGTGGCCCGGCGGGCCCGCGAGGGACGGAACCAGCTGCCGATGGAACCGGTGAGGCGGCGCAGTCGCTTGGCGCAGGCGTCGATCTCCTCGTACGCCTCAGCTTCGGGCATGGTGCAGACATCGAGATGACGCTGGGTGTGGTTGCCCAGTTCGTGGCCGCCGTCCAAGATCCTGCGGGCCAGTTCCGGGTACTCGTCCAGCCAGCTGCCGACGGCCAGCACGCTCACCCGGGCGCCGGCCCGCTCCGCTTCCGCGAGCACGGACCGCGCGGTGGCGGGGTCTCCGTTGCCGTGGAAGGTGAGTGCGACCTCGGACGAGTCGGTCCGGCCGTGTTCGATCTGGACGGGCTGGCCGGGGAAGGTGCGGGGAGCGGGGGCGGGTACGGGCCGTGGCACGCTGCGGGCCGCAGCCGGGGCTGGCCCCACCCGTGGTCGGTCGGGGTCAGGCGGAGTGGTTCGGGCACCACAGGCGGTCAGGTGGCCCGCGACGGTCGCGGCGGCGACCGTTCGCAGCAGTCCGCGGCGGTCGGGATGTCTGGGCACGGGCCCATTTAAGGGGCAGTGCGCCCTATATATAACGATTGACACATTTTACGGGGTGCATGACATCCCGTTGGCCTAGCCCATCCACACGGTCGATCAACGAATCAACCGGCGGAGGCCATACCTATTCACTGAAAGTGAGGCACGTGGCCGAGATCACCTAGGATTCAGTGGAGAACTTTTAGCATTTGAACCCTTATGTCCAAGTTGGGACTTTTGGCGGCAAGCGTCGTGTCTGACATAGTCGTGGCATACGGCTTCCCGTTGACCCGAGCGAAGCCCTCCCGCCGGGGACCACACCCCACCAACGGTCCTCGGCGCACTACTGAAGCCCCCGCGGCGCCCCATCCCGGCGCAAGGGGGCTTCCGTGTAGTCCGACACCCGCATCTCGAACCAAGTGGTCTTGCCCCGGGGAAGCAGGTCGGCTCCCCACCGGTCCGAAAGCTTGTCGACCAGGAACAGACCGCGCCCGCTGACGTCCAGCTCACGCACGGGTAACAGACACGGTAGTCCGCGCGAGGGATCACGCACCTCGATCCGGATCCAGCCCCGGCGGCGTAACATCCGCAACCCGAACACCCTGGCACCGGTGTGCCGCACCGCGTTGCCCACCAGCTCCGAGACCAGCAACACGGCATGCTCGGCGATCTGCGTGGAGAGCCCCCACTGACGCACCACCACACACTGGGTGAGTCGGCGGGCCGCGCCCGCCGACTCGGGACGGGAGGGCAGACACACCTCCGCCTCCGCGGGATTCCCGAAGGACTCAAAAGCGGCAAGGGCACGCTCGTCCTCCAGCGCCGACGTCCGTAATGCGGCGGCGCCGACGCGCTGCCGTGGTTGCTCCACACCCTCAAGGCCCGCCATGGCCCCATCATGGCGAACTGGGGTGGCCCGTGGTGGCGTTCTGCGGCAATGCGATCCCACATACCCGCCGGTAGCCGGGCCTTAAGGCCTCCTTAAGGCCCGGCTAATGCACCCGCACGGGTGGCACGGAAATCCGGAGGACCGGAAATTCCGGCTTCAACCACCCATCCCTCAAACGAACTTGGCCTTACCAGGACCTTCCTCCACGAAACTGCGCATGCCCCGCTCCCGGTCCTCGGTGGCGAACAGACCCGCGAACCAGTTGCGCTCGATGGCCAGCCCCGTGTCAATGTCCGCTTCCAGGCCCGCGTCAACGCACTCCTTGGCCGCGCGCAACGCGATCGACGGTCCCTGGGCCAACCGGGCCGCCCAGGCGTGCGCTTCCTCGTACACCTTCTCCGCCGGCACGAGTCGGTCCACCAAACCCAGCGAGAGCGCCTCCTCGGCCTTGACCATGCGTCCGGTGAAGATGAGGTCCTTTGCCCGGGAGGGGCCGATCAATCGGGACAACCGCTGGGTACCACCGGCGCCGGGAATCAGCCCCAGCAAGATCTCCGGCTGCCCGAGCTTGGCGTTCTCGGCGGCGATCCGGTAGTCGGCGCAGAGCGCGAGTTCACAGCCACCCCCCAGGGCATAGCCGGTGATGGCGGCCACCACGGGCTTGGGGATGCGGGCGACCGCGGTGAAGGCGTCCTGCAGGCCACGGGACCGGGCGACCATCGCCGCGTGGTCCATGACCTGCATCTCCTTGATGTCCGCGCCAGCGGCGAAAACCTTCTCGCCGCCGTACAACACGACCGTCCGGACATCGGTGCGGTCGGTGGCCTCGTGTGCCAGCTCGCGGAGCGCGTCCTGGGTTTCGATGTCCAGCGCGTTCATGGGCGGGCGGTCCAGACGGATGGTGCCTACGCCTTCGGAGACTTCCAGAGAGATGGTCATGGGGGAAGGCTAGTGGCGCCGGTCCCGGAGGTGAGCCCCTGCCATGACGCCACCTGCACGAGGGCCCGGTGCCGTGCGTCACAGCACCGGGCTCCGTCCATCCGGTCGAGCTGCGTCCACGGGCGCTCCCGTAGTCCGCGGTGGATCGGCGTGAGGCATCGGATGCGGTGCCCCGCGAGGCGGCGGGGCACCTCCGTACCGGGCACATCCAGGTGGTCCGACAGTGCGGCGAGGTACCGAGGCCGTCGCCCTGCGCGCTCGCCGGGAACTACGGGAGGGCCCTCAGGCGATCCACTGCGCCCAGGGCATGTTCCAACCGTTGAGACCGTTCTCGGGGGTGATCTGCTTGTCATGGGAGTTCTTCACGATCACCACGTCACCGATCAGCGAGTTCTCGTAGAACCAGGCCGCCGGAGACTGCGGGTCCCCGGCTCCGCGTACGTCGCGCAGGCCCACACAACCGTGACTGACGTTCGCAGAACCGAACGTGCCGGCAGAGGCCCAGTAGTTGCCGTGCACGAAGGTGCCCGAGTTCGAAAGCCGCATCGCGTGCGGAACGTCCTTGATGTCGTACTCGCCGCCGTAGCCGACGGTGGCACCGTTCATCCGGGTCACCCGGTACTTCTCGCTGATGACCATCTGCCCGTTGTACGTGGTGGTGGAAGGGGCACCCGCGGTGATCGGCAGGTCCTTGAGCACCCTGCCGTCACGGACCACCGCCATCCGGTGGCTGGACGCGTCCACGGTGGAGACCTGCGAACGCCCGATGGTGAAGCGCACCGTCCGGGTCTGCTTGCCGTACACACCCGGTCGTCCCTCGACACCGTCCAGGCCGAGCTTCAGCGTCACCTTAGTGCCGGGGGTCCAGTACTTCTCCGGACGGAAGTCCAGGCGGTCGTTGCCGAACCAGTGGCCCTCGATCGGCACGGCCGGCTCGGCCGTCACGGAGATGGCCCGCTCCACGGCAGCGGGATCGGTGATACCACGGTTGAAGTTGATGGACACCGGCATGCCCACGCCGACGGTCGAGCCATCCTCGGGGGTGTAGCGGCCGATGAACGTGTTCTTCGGAGTCAGGGTGGTAAAGGTGACGTCCTTCGCCGCCTCACGGCCCTCGGTGTCCTGAGCCACCACGTGCACCTTGTACTCGTTGGCAGCGCCCAGATGGCGCTGCGGCTCCCAACGCGAGCGGTCCGCGTTGAACACGCCCTCCACCGTGTTGCCCTTGGTGTCCACCACTGCGACCGTGGTCAGCTTGCCACCGACCGCCGTGATCTTCAGCGCGCCGCTGGTGGCGACCTCCTTCGCGCCGTCAGCCGGCACGATCGTCACCATCGCCTTCGACGCCTCAGTGCCGACCGGCTTGCCCGGCGCCGGATTCTTGTCGCTGACACCACCGGCCGGCACAGTCGAGTTGCACGCCGTCACGAGCAGGAGCAGCGCTCCCACCAACAGCGCGAGCAGGCCGGTGGCACCCTGCGGACGGCGGACCGATATCGCCGCCCCCGCCCCCGAATTACGCAGCCCGTCCACGATGCCTCTTCTCCCCTCGCACGGCCCGGACCCGCCCGGTCCGCCCCCGCTGCGCGACCGAACGCGCGCACGGCGAAAGGTAACCATGCCGATACGCGCGGATACGGCACGGATTTGTCACCGTTCCGTTCCAACTGGCTGGTGAACGGGGGATGAGCTGCGGACTCCGGGCAGGGAGAGGAACTGGGCAGGCTCAGGAAGGAGCCCGCCCAGTCCTTCATGCCCGGCTTGACGCCCAAGTCGGGGGCCTCGTCACCGACCCCACCGCCTCGCGGTGCCCGAGACTCGAAGGATCACGCAACCCGCCATGCCGCCACCGCCGAGGAGGTCGCCGGAACGTGCCCGCAGGGCCTGCCCTTTGTCGAAGCACGAGACGTGGGGCGCGGGGCGCCCTTGACACTCTCCCCCGACGCGGAACAAAGAGTCCGGGGCGGGAACCACGCGCCGGGCGCGGCCAGGGCCGCGGGGCCCGGACCGTCCGGCCGCACCCGCACAGCCGGCCACCGCCCCGAACCAATGGGTCCAGGACGGCGGCCAGTACGCACGAGCACCAGGGCGCCGCGCTCCTGAACGGCGCTAGAACCTCTCGCGGGGCTTGCGGGGCTTGTCCTTGTCTCCCTTGCCGGACTCGCCACGCTTGTTGCTCAGCTCCACCAGCAACGCGCCGTCGTCGCCCGAGACGGTGAGCGGGCCGGTCACCCGGTCAGCCGGCGGGAGGTAGCCCTCAGGGGTGTCCGTCTCCACCAGGTAGTACGAACCGAGGGGCAGTTCGGCCCACGTGCAGCCACCCCTCGCATCAGTGGCACACGCGGCGCCGGCACGGCGGTCCGGAGTGGAACCGCCGGTCTGCAAGCCGGGCACGTTGTTGCTCTCCGCCCACAGCTCGAACACCGCTCTGGGCAGCGGGCGGCCGGTCTTGTCGTCCTTCTTGAGCAACTCGATGGCACCGGTCACGGGCGGACGGGGCGTACGCGTGTTCCTCATCGTGATGGTGGCTCCCCGAACGGCGTTCTCCTCGGTGAGCCGCACCTCGCGCACGGTGTCAGCGGGCAGGTCATACCCCTGCGGAGCAGCCGTCTCCCGCCAGTAGTACGTCCCCAACTCCACCATCCGCGAGCACACACCATCCGCGCCCGTCACACAGTCCTGCCCCACCTTCACATCAGCATCAGACCCCTCGGCCTGCAAACCATCCACACCATTCGACTCACGCCACAACTCAAACCGCGCACCCGACAACTCCACCCCCTCCCCATCCGTCTTACGAACCCGCACCTCACCCGTGGTCTCCACCGGCGTCATCGCATTGACCGCCTCAACCACCACACCCCCATCCGCATTCTGATCCGACAACACCAACGGACCGAACACCGGATTCACCGGCAGGTCATACCCCTGCGGAGCAGCCGTCTCCCGCCAGTAGTACGTCCCCAACTCCACCATCCGCGAGCACACACCATCCGCGCCCGTCACACAGTCCTGCCCCACCTTCACATCAGCATCAGACCCCTCGGCCTGCAAACCATCCACACCATTCGACTCACGCCACAACTCAAACCGCGCACCCGACAACTCCACCCCCTCCCCATCCGTCTTGGTGACGGAGACGGCTCCGGTGACCGGGACCGTGCCTCCGCAGTCAGGCAGGTCACCGTTGAAGGGGTAGGCGTGCATCTCCTGCCCGCCGCCCCCGGTGGCCAAGCTGGTGTGGGTGAGGGTGCCGGTGGTGAAGAAGCGCCCGTTGATACCGGGCAGGGTCACCGTGGACCGGGAGGACTGTTGGCCCACCAGCACGCTGCCCTGGAACTGTCCGGTGCCCTGGAAGGCCACCGAGGTAGCGTCGGGGAAGTTCCACAGGAGGTGTTCGCGGTAGCGGTTCAGCGGGTCGGTGTCCGCGATGCCACCGCTGTAGGTGCTGATGGCGCGGTCGGTGCCGAACACGTTCACCAAGATCGTGGCGCCCTCGGGAATCCCTGCGAACCTGATGCCCTGCTGGGCGCGGTTGGCCCCCGCGATGTCGGCGTCCACGTTGAACACCTGCAGTGGGGACCGGCCGTCGCCCGTGAACAGCGTCTCACTCCCGCTGTTGACTGCCGTGCCAGTGGGGGTACGGGGCTGCCCGCCGACCCGTGCGTAGCACTGGCTGGCGTCGCTGAGCTGCTGGCGCAGTACGCGGTAGGGGGCCGCGGCGTCGGCGTCCGCTCGCAGGGTGGAGCGGACGTCGCCGGTGGCGCTCCCCGCGTGGTGGACCACGCCCCTTTCGGCGAGCAGGCGTTCGCCCTGGGCCACCGAGACGTCCGCACCGGTGATCAGCCAGTCCGTACCGACCGGCGGTGGGACCCGGGAGCCGGCGCCGACCTCGCCCAGGTTGTACGCCTGGCCGGCGTCGTCCCGCTTGTCCTGGTCGAAGGAGCCGAGGACGACGACCCGACCCTCGGCCTCTGCCGCCGCGCCGCGCACCAGGAAGTCGCCGCCCGCGAAGATGTTGATCGCCTCATCGGTGGCCGTGATGGGGTCACTGTTGATGGGCGGGAACGGGTCGGGGCAGTTGCCCGGCAGGCAAGGCCCGAGACCGCCGGGCAGGGGTGCGCGCACCGCGGTGGCCGCCCCGGTCGCGGTCTCTCCTGCCGCCCCAGCTCCGCTGAACGCGGTCACGGGGGCCGCGGCAGCGAGGACGACCCCGGCTGCCAGGCCGACGGCCCAGGCTCGGCGCCGGTTGCCCCGACGCTCCTTCCACCCAGTCATGACACTCCATCCGCTCCTGTCGTGGCCCATCGGCTGGACGTTGGGCCCTGTCGGGAGTCAGGTTCGGGCGGGAGCCGGGCGAAGATGTCATGACACTCCCAGCCAACGCCATTCCGGTCCGACAATCACTCGAATGCGTGCCGGGATCGCTCTGCGGATCGACGCGCGGTGGCACGGGCACCTCCACCCGTGCCACCCGCTCCGGCACGTGGGTCGACCAAGTGGGCCAGGCAAGATCAGAGCGGGGTGGTCTAGCGCCCGGCCAGCGCCGAACCCGCCTTCCAGTCGCTCCAGGACATGTTCCAACCACCGAGCCCATTGCCCGGGGCCACCGTCTTGTCCTGGGAGTTGACGACCTCGACGACGTCCCCGATGAGCGTCCGGTCGAAGAACCAGCCCGCCGGGGTGTCCGAACCACCGCCCTTGTCGTCCCTCAGCCCGATGCAACCGTGGCTGACGTTGGTGGAACCGAAGGTGCTCGGCGGCGCCCAGTAGTTGCCGTGCAGGAAGGTGCCCGAGCTGGTCAACCGGATCGCGTGCGGTACGTCGGGGATGTCGTACTCGCCCTTTCCGTCAGCATCCTTGAAGCCGACGGTGGCCCCGTTCATACGGGTCACGTCGAACATCTCACTGACCACCATCTTGCCGTTGTAGGTGGTGCTCTTCGGCGCGCCCGCAGTCACCGCGATGGTGGACAACAGCTTCCCGTCGCGGCGCACCTCCATGGTGTGCTCGGCCGCGTCCACCGTGGAGATCTGGTGCCGACCCACCGTGAAACGGACAGTCTTGTTCTGGATCCCGTACGAGCCCGGGGCGCCCAGGACGTCACGCAACCGCATGTCGACCGTCACCTGCGTCCCCGGCGCCCAGTACTCGCGGGGCCGGAAATCGAGCCGCTCCTTGCCGAACCAGTGCCCGGAAACCTCCGTCTCCGGTTCCGCCCGAACAGTGATGGCCCGCTCGACCTCCGCCCGGTTCTCGATGGGACGGTTGAAGTTGAATGTGACGATCATGCCCGTGCCCACGGTGGAACGGCTCTCCGGCTTGAAGTAGCCGATGAAGCGCTCCTCCGGCACGAAGGTGGTGAAGGACGTGTGCCGGGCCTGGCGTCGGTCATGGCCGTCCACCGCCACCGCGTCCACGGTGTACTTGGCGGCCAGCGCCAGCTTGGCGGCAGCCGGCTGCGGACTCCAGCTCAGACCGTCGGGCGCGATCGTGCCCCGCACCTCCTCCTCCTGCGCGTCCTCCACCTTCATCACCCTCACGCGCTCCAGCCGCCCCTCCGGCACGGTGACCTGGATCCGGCTCTGGGCGGCCACACCACTGGCGCCGTCCTGTGGCATGACCCGGATGGCCTCGCTCGCGGCCCGCGGCTTACCCGGCAACTCCACCTCCACGACTTCGCGGAGCTCCGTCCCACAGCCCGCTGCCCCCGCCAGCAGCGCCCACGTCATCGCGGCGGCCAATCCCGCCCCTGTCCGCCTTCTCACGTCTCTCACGACCGTCCCAACGACCACGCCCCTCCAGGGGAAACGTGAGTGCGGGCGCACTTGCGGGCAGAACACAGGGAAGGGCCGGCCGGGGCGGGCCGCCGATCGAGCCGCAGACGGATAAGGGGCCACATTGTCGAGCGCAGCGGAACAGGAGGCGTTGGCGGAGGTGAGGGGCGCGCTGATCGCTCCGGCACCCCACTCCAGCGAGCAGGGCACGGGCCGGCGTCCCGCTCCCACCCCGCCGGCCGCGCCGGTGTGGCCGGGGGCCTCGATGCCGCTCGGCGCACGGTTCCGGGTCGGGCCGGACGGTGTGGCCGGCACCAACTTCGCGCTGTGGGCCGGCGGAGCCGAAGCGGTGGAGCTGTGCCTCTTCGACGAGCGGGGCGCCGAGACCCGCTGTCCACTGACCGAGCTGACCCATGAGATCTGGCACGGCTTCGTACCAGGGGTGCGGCCCGGTCAGCGGTACGGATTTAGGGTGCACGGTCGCTGGGACCCGTGGACGGGAGCCCGGTGGAACCCGGCCAAGCTCCTGCTCGACCCGTACGCCCGGGCGGTGGACGGCGACTTCTCGCTACCGCCGGAGGTGTACGGGCACGTTCGGGACTGGCCCCAGCAGTCCGTGGCGGACACCGTGCGCGACGACCGGGACTCGGCCCCTTTCGTCCCCAAGGGGGTGGTCGTCCACGATGACGACGACTGGGCCGACGATGTCCGCCCCAAGACGCCCTGGGCCGATTCGGTGATCTACGAACTGCACGTGCGCGGGTTCACCCGACTGCACCCCGGCGTACCACCGGAGCTGAGGGGCACCTACGCCGGCCTGGCACACCCGGCAGCGATCGAACACCTGAGGAAGCTCGGCGTGACGGCGGTGGAACTCCTGCCCGTCCACCAGTTCGCCCATGAGGACCACCTGCTCAGCAGGGGGCTGCGCAACTACTGGGGTTACAACTCCATCGGCTACTTCGCGCCGCACGCGGCCTACTCGGCCTCGGGCAGCGCGGGGCAGCAGGTCGGCGAGTTCAAACGAATGGTGCGGGCCCTGCACGCCGCCGGCATCGAGGTGATCCTCGACGTGGTCTACAACCACACCGCCGAAGCGGGCGAGCTCGGCCCGACCCTGTCCCTGCGCGGGATCGACAACCGCGGCTACTACCGGCTGCCGTCCGACGCCCGGCGGTACGCCGACTACACCGGATGCGGCAACACGTTGCACGCGGCGCGGCCCAACGTCCTACGGCTGATCACCGACTCCCTGCGGTACTGGGTCACGGAGATGGGAGTGGACGGCTTCCGCTTCGACCTGGCGGCGGCCCTGGCCCGTTCGATGCACGACGTCGACATGCTCTCCCCGTTCCTGGCGGTCATTTCGCAAGACCCGGTGTTGCGGCGGGTGAAGCTGATCGCCGAACCCTGGGACGTGGGCTCCGGCGGTTACCAGGTCGGGGCCTTCCCCCCGCTGTGGACCGAGTGGAACGATCGCTACCGGGATGCGGTCCGGGACTTCTGGCGGGGCGCCCTGCCCGACGTCCGGGACCTGGGCTACCGCCTGTCCGGATCAAGCGACCTCTATGCCTGGGGCGGACGCCGCCCCTACGCCTCGGTCAACTTCATCACGGCACACGACGGCTTCACCCTGCGCGACCTCGTCTCCTACGAGCACAAGCACAACGAGGCCAACGGAGAGTCCAACCGTGACGGCACCGGCGACAACCGGTCCTGGAACTGCGGCGCCGAGGGGGAGTCTCAGGACCCGCAGGTGTTGGCGCTGCGCCGGCGCCAGCTCCGCAACCTCCTGACCACTCTGCTGCTGTCCACCGGGGTTCCCATGCTCGTCGCCGGTGACGAGCTGGGCCGCACCCAAAACGGCAACAACAACGCCTACTGCCAGGACAACGAGACCAGTTGGCTGGACTGGTCGATGCTCGACGATCCCCAGTGGCGCCCACTGTTCGAGCTGACCTCACGGCTGATCGCGCTACGTCAGTCGCATCCGGTGCTGCGGCGCCGGGCCTTCTTCTCCGGGCGCGCCCAGGCCGCGGACGGACTGCGGGACCTGGCATGGTTCACACCGCAGGGCGCGGAGATGACGGAACGGGACTGGTACGCCCCGGCCGGGGCGCTGGGCCTCTACCTCTCGGGCCGCGACATCCCCGGCCGCGACAGCCGGGGCGCTCCGGTGACCGACGACAGCTTCCTGGCACTGCTGCACTCCGGGCACCAGCCACTGCCGTGGCGACTCCCCGGCCCGCCCTGGGCTCGGGAGTACGAACTCGTGGTGGACACCTCTTTGGAGGACCAGTCCACGGAGCCGGGCACGGGGCACCGGGGCGGCGAAACCGTGACGGTGGCGGCCAGGTCGGTACTGCTCTGGCGCGTCACCGGCTGAGGGCCCTCGCTGCGCTCCCGCCCCGCCCACGGAGCCGCGGGGTACGCCCAGTGCCGCCCATTGCACGGACAGCGCCGCTCACCTCCGGCACGCGGGTGGCGGGACGGGAGCGGGCGCCTGGAGCGAACCTGCTCGGCACGGCGGGAATTCACTTGCCTTGTCAGGGGCAATTCGTAGGATCGCCCCTGATGGCCCTCACCGAGAACCCCCCGACGCCACCAGAGCAGCAGGAACCCAAGGCAGTTCGAAGCCTCCTGCGCCTGTGGCCCTATGTCCGACCGGTACGCACCCGTTTGTCGATCGCCGCGGTGGTGGCGATCGTCGCCTCCTGCCTGAGCCTGGTCATTCCGCTGGTACTGAAGTGGTTGGTGGACGGGCCGGTGGCAGAAGGGGACACCGGCGGGGTCTGGCTCGGGGGCTTGGTGGTGCTCGGGCTCGGCATCGCCGAGGCGCTGCTCTTCGGGCTGCGCAGGTGGCTGGTGGCCCGCCCGCTGGCGGGAGTCGAAGCGGCGATGCGGGCCGACCTCTTCCGTCACCTCCAGCGGGTTCCGGTGGCCTTCCACGACCGTTGGGCTTCGGGCCAGTTGCTCTCCCGCGGCACCACCGACCTGATGCTGCTGCGGATGTTCCTGGCCTTCCCCCTCACCTTCCTGCTGGTCAACGGCGTGACGATCCTGGTGGGTTGTGCCGTACTGCTGCACCAGCAGTTCACCCTCGGGTTGGTGCTGCTCGCGCCGGCACTGCCGTTGGTCATGCTCTGTTCCCTCTTCGAGTCCCGCTACGCGCTCGTCGCCCGCCAGGCCCAGGACCAGGTCGGTGACCTGACCACCGTGGTCGAGGAAAGCGTCTTGGGCATTCGCATCATCAAGGGCTTCGGCCGCCACCGCAGCCAGGCACAGGCCTTCCGTGACCTCTCGGGCCGGCTGCGCGGCACCGAACTGGCCAAGGCCCGCCTGCTCGCCGGCATCTGGGCACTGATCACCGCGCTGCCGGAACTGGCGATCGGGGCCGCCCTGGTCCTCGGTACCGTGCAGGTCGCCGACGGCGACCTGTCCGCCGGCACCCTGGTGGCCTTCCTCTCCACGGCTCTGGCCCTGCGCTGGCCGGTGGAGTCGATCGGCTTCCTCCTCGCGATGAGCCAAGAGGCCGCCTCGGCGACCCGGCGCTACTTCGAGGTGCTCGACACGAGCCCCGAACAGCAGACCATCCAGGCCGGCGCCAGGGCGCCGGGCGCACCTGGCGGCCTGGTCTTCGAGGCGGTGCGCTTCCGCTACCCGGACGAGCCGACCACGGGCGTGCCCGTACTGGACCACATCGACCTGCACGTCCGCTCGGGCGAGACGGTGGCCCTGGTCGGAGCGACCGGCAGCGGCAAGACCACGCTCACCGCGCTGGTGCCGCGGCTGCACGAAGTGACCGACGGACGAATCCTGTTGGACGGCCAGGACATTGCGGCGCTGCCCCGCGAGCGGGTGCGCGAGCTGGTCGCGGTGGCCTTCGAGGAGCCCACCCTCTTCTCGGCGAGCGTGGCCGACAACGTCCGCATGGGTGGTGGTGAATCGGCTGCCGACCTGGAGCGCGCCCTGGGCGTCGCGCAGGCCGACTTCGTGAACCGACTTCCCGCTGGCGTCGAAACCCAGGTGGGCGAGCAGGGTTTGAACCTGTCCGGGGGGCAGCGCCAACGCCTGGCGCTGGCGCGGGCGGTGGCGGGCCGTCCACGGTTCCTGGTCTTGGACGATCCGCTGTCCGCGCTGGACGTGCACACCGAAGCCCTCGTGGAGGCCGCCTTGCGGCGGGTCCTGAAGGACACCACGGCCCTGATCGTCGCCCACCGGCCCTCGACGGTCCTGCTGGCCGACCGGGTGGCTCTGCTGTCCGGCGGGCGGATCACGGCAGTGGGCACCCATCAGGAGCTGATGGGGCAGAGCGCGGAGTACGCCTGGCTGATGTCGGGTTCCAAGGACGCGGACGCGCCGGGCGCGGCCGTGGTCACAGCGGCGAAGGACGGACGTTGACCACCAAGGACACGGTGACCGGGGAAGCAGGCGGCGAGCAGGCGGCCGGCACGCAGACCCCTGGCGATGTACCGACCACGGCTGCCCCCGCTGCCGCCGCCACGGCGGCCAGGGGCGCGGAGGACGAGGCCTTCGACGAGGACCGGCTGCCCGCCCCACCAGGCGCCACCGGCCGACTGTTGCGCTCGCTCCTCGCCCCGCGGCGGGCCCGCGTCTTCGGAGCCTGCCTGACCCTGCTCGCCCAACAGGCAGCCACACAAGCGGGCCCGCTGCTCGTGGCGTACGCCATCGACCGGGGGGTGCCCGCGCTGCGGGCGGAGGACTACGGCCCGCTGATCGCCGTCGCGCTGGGCTACCTGGCGTGCTCGGTGGCGGCCGGCGTCTTCCAGTACCTCTTCATCCGCACTTCGGCACGGGTCAACCAGGACGTGCTGTTGGACCTGCGTGGCCGGATCTTCCGCCACGCGCAGGCGCTCAGCCTGGACTTCCACGAACGCTACACCTCGGGGCGGCTGATCTCCCGCTCCACCACGGACGTGGAGTCGCTGCGCGAACTGCTCAGTGAAGGACTCCAGGAACTCCTCGCGGTGGTCCTGTCCTTCGTCTACATCTGCGCCCTGCTGCTCTGGCTGGACCTCGGCATGGGTGCGGTGGCGGCCCTGTCCTTCGTCCCGCTGTACGGGCTGATCCGGCTCTACCAGCGGCGGGCGGAACGGATCTTCTCGGTTCGCTCCAGCGCGATCGCGGCGGTCATCGTCAAGTTCGCCGAGACGATGAACGGCATCCGGCCGGTGCGTGCCTTCCGACGGGAACGGGCCAACGACGAGGAGTTCGCATCCCTGAACCGCCACCACGAGCGGGTCAACGGGGACTCCATCTTGGAGATGGCCCGCTACGTGGTGGGGTCGCGACTGGTGGCCAACACCGCGGTCGCGGCGATCGTGCTCTGGGGCGCCTACCGGGTGGCCACCGGCACGCTCGCACTGGGCGTCCTGGCCGCGTCGGTGCTGTACCTGCGGCGGTTGTACGACCCCATCGACCGGCTGGGCATGTTCCTCAACTCCTACCAGTCGGCGAGCGCCTCCCTGGAGAAGATCGCCGGCCTGCTCTTCCAGGTCCCCTCGGTGCCGGAACCCGCGGTGGCGCGGGAGCTGCCGGAGCGCACCGGGTCGCAGCCCGGCCGCGAGGTGGTCTTCGAGGAGGTCCGCTTCGCCTACCGGACCGGTGGTGAGGTGTTGCCCTCCTTCTCGCTGCGGCTGCCCGCCGGGCAGACCGTGGCGGTGGTCGGGTCCACCGGGGCGGGCAAGTCCACTCTGGCGAAGCTGCTCGCCCGGTTCTACGACCCGACCGAGGGCCGGGTGTTGCTGGACGGCGTGGACCTGAGGGAACTTCCGGTGCCGGAGCTGCGACGAGGGGTGGTGATGGTCACACAGGAGGCATTCCTGTTCTCCGGTACCGTCGCCGAGAACATCGCCATCGGCCGCCCCGACGCGTCGCGGGCGGAGATCGAGGGCGCGGCGAAGGCGATCGGCGCCCATGACTTCATCTCCTCGCTCCCCGAGGGCTACGACACCGACGTACGCAAACGGGGTGGCCGGATCTCCGCCGGTCAACGCCAACTGGTCGCCTTCGCGCGGGCACTGCTCGCCGACCCGGCAGTACTGATCCTGGACGAGGCGACCAGCTCACTGGACGTGCCCGGGGAGCAGGCGGTACAGCAGGCGATGCACACCGTGCTGGCCGGGCGGACCGCGGTGGTCATCGCGCACCGCCTGTCCACCGTGGAGATCGCGGACCGCGTGCTGGTGATGGAATCCGGCCGCATCGTGGAGGACGGTGCCCCGGCCGACCTGATGGCGGCACCCGGCGGCCGGTTCGCGGAACTGCACCGCACCTGGCGGGAGAGCCTGGCGAAGACCTGAGGGCTCCCGCGCGAGGGTGACCTGCCGCGAGCGGGCCGCGATCTGAACGCTCACAGTAGTTCCTGTCATGATGTGCGGCATCCCCGGCCGCTCGCCTCTGGTGTCACCGGTGGCGTTGCCGGGGGGTCAGATGACGAGGCTGAGAACAGGGAGTCGGTTGCACATGGGGACCGTGGGAACCGCGTTGACGGAGCTGCGAGGGGCACAGAAGTCCGCGAAGGGCGTGTCGCTGTACTCGCGGTTCGTGAACCGTCCGGTGGGCAGGTATCTCGCCGCCGGTTCGTATGCCGCGGGTCTCACGCCGAACCAGGTGACGCTGATCAGCGCCGGCTTCAGTTTCGCCGCGATCGCCGCGATCGCGCTGACCGGCCCCTCGTGGGTGCTGGGCCTGGCGGTGTGGGCGGCCCTGGCCGTCGGATTCGCCTTCGACTCGGCGGACGGCCAGTTGGCAAGGCTACGCGGGGGCGGCAGTCCGGCGGGCGAGTGGCTGGACCACGTCGTGGACTGCGCCAAGATCACCGCCCTGCACAGTGCGGTGCTGATCGCCTTCTACCGTTTCCCGGCGCAGTACGGCATAGCCGGCGCCGATGGTGCGGCCGATGCGGGTTGGCTGCTGGTGCCCATCGGATTCCTGTTCGCTGCGATCGTGACCTTCTTCGGCGGCCTACTGACGGAGAAGCTCAAGCCGAAGCCGGCTGCCGGCAGCGCGGCCCCGACTCCCTCGACGCTGCGCGCGGTGGCGCTGCTGCCGGTGGACTACGGGGTCTTCTGCCTGGTCTTCCTGCTGCTCGGGGGCGGGGACTGGTTCCGCTGGGCGTACGCGGCGCTGGGCGTGGTCGCGGGCCTCTTCCTGCTCGCCTTCACCGCCAAGTGGTTCCGGGAGCTCAACGCCGTCGTGCGGTGAGTGGGCACGTCCCCGCCTCGCCCCGATGCGTTCAGCGGCGTTCGGCCACCGCGGTCTGTGGTTCTGCCAGCGCATCGAGGGCCCGGCGCAGTTGGGTGCTGGAGGTGTGCACGGTGTACGGGAAGTACACGATCTCCACGCCGACGGTGGCGAAGTCGCGTTCCAGCTTCTCGCCCTTGGGGGTGCCCCGCCAGTCGTCACCCTTGAACAGGACGTCGAAGCGGACCTGTTGCCAGGTGTCGAGCTTGTCAGGAACGGTCTCGACGAAGGCGGCGTCCACGTACTTGATGTTGCGGACGATCTCCAGCCGCTCGACGAGGGGGATCATCGGGCGGCGCCCCTTGGCCAGCTCGGCCATCTCGTCGGAGACCACCCCGGCGACGAGGTAGTCGCACTGGCTGCGGGCATGGCGGAGGATATTGAGATGTCCGATATGGAACAAATCATATGCTCCAGGCGCATATCCAACGCGATGCGCTCTACGCGCGGGGACATCACGCCCGGCCTGCTTGTCAGACATTCGAAAGTCACGCTCCGTCATCAATACCCCCCACAAACCGCACCCCCCGGTGCGGCGGATTATCAGACGATAGCGTGCACATTCCGTGCCTCGCGGGTGAACTATTAGGGTGTGCGAGGTCTCGCTCGCGGGGAAAGGGAACGTTCCGGTGTCGATATCCGGTCACAGAACACTACTACTGGTCTCGACCAACTACGCTCCGGAGCATGCCGGAATCGGTCCATATGCGACACAAATTGCCGAGCATTGGGCACAACTCGGCCATGACGCCCATGTGTTCGCAGGGATGCCGCACTACCCCTCGTGGTCCCTGGACCCCGAGTACCGGGGCGCCTTGCGGCGCACCGAGGAGCGCGCCGGCGTGACCGTGCACCGGCGGCGCCACACCGTCCCGCCGAAGCAGACGGCACTACGGCGCGCAACGTTCGAAGGATCGATACTGCTGCACGGTGCGCTGACCCCACCGCGCATGCCGCGACCCGATGCGGTCATGGCCCAGATGCCGAGCCTGGCCGGTGGGGTACTGGCTGCACGGCTCGCCTCCCGGTGGCGCGTGCCCTTCGTGCCGGTAGTCCAGGACCTGATGGGCGCCGCGGCGGCGCAGAGCGGCATCAGCGGAGGCGACAAGGCCGCCGCGCTGGCGGCCCGGGCCGAGCGCTACGCACTGGGCCGGGCCTCGCTCGTGGGCGTCATCCACGAGACGTTCGTCGACAAGGTCGCCGCGATGGGCGTGGACCCCACCCGGATCCGGCTTGTACCAAACTGGTCACATGTTGCGCTGCCTTCCCGACCTCGCGCCCAAATGCGGGCAAAGCTGGGCTGGGCCGAGGGCGAAACGGTCGTGTTGCACTCCGGAAACATGGGCCTCAAGCAGGGACTGGAAGTCCTCGTCGAGGCGGCCCGCCTCGACCCGGGGACCCGGTTCGTACTCATGGGGGACGGCAGTCAGCGCGCCGCTTTGTCCCAACTCGCGGCAGACGTCCCAAACCTTCAAATCATCCCCCCTGCCGCCGACGACGAGTTCCCGGATATCCTCGCGGCGGCCGATGTTCTCGCGGTGACGCAGCACGCGGCCGTCCTGGACATGAGCGTCCCTTCGAAACTCACCTCCTACTTCGCGGCCGGCCGGCCCGTCGTCGCGTCCGTCGCGGCAGAGGGCGGCACCGCACAGGAGGTGGAGCGTTCGGGCGCTGGGGTACTGGTACCGCCGGAAGACCCGGGGGCTCTGCTGAAGGCCATACAGGCCCTGGCGGAAGACCCCGCGGCGGCCGAGGAACTGGGCGCCGCGGGGCCCCGCCACGTGGCGGCGCACCTGAGCCGGGACGCGGGCCTGGCCCGCATCGACGCATTGATGGACGAAGCACTTGGGGGTCCCAGGCCGTGACGGAGACGCAGCGCACCGCCGCGGCGGGCGAGGACGAACCGGATCTCCTCCGGGATCAGTTCCGACAACTCACGCGCTACCGCCGGCTTCTCGCAGCGGGCATAGCCGTCGGCCTGCTCGGCGGGGTCTGGCTCGCCGTCAGCTCGGCCGACACCTACGTCTCGACCGCCGAGGTGGTGCTGCGCACCCCCACGGACGACCCCTTCAACCCCAGCATCTCGCCGGACAAGGCGGTCAACATCGGCTCGGAGCGCCTGACCGCCCTCTCCAGCTCGGTCGCCAAGACCGCCGCCAAGGAGCTCGGGGTGCCCTCGGCCCAACTGGCCGAACTGCGCCGCGGCCTGCAGGTGACCAACCCCCCGCAGAGCCTGGTCCTCAAGTTCACCTACACCGCCGATGACGCACAGGAGGCCGCCACCCGCGCCAACGCGCTGAGCGAGGCCTACCTCTCGCGGCGCGAGGAGTCCATCAAGGACACTCGCGACAAGGTGATCAAGCAGAAGGAGGCGCAGCGCGACCCCATCGCCCTCCAGCACGACAAGTTGGACAAACAGGTCGACGGCATGGCGGACGGCTCCGCACGCGACGCCGCGCTGAGCACCAAGAGCGACCTGCTGAGCCGGATCTCCTCCCTCCAGGGGGACATCGACCGACTGAAGGCCCTGGACCTGACCCCCGGACGGATCACCAGCGTCGCCACCCCGCCGACCCAGTCGGACGGGCCGGGCCTGCCCATGTCGCTCGCGCTGGGCGCCGCCGTGGGCCTCGCCCTCGGCCTGCTCGCCGCCTGGGTCCGCCTGGTCTTCGATCCCGCCTGCCGTTCCGAAGGCGATGTCTCCCGGGCCCTGCGGGCCCCCGTGTTGGGCTCCCTCCCCCGGGACCGGACCGGCGGCGGCCCCCTCCTCGCGGCCGGCGAGGCCGATCCGCGCCTCGCCGAGGAGTACCGCTCGGTCGCCTTCCGGCTCGCCTACGACCAGCGCTTCGCCGACCGGCGCCGACTGCTGGTCGCCGCCCCGCGCGGCAGCAGCGAAACGGCCGCCGCGGTCGCGGTGAACATGGCCGCCTCCTTCGCGGAGACCGGCAAGGACGTGCTCCTCATCGAGGCGGACCTGCGTACCCCGGTGCTGGCCAGCCAGCTCCCCACCGACACCGCCGGAAAGTCCCGGTGGAGCCAGTCCGGCCAGGGGGACGAGACCGAATGGCCCGATGGCCGGCAACTCGCCGTCGACGCCGGCGAATCCGGCTCCTTCGACCTGATCCCCGGCGAGCGCGCCCGCAACGTGGCCCGCGCTCTGACCTCACAGCGCGCCACCCGGTTGATCTCCGAAGCGGACTCCCCGAACTCCACCGTGGTGGTGCTCGCCCCGCCGGTCCTCAGCTACGCCGACGCGCTCGCCCTCGTCGACCGCGTCGACGGCGTACTGGTGGTCTGCGACCCGCGAGCGGTACACCGCACCGACCTGGTCCGCATCCGGGAACTGATCAGTGGAGCCGGCGGCACCGTGCTGGGCGCCGTCGTGCACGGCGGCGAGGCCAAGGAGGGCCGTGGACGCCGCGGCGCGAAGGCCGGACGTGCTCCCGCCCCGCAGCTGTCCACCAGTGTGCAGCCGCCCCGCCAGACCCCCCGGCCCCAACCTCCCCAGCAACAGCGAGCCGTGCCCGACCCGGGTCAGCACATCCCGGGGGACGGAACGGACACCGTGGCGCTGCGTACGGTCCGCACGGGTCGCCGGTGACGCCCAGGCGCTCCCTTGCCCTGTTGGCCTCGGTGGGCGACCAGGCGGCCTCCAGCCTGACCAACATCCTGGTCCTGGTGCTCGCCGCCCGGCTGTCCTCGGCGGCCGGCTTCGCCGCCTTCTCGATGGTCTACGTCGCCTTCAGCGTGCTCCTCGGACTCAACATGGCCTACGTGGGCCAGACCGTCGTCCTGACCCGAAGCGAGGACCGGCCGGTGGGCGAGGCCTGCCGGTCGGCGGTGGCCTTCACCGCGGTCGCGTCGACAGCCGCCGGCTCCCTGCTGGTCCTGGCCGGGCTGGTCATTCCGGCGGCCACCGGGTCGGCCGTGCTGGCGCTCGGCCTGGTACTGCCCTTGACGCTGTCCCAGGACGGCCTGCGCTACTGCTTCTCCGCCCTGCGGCAACCGCACCGGGCGCTGGCCGCCGACCTGTTGCGGCTGGGGTGCGTGGTCGGGGCCCTCACCGCCCAACCGCAGGGCGCCGGACCGGGCCGGCTGGTCCTCACCTGGGGGCTCTCGGCGCTGCCCGCGCTGCTGCTGGGTCTGTGGCTGCTGCGTCCCTTCACCACCGGCACCCGCGCCGACCTGCGCCCCTATCTACGGCGCGGCCACCTCGGTCAGCGCTTCGTGATCGAGTTCGCGGTGGGCAACGGCTCCAGTCAGCTGGCCGTGTTCGGACTCGGCCTGTTCGCCACCCCGCTGGCGGTGGGCGCCCTACGCGGTGCTTCCACCCTGTTCGGCCCCCTGAACGTGCTGTTCAGCTCGGCCAACGCCTTCGGGCCGCCGATGCTGGCACGGTTCCCCACCAAACGCCGTACCGTTCGGGCCACGCTCGCGCTCGGCGCCCTGCTGGCGCTGCTCGGCGGCGGATGGGCAGCCGCCCTCTACGCCCTGCCCGACCGTCTGGGGCGCGAACTGCTCGGCGCCACCTGGGACAGCGCCGCCGCGCTGCTACCGGCGACCGGAGTGCAGTACGCCGTCATGGGGCTGGGGACCTGCGCCCTGCTCACCCTGCGGGTACTCAGCCCGAAGGCGACCCTGGGCGTGCAGGTGGTCTTCTCCTTCGTCTCGGTGCTGCTCCTGCTGGTGGGCTACGCACTGGGTGGCGCCGCCGGTGCCGCCTGGGGCCTGGCCGCCGGCTCCGCCCTCAAGGCGGTCGCCGCCTGGAGCCGGGTGGCCCGGTTGCGGGTTCCCGCAACCGAGGGGGCGACCGAACCGGTGGCCGCGGCGGCCCACTGACATCTGTACGACCTGAGCTGACCGCCCCGCGTCCTTACCGGCGCGGGGCGGTCAGCTCAGGTGCGGCCAGGGAGCCGGACGGGCCGGGCCCCGAAGGTGTCGGCGGGCCAGGACCTCAGCGGATCTCCTTGCCGCTGTCCTGCCGGTAGGTGGCCACCAGGGCGAGGCAGACCATGGCGATCGCGACCCGGCCGGAGGCCTGGAGCAGTGGCCCGCGCAACAGGATGAAGGAGTAACCCGCGACCAGCGGGACGACCACCGAGATCAGGCTGGCTGGTGGCGCCCTGCGAGTGGCCCGGCGGGCATAGCGCCGGTCCACCCGGGCCGCGGCGTAGCCCATGCCCATCAGTCCGGCGCTCATGCCGAGCGGCCCGAAGTCGATCCACAGCTCGGCCCAGATCGGGGAGGAGAGGTTGGTGTTGACCGTGCCCATCCACTGGCCGACCATCACTCCGGTGTCCCGGGGCTTGTCCGGCCACACCGAACGCGGAACCGCGAAGAACACCGAGCCGAGGAGCTGGCGCCCATAGGACTGGCCGGGCCCCGAGCGCGCGTAGGTGATGGTGTTGGCGAACATCCCGATCTGGTCGTAGTCCTTGAGCGCCATCGGCTCCAGTACCGAGGTCGTCTCGACCGGTCGGTAGTTCTTCTCGTCGTAGCGGAAGCGGTCCGCGAACGGGAAGATGATCAGGGCGATCACCACGCCCATGCTCAGAGCCACCCGGTACATCGCCGCGCTCACCGGGAATACGGTGAACAGCAGGGAGAACATCACGGTCAGGAACCAGTACCGCGGATTGGAGACCGGGTTGTTGACGACCAGGTTGAGCGCGGCGAGCGCCCCCCAGGTCGCGATGACCGACGGCATCCGGCGGGCCCGCGTGGAGGTGACCAGCCAACGGGTGTAGAGCAGGAGCGCCAAGAGCGCGGGGACGGTGCCGAAGCCGCGCAGGAAGGCCTGGCCGGCCTGGGAGTCACCGGCGGAGACACCGGCCTCCTCGATCCCGGCGATGATCTCCTGACGGCTGCTGAAGAAGACGGCCGGCCCGCCGAGCTTCATCACGAACAGGGCACTGCACGCGAAAGCGAACAGGGTCAGGAGTTGCAGTCGGCGCCGGTGCACCTTGACCGGCTTGGGTTCCTTGCCGGTGCCGCCCGCCCGTCCGGCGTGCCGGTGGCGGGCGATCAGGACACCGACGTCGAAGGCGATGCACCCGGCCAGGACGAGGGCGATGGCTTCGGTCAAGTCCGAACGCGGACCCACGACGGGCGTGGGCACCTGCCCGAGCACGGCCTGAGCCAGCGGTGCGACGCCCATCGCCATGTAGACGAACAGCCAGAAGGAGCCTTGGAGCAGTTTGCGCCGGCTGGTGAGAACCATGGCCGACAGGCGGGCACCCGAGTAGACGGCCAGCGCCAGCTGGAGGTAGAAGGCGGCGTCCTTGGCTCCGGCTCCGGGCTGGACCGCCACCATCAGGGGCAGGAACACGCTGAAGCCGAGGGCCAGCGGCACCGAGAGGGCGCGCGAGAGCAGCGTCCTCGGCGTGGTGACCCGGCCCCATTCGCCCTGGCCCGGCGGGAAGGGACGCAGGGGCATCCGGACCGGTCGGCCGGGCGTCTGCGCCGGCTTCGGGTCCTGTACGTCTGTTGCCACCGTGCTCCCACCCCAAGTGCTGAATCCCGGGCAGTTTAGTCGGCGGCGGCGAGGACGGCGAGGCCCGCCCGGGGACGCCTGCTCGTCACCCTCGCGTCAACCGTTAGTCTGAGCCGTCATTCCTGGGGGTGTATCGATGCGTGATCTTCCGGCCTTCACGCTGGCCGGCTACGACAAGGGCCGCGGGCTGCTGACGCAGGCCCTGTGGTTCGCGGTGATGAACACGGTGTTCATGGCGTGGTTCTGCCCGGCCCGGCTCCGGGTGGCCCTGCTCAGGGCGTTCGGGGCGAACATCGGCACCGGGGTGCTGATCCGGCACCGGGTGCGGGTGCTGTGGCCCTGGAAGCTCACCGTCGGCGACCACACCTGGATCGGTGAGGGCGCCTGGCTGCTGAACCTGGAGCCGGTGACCATCGGGGCGCACGTCTGCCTGTCCCAGGAAGCGATGCTGTGCACCGGCAGTCATGACCACCGGGCCGCGGACTTCCGCTACCGCAATGCGCCGGTGACGGTGGAGGACGGCGCCTGGATCGCTGCCCGGGCCACCGTGCTCGCCGGGGTGACGGTGGGCCGGCACGCCGTGGCTGCCGCCGGCGCCGTCATACACAAGGACTTGCCGGAACTGACCCTGCAGACCGCGGACGGCCAGCGCCGCCCGCTGGAGGAGCCCCGATGAGAGTCCTGCACGCGGTCACCCTGCACTCGCCCACCCATGCCTTCGGCGGCCCGGTGCGCGTGGCGCTGAACTTGGCGAAGGGGCTGCGCGCACGCGGCCACCAGGCAGGGCTGCTGGCTCTGGGGGAAGGATTCCCCGACCCCTGGCCCACCGAGGTCGAGGGGGTTGCGGCCCAGTTGTTCCCGGCTCGCCGGCTGCTCCCCCTGGGCTTCTCCGGCATCACCTCGCCGGCCCTGCTGGCCCGTGCCGGCCGCCTCGTGCGCGACGTCGACGTCGTCCACGTCCACCTGGCGCGCGACCTGGTCACCCTCCCGGTGGCGTTGGCGGCCCTGCGGGCTGGCAAGCCGCTGGTGCTCCAGACCCACGGCATGGTCGACCCGTCCGGTCGGGCGCTGGCGAAGGTCCTGGACGCGGTGGCGGTGCGCAGGCTGCTGCGCGGTGCCGGGGCGGTGCTGTACCTGACGGACCACGAGCGCGAGGCACTCGACGCGGTCGTGGGCGCGCCGGGACTGGACCACACGGTGCGGCTGGTCAACGGCGTGCCGGCACAGCCGGCCCGCTCACATCCGGTGGGGCCCCCACGGGTCTTGTACGCGGCCCGCCTTCAAGCACGCAAGCGGCCGGTGGACTTCGTGGACGCGGTGCCCGCGATCCTGCGCACCTACCCGGATGCCGAGTTCGTACTGGCCGGACCTGACGAGGGCGAGTTGCCCGCGGTCCAGCGGCGCATCCGGGAACTGGGACTGGCGGGCAAGGTGTCGGTTCCGGGATCGCTGCCGGGCGAGCGTGTCCTGGCTGAGCTGCGGCGTTCCCACGTGTACGTGCTGCCCTCGGTGGACGAGCCGTTCCCGATGTCGGTGTTGGAGGCGCTGTCGGTGGGGGTACCCGCGGTGGTCACGCACTCGAACGGCCTGGCGCGGGACATCGCCGCGGCCGGTGCGGGCCGCGTGGTGTTGCCGGGCCCGGCGGGGGTGGCCGCGGCCGTGACGGAGCTGCTGGACGAGCAGCACAACCAGGAGGCATCGCGAGCCGCCCACCAACTGGCTGGTGAGGCCTTCGCCATGGATGCGGTGCTGGACACGCTGCTGTCGGTGTACGGGAAGCTGGGCGCGAGCTGACCCTTGGTCCATGACCGTGCCGGTATGCCGCTGGGGCCGCCCGATCACATCGGGCGGCCCCAGCGGCATACCGGCACGGCGTCCTCTCAGGCGCGCACCCAGGCGTAGCAGCCGGTGGAGACGAATTCCACGGTGCCCGCCGGAATCTTGGCGATGATCTGGTCACCGGGCTTGGCACCCAGTTCCGGACCGGCGGCCAGGCTCTTGTCGCCGCTGCCCTTGGCCTGCCAGGTGCAGCCGTCGGTCGGCGAAAGGGCACGGTAGCTGCCGGGGGTCAGGTCCTTGTGGGTGCCGTCGGCGAAGCCGCCTTCGGCGGCCTCCAGTACGGGCTTCTGATCCGGGCACAGGTGCCGCACGGCGTCCGCCGCACCGGGGATGTCGCCCGAGATGATGGCGGAGGCGGCGGCGTCCTTGTCGCGCTTGGCGGTGCGCTCGATGCGCTGACAGGCCTCCTGGCCGGTCTGGAGTACGGCTGCGGGGTCCGTCTTCTTGGGCACCCGGCCCTTGAGGTAGTCCTTCTCCTTCTTGGTGAAGGAGCCGGTGACCGGCTTGATCTCGTCATCGGCGAGAACGGGACCAGTGGGCTTGGCATCGGTCGGTCGGGACGTCGGCGGCGCGGTCTCGGTGGCCGGGTCGGGTGCCGAGACGGCCGGAGCCGGGGTGCCCGGGGCCGCGCTGTCCTTCTGGTCGTCCCCGCCCGAGGAGCAGGCGGTGAGCGTGAGGGCGGCGGCCAGGAAGGCGGCTGCCGCGGAGCGTCGGATCGCAGGACGCATGGAAGGCTCCAGTGGTACGTGTGAGGAGTGCGGGTGGGACCCGGAACTGCTCCGGGTCCCACCCGCGCCGCGGTGACCGCGTTACTGCGGACCGAAGGTCAGGACGAGCTGCGGGGTGCCCCCCGAAGCCGAGGAGTCCTTGGACCACAGCCACATCGGGTCGCTTCCGTCACTGGTGAGCGCCAGGTCGTAGGCGCTGCCCAGGGCGGCGGTGACGGCGGACTTGTCCAACTGCACCGAGTGGATGGCCGAGTTGTTGGCGACCCCGGAGAGGGTGCCGATGGCCTCGGTGCCGACGGTGGGACGGGTGTTGTACGTGGTCTCACCCTCGGTCCAGTCACCGGTGACCGGGACCACGGAGACGGTGTCGGTGGTGCCCGCGGTGCTTGAGGTGTTCGTCTTGATCTGGAGCGTGGCGGCCTTCAGCACGGTCCCGGCCGGCGCGGCCGGGAGGTCGAACTTCAGGTAGCTCTGGTACAGCGAGCCGCTGCCCCGGACCGCCAGGGAGGTTGAGCTGCCGTAGTTGGCGGACGGCGCGCCCTGGTTGACGTAGGTGTCCGCGCTGGCGGTCACCACCGAGACGGTGTCGGCGACCGCGCTCGCCAGCTGGTAGTGCTTCTTGACCTTGGCCGCGGACAGGGCGGTCGGGTAGACCGCGGTCTCGTCGATCTGGCCGGCGAAGAAGTTGCTGGTGGGGCGGCTCGGCCAGCTGGAGAGGTTGTCCCCGCCGACGTGCCAGTAGCCGGCGAACTGCTCGTGGGTGCCGGTGCTGCGAGTGCCTTCGAGCTCACCGTCCACGTACAGCGCCATACCCGAGGGGCTCTGGGTGGCGACGACGTGGTGCCACTTGTTGTCGTTGTAGGAGTCCCAGAACCCGGTGGAGATGGTGCGGGTGGAGCCGTCGTAGACGCCGAAGACCAGACGACCGGAGTTGGTCATGTAGATCTGCTTGTCGTACTGACTGCTGTTGCGGTCGGTGTTGTTGCCGAAGCCGATCAGCTTGCCACCACGGGTGGTGTTGGTCTTGAACCAGGTCTCCAGGGTGTACGAGCTACCCACCGTGGTGCGGCGGTCGCTGTACAACTGCTCGTTGGAGCCGTTGAAGCCGATCGCCGTGCTGGCGCCGGTGATGGCTCCGGGAGCCTGCCGCAGGGACGGGCTGTTGCGGTGCAGGCCGCTGGTGTCGCCACCGTCCGAGGAGTCCGCGACAAACGGGGTCACCGCGTCGTCGTAGCGCCAGTAGAGCTGGGCGCCGTCGGCGCGGACCTGCTCCGGGTAGGCGTGCTCGGAGGTGGGGATGGTCACCGTGGCGGTGGCGGAGAGCCCGCTGGTGTTGCCGTTCGCGTCGGACGCGGTCACCCGGTAGGTGTACGACTGCCCGGCCTTGACCGAGGTGTCGACCCAGGAGGCCTGCGGGCGCAGGAACTCCAGCGAGTCGGCGGTCATGGTGTGGATCGGCGTGGATGAACCGTTGCGGTAGATCCGGTACGTCAGCTTGCTGTCGTCGAGGTCGAAGCTGGTGCGCCAGCGGACCTGGGCCTCGCCGGGCTTGGTGCTGTCGGCGCTGGCGACCGGGGTGGTCGGCGCGCCGGTGTCTCCCTTGGAGGCGAACCGGGTCAGACCCTGCTGGGCCCCGCCGTTGACGGTGGTGAACTCACCGCCGACCCACATGTACTCGGTGTCGTTCTTCGACGCGACGGTCATCACGCGCGGGCCGATGCCCTCGCCGAGGCCGTCGTTGGTGTCGGGGAACCAGCCGAGCTTGCCGGTGCTGGTGACCGGCTGGGCCAGCAGGTGACGGCGGCGGCCGTCGGGGTACTCGCCGATGCTGGAGCAGTCGTGCGCGTGCGAGGCGCTGTAGAGCACGCCCTTGTACGGCAGCACGGCCTGGGTGGCGCCCAGGCAGGTGTCCCGCCAGCGCTGGTTGAAGTCAGTCAGGTTCAGGGCGATGCGGCCGTCGAACACGCCGCCGCCGGAACCCTCGTTGCCGGTGTAGAAGCCCGTCTCGTCGGTGGCGATGTCCTTCACCACGGAGTTCGTCGGGATGAAACCGTTCGGGTAGGCCTTGGTCAGCGCGCCACTGGTGGCGTCGACCACGGCCAGCGCGTGGCTGTTGGTGCCGTTGACGGTGAAGAAGTCCCCGCCGAGGAGCACGTGCTTGCCGTCGGGGGTGACCTCGATCGCTCGACCCGGCTCGTCCGCGTTGGCGACGAAGGGCTTCAGGGCGCCGCTGGTGGCGTCGACCGCGGCGTAGCGCTGGCGGGTCTGCCCCTCCACGTTTCCGAAGTCGCCGCCGGCGTAGACGGTGTCCTCCGTGACCGCCAGCGCCCGCACGGTGGCGGGGAAGCTCGGGTGGAACGAGGTCTTGGGAGTGCAACTCGCCACGTCGATGGCCGCCAGGCTGGCGACCGGCACATCGTTGACAGCACCGAAGTAACCGCCTGCGTACAGCGTCTTCTTGTCCGGGGACAGAGCGAGCGCGCGCACGGTGGCGGAGCCCTGGCCGACGGTGAAGGACAGCTGGCAGGAGGTCGGGGCGCCGGTGGCCGCGTCGAAGGCGGCGAAGTTGACGGCGGTCTGCTCGGAGCCGGAGGCGCCCGCGGGCGGGCGCACGGCCGAGAAGGTACCTCCGGCGAATACGGTTCCCTCCGCCTCGGCCATCGCCCACACGATGCCGTTGGTCTGCCAGGTCGGCAGTTCGTCGGCGGTGAAGGCGACCGGCTCGGTTATCGCGGAAGCCTGCGGCATGAGCACGAAGCCGATACCGGCGCCGCCACCGACGATGGAGAGGACGAGGGCAGCCGTCAGCCCTCTGGATCTACGCATGAGCCCCCCAGGGCAAAGCCCGGTTGAATGGCTGGAATTGAACGGAACAGCCATATGTACTGGCGCAGAATAGGGCGCGAAAGCGACCTTGGTCACCCCTCTTGACCCTTTGGAGACCAAGGGGTTTCAGGATTGTGGCAACTGCGGGACATACGGCGACGTGCCGGCCCGCATCCGAGGACGCGGGCAGGTACACGGCAACGCTACTGCCGAATCGTAGGGCCTCTGGAGAGAAGCGGAAGCTACGACCCCGTACTGTTCAGCGGTCGATACGGACCGCTACACCGGCGAGTTGGTCCTCCACCTGCCGGATGTCGGCATCCACCATGATTCGCGCCAGCTCCTCGACGAGGACGGTGGGCTTCCAGCCCAGCAGCTCCTGCGCCTTGCTGGCGTCGCCGATCAGGGCGTCCACCTCGCTGGGGCGCTCGTACTTGGGGTCGTAGCGAACGTGCTCGTTCCAGTCAAGGCCGGCGTGGCTGAAAGCAGTCTCCACGAACTGGCGCACGGTGGCCGGAACACCAGTGGCGACGACATAGTCGGTGGGCTCGTCCTGCTGGAGCATCCGCCACATCGCGTCCACGTACTCAGGGGCGTAGCCCCAGTCACGGACCGCGTCCAGGTTGCCGAGGTAGAGGTTGTCCTGCAGGCCGGTCTTGATACGGGCCACCGCGCGGGTGATCTTGCGGGTCACGAAGGTCTCGCCGCGCCTCGGGGACTCGTGGTTGAAGAGGATCCCGTTGACCGCGAACATGTTGTAGGCCTCGCGGTAGTTCACCGTGGTCCAGTACGCGAAGACCTTCGCCGCCCCGTACGGGCTGCGCGGGTGGAACGGGGTCTGCTCGTTCTGCGGTGGCGGGGTGGCGCCGAACATCTCCGAGGACGAGGCCTGGTAGATGCGGGTGTCGATGCCGCTGGCCCGGATGGCCTCCAGCAGGCGCAGCGCGCCCAGACCGGTGACGTCACCGGTGTAGAGGGGCGCGTCGAAGGAGACGCGCACGTGGGACTGGGCGCCCAGGTTGTAGACCTCGTCGGGCTGTATGTCGCGCAGCAGGTTCACCAGCGCCACGCCGTCCGAGAGGTCGGCGTGGTGGAGCACGAAGGACCGGTTGGGTGCCTGCGGGTCCTGGTAGATGTGATCGATGCGCTCGGTGTTGAAGCTGGACGAGCGCCGCACGAGGCCGTGCACCGTGTACCCCTTGGAGAGCAGCAGCTCAGCGAGGTACGAACCGTCCTGTCCGGTCACTCCGGTGATCAGTGCCGTCTTGCTCATGCGGGTTTCCCCCAGAAAGAGATTGTCGTTCGTACATAAAAGCGGGGTGTGTCCCCGACGTCGAGGCGGGGCCTGGCATTATCCGACACATGACTGCATCGCCGCCCTACCTGCCCGACCACGCCCGGATCTTCGTCGCGGGCCACCGAGGCCTCGTCGGATCCGCCGTCGCCCGACGGCTCACCGCCGACGGCCACGAGGTGATCACGCGGGGCCGCGAGGAACTCGACCTGCGCGACCCGGCCGCCACCGCGTCCTTCCTGAAGGACGCCCGACCGGACGCGGTGGTTCTCGCCGCCGCCAAGGTGGGCGGGATCATGGCGAACAGCACGTTCCCCGTGCAGTTCCTCGAGGACAACCTGCGCATCCAGCTGAGCGTGATCTCCGGCGCCCACGCGGCGGGCGTCGACCGGCTGCTCTTCCTCGGGTCCTCCTGCATCTACCCGAAGCTGGCACCGCAGCCGATCCATGAGGACGCCCTGCTGACCGGCCCGCTGGAGCCGACCAACGAGGCGTACGCGCTGGCGAAGATCGCCGGGATCGTGCAGGTGCAGTCGTACCGGAAGCAGTACGCAGCGGCGTACATCTCGGCGATGCCGACCAATCTGTACGGACCGGGCGACAACTTCGACCTGGAGACCTCGCACGTACTGCCTGCCCTCATCCGCCGCTTCCACGAGGCGGCGGCCGAGGGTCGGGAAGAGGTGACGCTCTGGGGGTCTGGCACGCCGCGGCGCGAGTTCCTCCACGTTGACGACCTGGCCGCGGCCTGCGCCGTGCTGCTCCGGACCTACGACGGCGGTGATCCGGTCAACATCGGTTGCGGCGAGGACCTCACCATCAAGGAACTCGCCGAGACCGTTGCAGAGGTGACCGGCTTCCAGGGCCGACTGGCCTGGGACACCAGCAAGCCGGACGGCACGCCCCGCAAGCTGCTGGACGTGACCCGTCTCACCTCGCTCGGTTGGAAGCCGGGCATCCCCCTGCGGGACGGCATCGCCAGCACCTACCAGTGGTGGCGCAGCCAGAGCTGACCTCATTCGTACACCTTGCTCAGTACGCTCCGCGTCCGTCGACGACGGCGCGGAACGTACGGGCCACCACGTCGACGTCGCTGGTGAACGACCAGTTGTCGACGTACTGGAGGTCAAGCTGGACGGTCTCGTCCCAGGACAGGTCGGACCGACCGCTGATCTGCCACAGACCGGTCATTCCTGGACGAACGGTAAGCCGACGCAGCTCGACGTCGCCGTACCGAGCGACCTCCTCGGGCAGCGGCGGACGGGGACCCACCAGGGACATCTGACCGCCGAGCACATTGATGAGCTGCGGCAGTTCATCGAGCGAGGTGCGCCGCAGCAGGCGACCGATCCGGGTCACCCGCGGATCGCGGCGCATCTTGAACATCAGGCCGTCGTTCTCGTTGGAACCGGCCAGATCGGCCTTGCGGGCATCGGCGTCGATCACCATCGTGCGGAACTTCCACATGGTGAAGGGCGCTCCGTCGCGCCCGATGCGCCGCTGCGTGTAGAAGGCCGGGCCACGGGAGCCGAGCCGGATGGCGAGGATCACACCGAGGAAGAGCGGCGAGAGCAACAGCAACCCCACCCCCGCGCCGATCCGGTCGAGAAGGGACTTGAGTACCGGCTGGGCGCCGCGGCGGACCGGCGGGGCGACCCGCAGCACCGCCAGACCACCGGCGGAGAGGGTTTCCAGCCGTTTCACGGACACCTCGACCAGGCCCGGGATGACGGCCAGTTCCAGACCCGCGTCGTGCAGCGCCCACGCCACCCGACGCAGCCGCTCACCGGCGATCCGGGCGCCCGGCGAGACCAGGACCAGATCCGCGTGATGACTGCGCACCGCCTCCAGGACCGCGGTGGAGTCGGCGGCGGGGGCTTCGGGCATGGCGTCGGCAAGCCGTCCGGCCACCGGAACGCCCGAGGTGCAGCGTCCCTCCCCGACCGGGACCACTCCTACGACGACATAGGGGTGGTCGGTGCGGGAGGCCAGGTGGCCGATGACGTCATCGGCCGAACCGGGCTCTCCTATGACCAGAACCCGACTGACCACCTCGGCGGAACGCCGCGCGGCCGAAAGGTGTCGGTAGGTCAGCTTGTGGCAGGCGACGGTGACCAGCAGGGCCGGTATGAGCGCACCGAGCGAAACCAGCGGCGAGGAGCTCTCGCCGGTGGCGGCGCGGGCGACGGCGAGGACCCCGAGCAGGATCAGCCAGTCGTGGAGGACGGGCAGTACGCCGCGTGATTCGCCCAGCGCACGCATGGAGTAGCGGCGGCGTATTGCCTGCACCCCGGTCCAGGCGACCGCGGCGCCCAGGGCGCACGCGAGGGCGCGGGGTTGGCCGGCGGAGTCGAAGACCAGACCGACGGGCAGTCCGGCGCCGAGGAAGTCGGCAGCGAGGGCCGCTGGAAGGTACCAGCGGGCCTTTTCGCGAAGAGAATGCGGGATGACGCCTTGCGCAAGGCCGGTTCCGGCCATTATCGGAGCGGAAATTCGCACATGCCTCATGGGCCCCCCTGGCACGTTGGTGATCGAGAGAGGACGTCCTCCGCTTCCCCGGGCGTCGGACGTCTGTTGCACCGGGAAACAGTACGACAAACGCCCGCACGGTCGTCACGCTTTGCATGAACGAGAGCGGTCGTTGTGGGTTCGTTAACAGGCGGATGGCCTGCTTCCGGTTCTGTCCGACCTGTACCGCATCGAGATGAACACTCCGCATACCGAACGTCCCCTCTCGGACAACGGACGATTTCCGGCCAACCTTTTGACGCGCTCCTGACATGCGGGCAATCCGGATGGCACTCTCATCCCGTTCTCCGCACTGCCTGCTCTGCCCGGGCGGCCCACCCAGCCGATCCGGAACCCCCCTTGCAGAAGGAGTCTGCGTTGAGTTACACCCCCCACAAGCGCGCCACAGCGGCTGGCGCGCTCATCGCCGCGGCGGCACTACTCGCCGTCGGCGTCCAGACCGGTACCGCCTCAGCCGACGCCACCGCGTCCAAGGCACCGGCAGCCGCGACCCCCCGTGCGGGGGCCCAGAGCGCCAAGCTCAGCCCCTCCCAGCGGGCTGCGCTGATAGCCGGGGCCGAATCGGGTACGGCGAAGGCCGCCCGCTCGCTGGCCCTCGGCTCCAAGGAAAAGCTCGTCGTACGGGATGTGGTCAAGGATGCCGATGGCACCACCCACACCACGTACGAGCGGACCTACGCCGGTCTGCCCGTACTCGGCGGAGACCTCACCGTCCACGCCAAGGGCGGGGTCACCAAATCGGTCACCAAGGCGACCCACCACACCATCAAGGTCGCTGACCTGACCGCCAGCGTCGCCCCGGCGAGCGCCGAGAAGCAGGCCCTCACCGCCGCGAAGTCCGAAGGTTCCAAGGCCTCGGACGCCTCCCGCGCCCCGCGCAAGGTCATCTGGGCGGCGACCGGTGCACCGGTACTCGCCTACGAGACGGTCATCGGCGGCCTCCAGCACGACGGCACCCCGAACGAGCTCCACGTGGTCACCAACGCCAAGACCGGCGCCAAGATCGCCGAGTGGCAGGCGATCGAGACCGGGACCGGGAACACCCAGTACAGCGGCCAGGTCACACTCGGCACCTCGCAGTCGGGCAGCAGCTACAACCTGACCGACACGGGGCGCGGCAACCACAAGACGTACAACCTCAACCACGGCTCCTCCGGCACCGGCACGCTGTTCTCCGGCTCGGACGACATCTGGGGCAACGGCCAGCCGTCCAACCTGGAGACCGCTGGCGCTGACGCCCACTACGGTGCGGCCCTGACCTGGGACTACTACAAGAACGTGCACGGCCGCAACGGTCTGCGCAACGACGGCGTCGCGCCCTACAGCCGGGTCCACTACGGCAACAGCTACGTCAACGCCTTCTGGCAGGACTCCTGCTTCTGCATGACCTACGGCGACGGTGACGGCAACGCCAAGCCGCTCACCTCGATCGACGTGGCCGCGCACGAGATGACCCACGGCCTGACCTCGGTCACCGGCAACATGACCTACTCCGGTGAGCCCGGCGGCCTGAACGAGGCCACCTCGGACATCATGGCCGCGGCCGTGGAGTTCTACGGCAACAACGCCCAGGACGTCGGCGACTACCTGGTCGGCGAGAAGATCGACATCCGCGGCAACGGCACGCCGCTGCGCTACATGGACAAGCCCAGCCGGGACGGGGCCTCCAAGGACTACTGGTACTCCGGCATCGGCAACGTGGACGTCCACTACTCCTCGGGCCCGGCCAACCACTGGTTCTACCTGGCCTCCGAAGGCAGCGGCCCCAAGGTCATCAACGGCGTCTCCTACGACTCGCCGACCTCCGACGGTCTCGCCGTCACCCCGATCGGCCGCGCCGCCGCCGAGAAGATCTGGTTCCGCGCGCTGACCGTCGGCTACTTCAAGTCGAACACCAACTACGCCGCCGCGCGTACGGCCACCCTGCAGGCCGCGGCCGACCTGTACGGCCAGGGCTCGACCATCTACAACAACACCGCCAACGCCTGGGCCGGCATCAACGTCGGTTCCCGCATCGCCACCGGCGTTTCGGTCACCCCCATCGCCAACCAGAACACCCAGACCGGCGGTTCGGCCAGCCTTCAGGTCCAGGCCACCAGCACCAACCCGGGCGCTCTGAGCTACTCGGCCACCGGCCTGCCCACCGGCCTGTCGATCGGCTCCTCCACCGGTCTGATCTCCGGTACCGCGACCACCGCCGGCACGTACAACGTGACCGTCACGGTGACCGACTCCGCGAACAAGACCGGCACGGCGTCCTTCGTGTGGACCGTCGGCGCCACGCAGCCGAGCGTGTTCGAGAACACGACCGACTACCAGATCCCGGACAACGGACAGGTCGAGTCGCCGATCAACGTGACCCGCACCGGCAACGCGCCGAGCAACCTCAAGGTCGACGTGAACATCGTCCACACCTACCGCGGTGACCTGCGCATCGACCTGGTCGCCCCGGACGGGTCCACCTACCGGCTGAAGAACAACTCCGGTTCGGACTCCGCGGACAACGTCATCGAGACCTACACCGTCAACGCCTCCTCCGAGGCCGCGAACGGTACCTGGAAGCTGCGTGTGGCCGACGTCTACTACTGGGACACCGGCTACATCAACAGCTGGAAGCTGACCTTCTGATCGAGGCCCGCTACCACTGACCGGCCGGCGGCGACGGCCTCGCCGCCGGAACCGGCCGCACCGACCAAGTGAACGGCCCGGGGACCACGGTCCCCGGGCCGTTCACCCGTGTTCAGCCCGGCGGGTAGCCCGCCGAACACGGGCACAAGGGCGCATTCGGCCCACGGTCGCGTCCTCAGCCGCAGGGCCAGCCGACTGCGCACCTCACCCGCGCCTGCGACAACAGCGCCGGGAGCCCCTGGAGTGCTCCCCGGGGGCCCCGGCGCCTCGCCACCGGTCGTGCCGTGCTGACGGCGAGGTCAGCGCAGCACGACCCCGGAAGCCTCCGCGACCGCCTCAGCGGGCACCACCAACAGGCCCATCTCAGCCGGATCGGAGAGCAACCGGTGGGACGGCAGGATGCGCACGGTGTAGCCGAAGGGACCGGTCCGGTCCAGGGCGAGCGGCCCCTCGAACACCCAACGTCCCTCCAGGTTCGGTCCGGTCACCGGCTTGAGGGGGAAGGACTGGCCGTCGGCGATGACGTCCTGGGCGTTGACCCGACCCGCGACCGCCTGGACTTCCACGTCCTGCGGCGCAAGCGAGTCCAGCGTCACCTGCACCCGCAGAGTGAGCGTGGAACCGAGCTGGGCCGTGCCGTTGACCGGGGTTGCGGCCACCGCCTCCACATGGTCCACCGATACCCCCGGCCACGCTCCACGGACCTTGCTCTTCCATCCGGCAAGTGCCCGCGCGGTCGGCGCGTCGAGCTCCCGGTGGGAGCGTGCGGCCGGCGCGTAGAGGCGCTCCACGTACTCCCGTACCATCCGCCCGGCCAGCACCTTGGGCCCGAGGGAGACCAGGGTCCGGCGGACCATCTCGATCCACCGCTCCGGCAGTCCGCTGCCCGAGCGGTCGTAGAACCGAGGGGCGACACGCTGCTCCACCAGGTCGTAGAGCGCGGCGGCTTCGAGGTCATCGCGCCGGTCCTCGTCGGTGGCGGTGCCGTCCGCCGTCGGGATCGCCCAGCCGAAGTCCGGCTCGTACCACTCGTCCCACCAGCCGTCGAGGACGGACAGGTTGAGGCAGCCGTTGAGCGCCGCCTTCATCCCACTGGTGCCGCAGGCCTCCAGCGGGCGCAGCGGGTTGTTGAGCCAGACGTCACAGCCCGGATAGAGCTTCTGAGCCATCGCCATGCCGTAGTCGGGCAGGAAGACGATGCGGTGGCGCACCCGTGGATCGTCGGCGAACCGCACCAGCTCCTGGACCAGACGCTTTCCGCCGTCGTCGGCGGGGTGGGCCTTGCCCGCGACGACGATCTGCACCGGACGCTCGGGATCGAGCAGGAGCCGGGTCAGGCGGTCCTGGTCACGGAGCATCAGAGTGAGCCGCTTGTAGGACGGCACCCGCCGGGCGAAGCCGATGGTCAGTACGTCCGGGTCCAGGACGTCGTCGATCCAGCCGAGCTCGGCGTCGCCCGCGCCGCGCTGGTGCCAGGAGGCTCGTAGCCGTACCCGCACCTCCTGCACGAGTTGTTCGCGCAGGACCCGCCGCAGGTCCCAGATCTCGGCGTCGGCGATATCGGCCACCGCGTCCCACCGCGTGGAGCCGCCCACCGACAGGGCGTCCTCGGTCCGCCCCGCCCCGATCTGACGGGCCCCCAGGCGCACCACCTCCGGCGCCACCCAGGTGGGCGCGTGCACCCCGTTGGTGACCGAGGTGATGGGCACGTCGGCGCCGTCGAATCCGGGCCACAAGCCCGCGAACATGCCTCGACTGACGGCGCCGTGCAGAGTGGAGACCCCGTTGGCACGCTGGGCCAGGCGCATGCCCATCACGGCCATGTTGAAGACGGCCGGATCACCGCCCGGATAGGTCTCGGTGCCCAGCTCCAGGATGCGGTCGACCGGGACCCCGGCCAGTTCGGCGTCCTGGCCGAAGTGTCGGGCCACCAGTTGACGCTCGAACCGGTCGATGCCGGCGGGCACCGGCGTGTGGGTGGTGAACACCGTCCCGGCGCGGGCCGCTTCCAGGGCGGGATCGAAGTCGAGTCCCTGCCCCGCCAGTTCCCTTATGCGCTCCAGTCCGAGGAAGCCGGCGTGCCCCTCGTTGGTGTGGAACACCTCGGGAGCGGGGTGTCCGGTCAGGGCGCAGTAGGCGCGCACGGCCCGGACCCCGCCGATGCCCAGCAGCATCTCCTGGAGCAGGCGGTGCTCGCTTCCACCGCCATAGAGCCGGTCGGTGACCTCGCGGGCGCCCGGGTCGTTGTCCTCGACGTCGGAGTCGAGGAGCAGCAGCGGCACCCGGCCGACTTGGGCGCGCCAGATGTTCGCGTGCAGGGCACGACCGCCCGGCAGCGCCAGGGTGACCCGGGCCGGATCACCGTCCTCGGTACGCAGCAGACCCAGCGGAAGCTCGTTGGGGTCGAGTACCGGGTAGTGCTCCTGCTGCCAGCCCTCGCGGGAGAGGGACTGGCGGAAGTATCCGTGGCGGTAGAGCAGTCCGACGCCGATGAGCGGGACACCGAGGTCACTGGCGGCCTTCAGGTGGTCGCCTGCGAGGATGCCCAGGCCTCCGGAGTACTGCGGGAGGGCAGCGGTGATACCGAATTCGGGTGAGAAGTACGCGACAGCGGTGGGGAGTTCCCCGTGTCGGACGAGGTCGTCGGCATCTCTGGTCTGGTACCAGCGGGCGCCGCGCAGGTAGTCGTCCAGGTCGTCGGCCGCGGCGGTGAGCCGGCGGAGGAACCTGCGGTCCCTGGCGAGCTCGCCGAGTCGCGCGGCGGAGACGGATCCGAGCAGACGGACGGGATCTCGTCCCGATGCCTGCCAACCCTCTGGGTCGACGGATGAGAACAGTTCACGGGTCTCCGTATGCCAGGACCAGCGCAGGTTGCGCGCGAGGTCGCTGAGCGGGAGAAGCGGTTCCGGCAGGACGGGGCGCACAGTGAATCGACGGATGGCCTTCACGTGTTCCACCTTCGCAGGAGGTTGACGCAACGGAGTGGACGCACCACGCGGTGCGCCCGGGCTTCACCCCATGAAGGTAGCGGCGAAGGTGGTCACGGCGTGGCCGGGGCCGTCTTATTACGTGCCAGTAGTTAACGAAGCAGCTGATTTGGGCGCAGTGTTCACCGGGAAGGTACCTGCGGTATCCAGGGCCCTCGAACGTGGTCCGTCATGCGCCATCTGCCCCGCCACCCGGGTGAACGCGGACAGGAGCGGTCATGCACCCAGCCCATCAGCCGCCCACAGAGCGTCCAGAAACGGCTAGAAACAGAGCGCACAGATCTGCACCAAACCATGCAGAATCCGCAAAGCCCGCTCCACCCGAAGCGCGGCGCCCGACCCCCGGTTCCACGCGTTGCGCCCCACAGCCCAGCCCCAGCCCTTCTCCCAAGGTGATGCCGTGAGCCCGCAGATTGGCCGCATTCCCGTACTGGACGTCCGCCCTGCCGTCGATTCCGGTACCCGGCCCGCAAAGGCAGTGGCCGGAGAGGTGTTCCAGATCAGTGCGACCGTGTTCCGCGAGGGCCACGACGCGGTCGCCGCCGACGTGGTGCTGCGAGACCCGGTACGGCGTGAGCGCGTGCGGATCCCGATGCGGGAGCTCGCCCCGGGTACCGACCGGTGGGGCGCGGACGTGTGCGCCGATGCCGAAGGGCGCTGGACGTATACGGTCGAGGCCTGGAGCGATCCGCTGGCCACCTGGCGTGCGCACGCCCAGATCAAGGTTCCGGCGGGGATCGACACCGAGCTGGTGCTCGCGGAGGGCGCACTGCTCTTCGAGCGGGCTGCCCGTGGGGTGCCGAAGAAGGCCGGCCGCGAAAGTGTGCTGGCGGTGGCGGACGCGCTGCGCGACGAGCGGCGCTCGGCCGAAGACCGGCTCGCCGCGGCGTTGGCGGCGGAGCCGACGGCCCTGCTGGACCGGTACCCGCTGCGGGAACTGGTGAGCGCCGCCAAGCCGCTGCCCTTGCTGGTGGAGCGCCGTCGGGCGTTGTTCGGATCCTGGTACGAGATGTTCCCGAGGTCTGAGGGCGCGGTGGTCGAGGAGGGCAGACCGCCGGTGAGCGGTACCTTCCGGACGGCCGCCGGACGGTTGCCGGCGATCGCCGCGATGGGCTTCGACGTGGTGTACCTGCCGCCGATCCACCCCATCGGCGACACGCACCGAAAGGGCCCCAACAACGCCCTTTCGGCCGGTCCTTGGGATGTGGGCGTGCCGTGGGCGATCGGCTCCTCGGACGGCGGGCACGATGCGGTCCACCCCGATCTGGGGGCCATCGAGGACTTCGACTTCTTCGTGGCCAAGGCCCGCGACCTTCGCCTTGAGGTGGCCTTGGACTTCGCGCTCCAGTGCTCGCCCGACCACCCGTGGGTACTGAAGCATCCGGAGTGGTTCCGACAGCGGGCGGACGGCTCGATCGCGTACGCCGAGAATCCGCCGAAGAAGTACCAGGACATCTATCCGCTGGACTTCGATCGGGACATGACGGGCTTGGTGGAGGAGACCGTACGGGTCCTGCGGTACTGGATGGAACACGGGGTGCGGATCTTCCGGGTGGACAATCCGCACACCAAGCCGGTGGTGTTCTGGGAACGGGTGATCGCAGCGGTCAACAAGTCGGACCCGGACGTCATCTTCCTGGCGGAGGCGTTCACCCGTCCGGCGATGATGCGGGCGCTTGGGGCCGTGGGCTTCCAGCAGTCGTACACGTACTTCACCTGGCGCAACAGCAAGCAGGAGCTGACCGAGTACCTGACCGAGCTGTCGCAGGAGACGGCGGCCGTGATGCGGCCCAACCTCTTCGTCAACACGCCGGACATCCTGCACGCCTATCTCCAGGAAGGGGGCCGGGCGGCTTTCGAGGTGCGGGCGGTGCTCGCCGCGACGCTCTCCCCGACCTGGGGTGTCTACGCAGGTTACGAACTGTGCGAGAACACCGCGCTGCGGCCGGGCAGTGAGGAGTACCTTGACTCGGAGAAGTACCAACTAAGGCCCCGGGACTGGGAGTCAGCGGAGCGGTCGGGGCAGACGATCACTGGTCTGATCACCGTTTTGAACCGCTTGCGTCGACGCCATCCCGCTCTTCAGCAGTTGCGCAACCTCCGCTTCCACCACACGGACAACGACGCCGTCATCGCGTACTCGAAGACGGTACGCGGGGCCTCGGGTTCGAACATGGTTCTGATGGTCGTCAACCTGGACCCGCACCATACCCAGGAGGCTACGGTCTCGTTGGACATGCCGGAGCTCGGCCTCGACTGGCACGACTCCCTCCCCGTGCGCGACGAGCTCACCGGGGAGACCTATCACTGGGGCAGCGCCAACTATGTGCGCCTGGAGCCGGGCCGAGCACCCGCGCACGTACTCGTCGGCCGGGAGTCCGGGGGCAGCGCCCCGGACGAGCACGGAAATCTTCGGCCGTCCCCGCCGATCGGAGGGTCACCCGCATCATGATGATCAATGATCCCGTTCCGGACACCTTCGAGGACACCCCGGTCAAGGACCGGGACCCGGAGTGGTTCAAGCGGGCCGTGTTCTACGAGGTCCTCGTCCGCTCCTTCCACGACAGCAACGGAGACGGCGTAGGCGATCTCAAGGGCCTGACGGCCAAACTGGACTACCTCCAGTGGCTGGGGGTGGACTGCCTGTGGCTGCCCCCCTTCTTCATGTCACCCCTGCGGGACGGCGGTTACGACGTCTCGGACTACACGGCGGTACTGCCCGAGTTCGGCGACCTCGCCGACTTCGTGGAGTTCGTCGACGCCGCCCACCAACGCGGCATGCGCGTCATCATCGACTTCGTCATGAACCACACCAGCGACCAGCACGCGTGGTTCCAGCAGTCCCGTACGGATCCCGACGGCCCGTACGGCGACTACTACATGTGGGCCGACAACGACAAGCAGTACCAGGACGCCCGCATCATCTTCGTGGACACCGAGACCTCCAACTGGACGTACGACCCGGTGCGCAAGCAGTACTACTGGCACCGCTTCTTCTCGCACCAGCCGGACCTCAACTTCGAGAACCCCGCGGTGCAGGAGGAGATCGTCTCCGCCCTGCGGTTCTGGCTGGACCTCGGCATCGACGGCTTCCGGCTGGACGCCGTGCCCTACCTCTACGCCGAGGAGGGCACCAACTGCGAGAACCTGCCGCGTACCCACACCCTGCTCAAGCGGGTCCGGGCGGAGATCGACGCGCATTACCCCGACACCGTGTTGCTGGCCGAGGCCAACCAGTGGCCCGAGGACGTCGTCGACTACTTCGGTGACTTCTCCAAGGGCGGCGACGAATGCCACATGGCCTTCCACTTCCCGGTGATGCCGCGCATCTTCATGGCGGTGCGGCGCGAGTCGCGCTATCCGGTCTCGGAGATCCTGGCCAAGACCCCGGCGATCCCGTCCGGCTGCCAGTGGGGCATCTTCCTACGCAACCACGACGAGCTGACCCTCGAAATGGTCACGGACGAAGAACGCGACTACATGTACGCGGAATACGCCAAGGACCCGCGGATGCGGGCCAACATCGGCATCCGCCGGCGGCTGGCGCCGCTCCTGGACAACGACCGCAACCAGATGGAGCTGTTCACCGCCCTTCTGCTGTCGCTACCTGGGTCACCGGTCCTCTACTACGGGGACGAGATCGCGATGGGCGACAACATCTGGCTCGGCGACCGGGACGCCGTACGCACTCCCATGCAGTGGACCCCGGACCGCAACGCCGGCTTCTCCTCCTGCGACCCCGGGCGGCTCTACCTGCCGACCATCATGGACCCCGTCTACGGGTACCAGGTGTCGAACGTGGAGGCCTCGATGTCCTCCCCGTCCTCGCTGCTGCACTGGACCCGCCGGATGATCGAGATCCGCAAGCAGAACCCGGCCTTCGGCCTGGGCTCGTACACGGAACTGCCCTCGTCCAACCCCGCGGTGCTCGCCTTCCTCCGCGAGTACGGGGACGACCTGGTGCTGTGCGTGCACAACTTCTCCCGGTTCGCCCAGCCGACGGAGTTGGATCTGAAGGCGTTCAACGGCCGGGTCCCGGTGGAGCTCATCGGCGATGTGCGGTTCCCGCCGATCGGTGAGTGGCCGTACCTGCTGACCCTGGCCGGGCACGGCTTCTACTGGTTCCGGCTGCGCAAGGGCGCGGTCACGGCCAAGACCACCGTCAAGAGCTGACCCACCACCGACGTGCAGCCAGAAGGGGCTGGCGGAATCCGGGGCGGAGTGTTTGCGCGGCGCCGCCCCGGGAACCGGCGAATGGGTCAATCGCCTTCCCTGTACGGGCCATCCTGACCCGACACTCCCGCACGTCCTGACAGCAATTGCCGCAATCCGGGACACTCGGCGCATCTTTTGGCAGGGTCCCGGGGAAAGGACGGATGCCATGTCGGAGGCTGTATCCACGGCGGCCCCGCCCGCGCTGCTCCCCTCGCTCGACCCGCTGCTGCGGGCCTGGCTGCCGCGCCAGCGCTGGTTCGCGGGCAAGGGCCGCCCCCTCACCCACCTCAACCTGCTCTCGGCGACCGAACTCCTCCCGCCGGGCGCCGGCCCCGGCCTGATCCACCTGCTCCTCCAGGTCGGTCAGGGACCCGGGAGCACGGAGGCCGGCAGCCAGTCCCCCGCCGAAGCCGACTGCTACCAACTCCTGCTCGGCGTGCGCCCCACCCTGCCCTTCGACCTCGAACAGGCCGCGATCGGCAAGGTCAACGAGGGGCCCCTGGCCGGACACGTCGTCTACGAGGGGCTGCGCGACCCACGGCTCGCCGTCCTCCTGCTCGAACGGCTGCGCACTCCCGGGCGGCTGGGCCCACTGCGCTTCGACCGTGACCCGGCGACGCAGATCCCCGCCGGGCTCGCCCCGCGCCCGCTCTCCGGCGAACAGTCCAATTCCTCGCTCGTCTATGGAGATTCGTTCATCCTCAAGGTGTTCCGGCGAGTCGGCCCCGGCACCAACCCGGACCTGGAACTCCCCCGCGAACTGGCCCGGGTGGGTTGCACCCGGGTACCCGCGCCCGTCGCCTGGTACGAAGCGGACTCCGCAACCGAACCCGTGACCCTCGGCGTGCTCCAGCCCTACCTGCGCGGCTCCGCCGACGGATGGCAACTCGCCTTACACCGCCTGGCCGCAGGACAGGACTTCACCCCCGAAGCACGGGCATTGGGACGGGCCACCGCCGAAGTGCACACCGCGCTCGCCGAGGCGCTGCCCACCCTGCCCCTGCACCGCTCCCACACCGAGCAGCTGGCGGCCGACATGACCGCCCGACTGGCCCTCGCCGTCCGGGCCGTACCGGACCTGCAACCGTACGCCGCAGGGCTGCGAGCAGCCTTCGACGCCCTCGCCGCCCGGGGAACCGCAGCCTGCACCTGGCCCGCCCAGCGGGTGCACGGCGACCTGCACCTGGGCCAGACCCTGCGCACCGCCGGCGGGCAGTGGGCCATCATCGACTTCGAGGGCGAACCGGCCCGGCCGCTGGCCGAGCGACGCCTCCCGCAGCCGCCGGTACGCGACATCGCGGGCATGCTCCGTTCCTTCGACTACGCGGCCCGCTCCCACGACCCCTGGGACCCTGCCTGGGCTGACCGCTGCCGGGCCGCCTACTGCGAGGGCTACGCCCGCACCACGGGCCGCGATCCGCGCGAAGAACCCGAACTGCTACGGGCCTTCGAGACCGACAAGGCGGTCTACGAGGTCGTCTACGAGGCCCGCCACCGCCCGGACTGGATCCCGGTGCCGATGGCGGCGATCCACCGGCTGGCCGGGCCGGTGGGTGCCACGGCCCTGCCCCGCACGACCGGCCCCGGGCCCCGCCCCGGGCACCTGCCCGCCAAGACCTTCACCGCCCGACCCGCCGTCTCACCCCGGCCGGATTCCCGCACGTCCCCCGACCGTCCCGACCTTCCCAGGAGGCCACTCCCGTGACCGCCGCTCGACAGCCGTCCCGGCAGACCGTCGCCGAGGCACCGACCGGGGCATCGAGCCCCGAGAGGCCTCCGGCCGAGGTGCCACCCACCTTCCTCCCCGGTCCGGCTTCGCCCCCTGCGAAGCCGCGCAGCGGTCGGGCCGCCGCCCGCCGGGAAGCCGCCGGGCACGGGGTGCGCCCCGCGCCCGCGTTGGACGCCGCGGACCGGGGCCGCCTGCTGTCGGGTGAGCACCACGACCCGCACGGGCTGCTGGGAGCCCACCCGGCCCGCGGCGGGGTGGTCTTCCGGGCCCTGCGGCCGTTCGCCCGCTCGGTGACGGTGGTCGCAAAGGGGCTGCGGGCCACTTTGCACGAGGACGGTGGGGGCCTGTTCTCAGGGCTGCTGCCGTTGGCGGAGATCCCCGAGTACCGCCTGCTGGTGACCTACGGGAGCGATGTGGGCGAAGACGTCGAGATCGAGGTCGAGGACCCGTACCGGTTCTTGCCCTCCCTGGGCGAACTGGATCTGCACCTGATCGGTGAAGGCCGCCACGAGCAGCTGTGGCGGGCCCTGGGCGCGGAGCCGATGGTTCACCAGGGCACGGCGGGCACCCGATTCACCGTGTGGGCCCCCAACGCGCGCGGCGTCCGGGTCGCCGGCGACTTCTCCTACTGGGACGGCACCGGCCAGCCGATGCGCTCCATGGGATCCTCCGGGGTCTGGGAGCTCTTCCTGCCGGGCATCGGCGAAGGCACCCTGTACAAGTTCGACATCGCCCGACCGGACGGCTCACACACCCTGCGCGCGGACCCGATGGCCCGCCGTACCGAGTGCCCGCCGAACACCGCCTCCGTGGTCACCGCCCCGCACCACCGATGGCAGGACGAGGAGTGGATGGCCCGGCGTGGCGAACGCCCCGTGCACGAGGCGCCCTTCTCGGTGTACGAGGTACATCTGGCGTCCTGGCGACCGGGGCTGAGCTACCGTCAACTGGCGGAGCAACTTCCGGCGTACGTCAAGGACCTCGGTTTCACCCATGTGGAACTGATGCCGGTCGCCGAGCACCCCTTCGGTGGCTCCTGGGGCTATCAGGTCACCGGCTTCTACGCGCCTACCGCCCGACTGGGCACCCCGGACGACTTCCGCTTCCTCGTCGACGCCCTGCACCGGGCGGGCATCGGTGTGCTGGTGGACTGGGTACCGGCACACTTCCCCCGTGACGACTGGGCGTTGGCGGAGTTCGACGGACGGCCGTTGTACGAGCACGAGGACCCTCGGCGGTCCGCGCACCCGGACTGGGGCACCCTGGAGTTCGACTACGGGCGCAAGGAGGTCCGCAACTTCCTCGTGGCCAACGCGGTCTACTGGTGCGAGGAGTTCCACATCGACGGGCTGCGGGTGGACGCAGTCGCCTCCATGCTCTACCTGGACTACTCGCGCGAGGACGGCGAATGGGCGCCGAACGAGCACGGCGGCCGGGAGAACCTGGACGCGGTGGCCTTCCTCCAGGAGATGAACGCCACCGTCTACCGCCGCTGCCCGGGCGTGATCACCATGGCGGAGGAGTCGACGGCCTGGGACGGCGTCACCCGCCCCACGGACCGCGGGGGTCTGGGCTTCGGGTTGAAGTGGAACATGGGGTGGATGCACGATTCGCTCCAGTACATCGAGCACGAGCCGGTACACCGCAAGTTCCACCACCACGAGATGACCTTCTCGATGGTCTACGCGTACAGCGAGAACTACGTGCTACCCATCTCCCACGACGAGGTGGTGCACGGCAAACGCGCCCTGGTGTCCAAGATGCCCGGCGACTGGTGGCAGCAGCGCGCCAACCACCGCGCCTACCTGGGCTTCATGTGGGCGCACCCGGGCAAGCAGCTTCTCTTCATGGGACAGGAGTTCGCCCAGGGCGCGGAGTGGTCGGAGGGGCACGGCCCGGACTGGTGGCTGCTGGACCCGACGTACACGGCGGCCGATGACCACCGAGGGGTGCGTGATCTGGTGCGGGAGCTGAACACCGTGTACGGCCAGACGCCCGCGCTGTGGGAACGGGACACCTCACCCGAGGGGTTCTCCTGGGTGGACGGGGACGCCTGCGAGGACAACGTCTTCGCCTTCCTCCGCCATGCCGGCGACGGCACCCCGCTGCTGGCCGTGAGCAACTTCTCGCCAGTGGTCCGCCAGGACTACCGGCTCGGTGTGCCCGAGCACGTCACCGCGTGGGCGGAGGTGTTGAACACCGACGCCGCCCGCTTCGGTGGCAGCGGGCACCACCACGCGGGTGTGTTGACGACGCGGAACGACCCTGCGCACGGCCGCCCGGCCTCCGTGCGGTTCGATCTGCCCCCACTGGCCACCGTCTGGTTGCGCCCGGCCTGAGCCCCCGCAGGACATCGACACCCTCCCGGTGGGCACGCGGCCACCGGAGGGCGTCGGTCGCGGCCGGCCGGTCAGGCCGACCAGTGTGGATCTCGGCCGAGCATGCCGAGCAGCCTGTCCGGTAGCGGTGCGTCGGCGGGGACGAGGACCTCGGGACCGAAGACGATCACGCCGGGACCGAAGGCTTCGGGGGTGCGGAGCTGGTCGAGCTCCTCCGGGGGCATCTGGGAGGTCGCCTCCCAGATGCGCCGGACGTCGCCCGGGTGCATGGCGGAGTCCTGGCCGGTGGCGCGCGCGAGATCCCAGCCGTGCACCACCAGGTCGTCGCTGACCACCTGGTCGATGTGTTCGGCCGCGGTCATCCCCTCGACGGGTGCGTCGGCAGGGGTGGCGGCGAGGACCGGGTTCTCCAGGACGGCCTCGACGTCGGCGCGGGCCGCCCGGAACGCGCCGAGCGGGTCCGTCTTGAGGGAGGGGGCCGGGCTCAGGCCGCGCCGGAAGGGGCGCAGCATCACGCCGTGCATGTCGATGACGTGGCCGACCACGTCCCGGGCGGTCCAGTCCGCGCAGGGTGAGGCACGCTGCCAGAGTGCGGGGGCACTCACTGCGGCGATCTTGGCTTCGAAGTCGTCGGCGCGGCGCCGGTAGCGGTCCGCGATGCTCTCGTGGGTGGGCGGCTCCGCCGAGGGGGTGGGGGCCCCTGGACGCGGCCCTTCGGGCTGCCGGGCGGACCGCCCGGTTTCGTCTCCCGGTGCTGCGTTCATGATCGCGGACCTTACCCGCCGACGGCTCGGACGGGGCGTGGACACCACGGGTGCGAGCCGCTTCTCCGAGGCACCACCGACCCGGCCGCCAGCATCTCGGCCGGTCCCGGTTCACGCCCTCCGACAGGCCCCAGCGGGTTACCGAACGGTCGTACGGGCGCCAGCCGGACAGATCGGGAATCCTAGGACGTTCCTACGAACAGTCACATTGTGAGAACAACTTGTAGTCGATCGGTCCGGACACCTCTACGCTCGGCTCGTGCAATCGAGCCCCCCTTTCAACGCCCTCGCCGCCCGCCGCCTGAGGGCGGCCCTGGGAATGGCGCCCGGACACGTCGCCTACGGACTGCGCGCCCAGTACGGACTCCTGATCGCACCGGAGACCGTGATGGCCTGGGAGCGCGGTGACCAGAGCCCGAACTCAACGGAGCTCACCGCACTCGCCGGGGTCCTGTGGTGTTCGCCCTCGGAGCTACTGACCCAGGCCACCACCCTGCGCGAACATCGGATCGCACAGGGGCTGAGCATCGATGACCTGGCTCGCCGGATCGGGCTGGACGTCCGCTCCTACACCAAGATGGAGGAATCCAACCGCTGGCGCGGCAACGAACGGCAGTCGGCCGCGCTGGTCCAGGCGCTCTCCCTGTCGCTTGCCGAGTTCGTCACGGCCAGCGGCCGTGAGGAGGAGGTCGGCGAGTTCCTGCGCAGCGCCGCCACCACCCGCTGGCAGGCCTACGCCAAACCGCTCGCCAAGTTGGTGCCCCTCCCCCGGGAGCAGTTGGAGCGCATCCTGCACCGCCTGCACACCGAGTACCAGTCGCGGATGGTCTCCACGCTGAGCTGGGGCGGCTCGGCCGAATCCGGCAACGGTGACGCGGGACGGGAGTTCCTCGCCGCAATCACCGTGCGCTTTTGGGAACTCGCCCGGATGAGTTGAGCCCCGGCCGCCCGGCCACGGCATCCGGATCAGAAGACGGACTCGGCCTCGTACATCCGGGACTCGGGAACGGTCTTGAGCTCGGTGACGGCGTGCGCCAGTGGTGCCATCACCACGTCGGTGCCGCGCAGCGCCGTCATATTGCCGAAGTCCGCGCGGTGCACCGCCTCGACGGCGTGCCAACCGAAGCGCGTGGCCAACACCCGGTCGTAGGCGGTCGGGACGCCGCCACGCTGGACGTGTCCGAGGATGACCGGGCGGGCCTCCTTGCCGAGCCGGTGTTCGAGCTCGACGGCGAGCCTGTTGCCGATGCCCGCGAAGCGCTCGTGCCCGAACTGGTCGATGGCACCCTTCTCGTACGGCATGGACCCCTCCGCCGGATGCGCCCCCTCGGCGACGCAGATCACCGCGAACTTCTTGCCCCGGGCGAAGCGCTCCTCGACCATCTTCACCAGGTCGTCGACTTCGAAGGGCCGCTCGGGGAGGCAGATTCCGTGTGCACCACCGGCCATGCCGGACTCCAGGGCGATCCAGCCCGCATGGCGCCCCATGACCTCGACCACCATGACGCGCTGATGCGATTCGGCGGTGGTCTTCAGACGGTCCATCGCTTCGGTGGCCACCGTGACGGCGGTGTCGAAACCGAAGGTCCGGTCGGTGGCGGAGATGTCGTTGTCGATCGTCTTGGGAACGCCGACCACCGGCATTCCGGCGTCCGCGAGCATCCGGGCCGCTGTCAGGGTCCCTTCGCCGCCGATCGGGATGAGCGCGTCAATACCGTAGGTCCGGGCCAGCTCGGCGCAGTTCTCGGCGGCCTCGCGGAGCCGGGCGCGTTCCAGTCGGGCGGAGCCGAGGATGGTGCCGCCACGAGCCAGGATGCCGCTGACCGCATTGAGGTCCAGTGGCCGGAAGTGACCGTCGAGCAGGCCCTTGAAACCGTCTTCGAAGCCGATGACCTCATCACCGTGCCCTGTCAGGGCGCGGTGCACGACCGACCGGATCACTGCGTTCAGGCCCGGGCAGTCGCCGCCTGCGGTGAGAACTCCGATACGCATCGCGCTGTGTCTCCTGTGTTGCTCGTCGTGCCCGTGGTGCGGGTGGTCCTACAGATACGCCTGTCCGATTGTTCCATGCGTACACCAGGAGTCGCGCTTTCTACTGCACCACCCACCCAGCCCCCGAGCCACTTCTGCGGGCCCGGGCTCCGGCGGGCGCCCTACCCAGCGAGAGAGGTATTGTCAAGAGGGCAGGCCCACCCCAAAGGGATTTTTCGATATTTTGAGCCGGGCGCCGCACACACGAGCGGTCGGGCGAGTAGCCAGCGAACAGGAACGGAGAGCACGCGTGACGCGCTGCGTGTACGTGACCGGGATCGAACGCGGGGACGGCCGCCAGGTCGTGGAGCTGGGCATCATGGAACTCCTGGCTCGCCAGACGGGCCGGGTCGGCCTCTACCGCCCCCTGCTCCACGACGGACCCGACCAGATGTTCGAGCTCCTGAAGAGCCGGTACCGACTGGAACAGGCCCCGGCGACCGCCTACGGCATGGAGTACCACCAGGGCGCCGCACTGCTCGCCGAACAGGGCACCGACGAGCTCGTCTCCCGCCTCGTGGAGGGCTACCACCGCATCGCCCGGGACTTCGAGGTCATCCTGGTCCTGGGCACCGACTTCTGCGACACGAGCCTCCCCGACGAGCTCGCCCTCAACGCCCGGCTCGCCAACGAGCTCGGCGCGCTGGTGGTCCCCGTGGTCGGCGGCACTGCTCAGGACGCCGACGCGGTGCGCTCCGAAGCCCGCAACGCCTACCGCGCCTACGAGGGCCTGGGCTGCCACGTGGCCGCGATGGTCGTCAACCGGGTGGCCCCCGAGGACCGCGACCACATCGCCGACCGCCTCTCCGCCCGGCTCCCCGTCCCCTGCTACGCGATTCCCGACGACAAGTCGCTGGCCGCGCCCACGGTGGACCAGATCACCCGGGCCCTGGGCGGTGAGGTGCTGCTCGGCGACGAAGCGGGACTGGCCCGCGACGCCATGGACTTCGTCTTCGGCGGCGCCCACCTGCCGAACGTCCTCAGCGCGCTGACCCCGGGGGCCCTGGTCGTCACCCCCGGCGACCGCTCCGACCTGGTGGTGGGCGCCCTCGCCGCGCACGCCTCCGGCACCCCGCCCATCGCCGGCATCCTGCTGACCCTCAACGAACGCCCCGGCCCGGCCATCCTCACCCTCGCCTCGAAACTGGCCCCCGGCACCCCGGTCGTCTCCGTACCCGACAGCAGCTTCCCCACCGCCGCCGAACTCTTCACCCTGCAGAGCAGGCTGAGCGCGGCCACCCCCCGCAAGCTGGAGACGGCCCTCGGCCTCTTCGAACGGCACGTGCACACCGAGGAACTACGCGACCTCATATCCGTGGCACGCTCCGAGCGCGTCACCCCGATGATGTTCGAGCACGAGCTCCTGGAGCGGGCCCGCGCGGACCGCCGGCGCGTGGTCCTGCCGGAGGGCACCGAGGAGCGGGTGCTGCGCGCCGCCGATGTGGTGCTTCGCCGTGGCATCTGTGACCTGACACTGCTCGGCAAGGAACTGGCCGTCCTAAAGAAGGCCGCCGACCTCGGCATCGACCTGGGCAACGCGCAGATCATCGACCCGTCCACCTCCCCCCTGAGGGAACGGTTCGCCGAGTACTACGCCCAGGTTCGCGCCCACAAGGGCATGACCGTGGAACTGGCCAACGACGTGGTCACCGACGCCAACTACTTCGGCACCCTCATGGTGCAGCAGGGCCTCGCCGACGGCATGGTCTCGGGAGCCGTGCACTCCACCGCCGCGACCATCCGACCAGCTTTCGAGATCATCAAGACCAGGCCCGGGGCCTCGATCGTCTCCTCCGTGTTCTTCATGTGCCTGGCCGACCGGGTCCTGGTCTACGGGGACTGCGCAGTCAACCCGGACCCGGACGCCGAGCAACTCGCCGACATCGCCGTACAGTCAGCGGCCACCGCCGCCTCCTTCGGAGTGGAGCCGCGGATCGCGATGCTCTCCTACTCCACCGGAACCTCCGGCACCGGAGTGGACGTGGACAAGGTCCGCAAGGCCACCGAACTCGTCCGGGCCCAGCGCCCCGACCTCGCCGTCGAGGGGCCCATCCAGTACGACGCCGCCGTCGAACCCACGGTCGCGGCCACCAAGCTGCCGGGTTCCGAGGTGGCCGGCCGGGCCACGGTGCTGGTCTTCCCCGACCTGAACACGGGCAACAACACCTACAAGGCAGTGCAGCGTTCGGCCGGCGCCGTCGCGGTCGGACCCGTCCTTCAAGGCCTGCGCAAACCGGTCAACGACCTCTCCCGCGGCGCCCTGGTGCAGGACATCGTGACCACCATCGCCATCACCGCCATCCAGGCGCAGGACACCCGGACCGCGCAGCCGAGCGCCTGAACTCTTCCGCTTCCGACCCGAAGGCCCTCCCCCGTGACCGCATCGCGCGTACTCGTCCTCAACTCCGGCTCCTCCTCGCTCAAGTACCAACTCCTCGACATGGCCGACGGATCCAGGCTGGCCGTGGGGCTGGTGGAGCGGATCGGCGAGGAGACCTCCCGACTGGTGCACAGCCCGACCGGCAGCGGGACGCGGGAGCGACGCGGCGCGATCGCCGACCACCAAGCGGCGCTCAAGGCCGTGGCGAGCGAACTGGCCGCCGACGGAACCGGCTTGGACTCCCCCGAGCTGGCGGCCATCGGCCATCGGGTGGTGCACGGCGGGACCCGTTTCACCGAGCCGACGGTGATCGACGAGGAGGTGCTCGCCGAAATCCGGGCCCTGGTGCCACTGGCCCCGTTGCACAACCCGGCCAACATCACCGGGATCGAAGAGGCGCGGGCCCTGCGCCCCGACCTGCCACAGGTCGCCGTCTTCGACACCGCTTTCCACTCGACCATTCCGGAGCACGCCGCCCACTACGCCATCGACGCCGCGACGGCCGAGGCGTACGACATCCGCCGGTACGGCTTCCATGGCACCTCGCACGCCTACGTCTCGCGGGCCGCCGCCGCCCTGCTGGGCAAGGCCCCGGCGGAGGTCAACGTGATCGTTCTGCACCTGGGCAACGGCGCTTCCGCCTCGGCGGTGCGCGGCGGGATCTGCGTGGACACCTCGATGGGACTGACCCCGCTGGAGGGGTTGGTCATGGGCACCCGCTCGGGCGATCTGGACCCGGCGGTGGTGTTCCACCTCTCCCGGGTGGCCGGCCTTGGCATCGACGAGGTCGACACCCTGCTGAACAAGCGCAGCGGCCTGCTCGGCCTGTGCGGGGACAACGACATGCGGGAGATCCTGCGTCGGGCGGGCGAAGGGGACGCGCGGGCGAAGCTGGCCTTCGACGTGTACGTTCACCGGCTGAAGAAGTACATCGGCGGTTACACAGCCGTGCTCGGGCGGGTGGACGCGGTGGTGTTCACGGCCGGGGTCGGCGAGAACGCCGCGGCCGTGCGGGAGGCTGCCGTCGACGGGCTGTCGGGGCTCGGCCTGGTGCTCGACGGCGCGGCGAACGCCGCACGCTCCAGCGAACCCCGACTGGTCTGCGCCGAGGATTCCCGGGTGGCGATCGCGGTGGTGCCGACCGACGAGGAGTTGGAGATCGCCGCACAGGCCTACGACCTGGTTACTCGGTAGTCACTTGGACTTTCCACCAGACGGAATATTCCGCTACGAAACAAACCGATAGGATCCGCCTCATGCGCCGTTCCAAAATCGTCTGCACGCTGGGCCCCGCCGTCGACTCGTATGAGCAGCTGAAAGCTCTCATCGAGGCAGGCATGAACGTGGCCCGATTCAACATGAGCCACGGGTCCCACGCCGAGCACGAGGAGCGGTACCACCGCGTCCGTCAGGCCGCGCAGGACACGGGCCGAGCCGTCGGCGTCCTCGCCGACCTCCAGGGACCGAAGATCCGACTGGAGACCTTCGCCGAGGGCCCCGTCGAGCTGGTGCGCGGTGACGAGTTCACCATCACCACCGAGGACGTTCCCGGCGACAAGTCCATCTGCGGCACCACCTACAAGGGCCTGCCCGGAGACGTCTCCAAGGGCGACCAGATCCTGATCAACGACGGAAACGTCGAACTCCAGGTCACCGGAGTGGACGGCCCCCGGGTCCAGACCATCGTCATCGAGGGCGGGGTCATCTCGGACCACAAGGGCATCAACCTGCCCGGTGCCGCCGTCAACGTCCCCGCCCTGTCCGAGAAGGACATCGAGGACCTCCGCTTCGCCCTGCGGATGGGCTGCGACCTGGTCGCCCTCTCCTTCGTCCGCGACGCGGACGACGTCAAGGACGTCCACAAGATCATGGACGAGGAGCGCCGCCGGGTTCCCGTCATCGCCAAGGTCGAAAAGCCCCAGGCGGTAGAGAACATGGAGGCCGTGGCCATGGCCTTCGACGGCGTCATGGTGGCCCGCGGTGACCTGGCGGTCGAGTACCCGCTGGAGCGGGTGCCGATGGTGCAAAAGCGCCTCATCGAGATGTGCCGCCGCAACGCCAAGCCGGTGATCGTCGCGACCCAGATGATGGAGTCGATGATCACCAACTCCCGGCCCACCCGCGCCGAGGCCTCCGACGTGGCCAACGCCATCCTGGACGGCGCCGACGCGGTCATGCTCTCCGCCGAATCCTCGGTGGGCGCCTATCCGATCGAGACCGTCAAGACCATGTCCAAGATCGTGGTCGCGGCCGAGCAGGAGCTCCTCTCCAAGGGCCTCCAGCCGCTGGTCCCGGGCAAGCGCCCGCGCACCCAGGGCGGTTCCATCGCCCGCGCCGCGTGTGAGATCGCCGACTTCCTCGGCGGTAAGGCCCTGGTCGCCTTCACGCAGTCCGGTGACACCGCCCGCCGACTCTCCCGCTACCGCGCGGCCCAGCCGATCCTGGCCTTCACCACCGACGACAACACCCGCAACCAGCTGGCGCTGAGCTGGGGCGTCGAGTCCTACGTGGTGCCGCACGTCAGCAACACCGACGCCATGGTCGACCTGGTCGACGCCGAGCTGCTCAAGCTCGGCCGCTACAACAAGGCCGACACCATGATCATCACGGCCGGCTCCCCGCCCGGCGTCCCCGGCACCACCAACATGGTCCGCGTCCACCACCTGGGCGGCCAGGACTGACCAGGCGCTGCCACCACCGGTGGGCCGCATCCCCGAGCCCGGGGGGTGCGGCCCACCGGCGTTTTCGGGGCAGCGCGGTGACGCGCAGATGCGCGCCCAACTCGCCGCAAATCAAAGGGATTGCAGTAACAAAAGGCTGTGGCGCGACACCGTGAGGCACTCCGGAAGATTTCGCGAACAGCCCCTCATCCCTTACTGATACGGGGCTGGAAATCCCCATAAGGCCAACACGCATGACGAGTATCCAACTTTATTGAAGAACGACCGTTTTGCGGCCCATGCAGCTTCCTGCAATCGATCCCGGCGACGGGAAATCCACCTGCCCCGAGACCTAAAGGTCAGTTAAAGTGCCATGCGGGGCCCGGGGAAGGCTCCAGACCAGCAAGGCTTCGGGGGAACCTTGCACCAACCGGGGTGGATATGTTTTTCAAAGAGCGGAGGGCGCCTCGTCGCGCCCTGACCGCCGCATTGGCAACTCTCTTTCTCTCCGCGGGAATAGCGCCCGCACACGGTCTCGATGGCCACCGCGGAGAACGATCCGATGGCGTGGAGCGGGGGACCCCGGAAGGGCAGCGCGCACTGTCCGAAGCAGCGGGAGCGGGAAAACGGGTCGAGGTCCTCGGCGAACGCACCGAGTACACCACGACCTACGCGAACCCGGATGGGGAATCGTTTCAGCTAGAGCAGTCCGTCGTCCCCGTCCGGGTCAGGAATGGCCCAGACCGATGGGTGGAGCCGGACGCCACACTGGTCGTCCGCCCCGATGGCGGCATCGGGCCCAGGGCCGCGGTAGTCGGTGTGACCTTCTCCCCCGGCGGACCGGGCACGGGGCTCGTGGAGCTCAAGGGGAGGGGCGGACGGTCCCTGACCCTGGGGTGGCCCGGTCGACTACCCCAGCCGGTACTGGAGGGAGACGACGCCACCTACCGGGAGGTACTGCCAGGGGTAGACCTGCGGATGACCGCCACCACCGAGGGCTTCCGGGAGGTGCTGGTCGTCAAGACCCCACAGGCCGCGGCCAACCCGGCATTGAAGCGGGTGGAGTTCTCCCTGAGCACCAACGGGCTGACCGTCTCCGGAAGCAAGGAAGGCGGCTTCTCGGCCGCCGACAGCGACGGCAACGACGTTTTCGTCGCCCCACCCGCACTGATGTGGGACTCAAGCGGCCCGGACGCCACGCAGGCGCCCACCACGACGCCCCAGGCGCGAACGGCCACGGGCATACGCACGGCGAGCCTGAGCTCCCCGGCGGTCGCCCCCACCGAGGGGGACGCGAACGACGATCCGGACTCGCCTCTCGACGGCCCCGGGCATGGTGACAAGACCGCCGAGCTGCCCGTGCACGTGGAGGCCCGCTCACTGGCCGTCGTCCCCGACACCGACCTGCTGACACAGCAGGACCCGGCGGCGTACCCCCTCTACATCGACCCGCAGATCGGCACCGACGACTCCGAACACCTGCTCCTGCGCAGCGACGGCTATTCCCTGTACGACTGGGACAACAAGGCCGACAAGCAGGGCCGCGGCGTGGGCAAGTGCGGCTCCTGGAACGGCTACTACTGTGGCCCCGGATACGTGCAGCGCCTCTACTTCGAGTTCGGTCCACAGAAGCTGGCCGGCAAGGAGGTCTTGGACGCCTCCTTCACCATCACCGAGCCATGGGCCTTCCAGTGCTCCCCCCGCAACGTACAACTCGTACGGACCCGGGAGATCTACAAGTCCACGAAATGGTCGACCCGGCCGGCCCGCCTGGACATGATGGGCGACCGCTACGTCTCGGCCGGCCGCGGCTCCTCCTGTGATCCCAACTCACCTGCCGCGCCCATCACGTTCAACGACAACCCGGACGAGCCCGACGAGAACCTCACTCCGACCGTGCGGGACTTCGCCGCCGGCAAGTTCGACCGCCTGACACTGGAACTGCGGGCCGCCGACGAGAGCGACACCAGCGCCTGGAAGCGCTTTCGCAACGACGCCGTGTTGAGCGTGAAGTACATCAGCCGGCCCGCCGTACCGACCGGCATGGGAATCGTGGCGGGCACCGGAACTTCCTGCTCCAGGGACGCAACCGATCCCGACGTCATCTCCGACCCCACCCCGAAGTTGGCCGCCCGGCCCCAGACCGCTCCCGGCGCCGAGGCCGAGGCCTCACTACGGTCCATCTTCACCGTCCAGAAGAAGCAGGGCGACGGCCAGTGGGTACCGGTCACCGGCGCCTCCTACCTGGAGACGCCCACGTCCGGCTACGTCGGCGACGGCAAGCAGGTGGTCCGGGACGTGCCCGTGACCCTCTCCGACGGGGTGCTCTACCGCACCTCGTCCTGGACCCGGTCCTACGCCGGCTCCGAGGTACGGGCGAGCCGCGCCACCGGCAACTGCTACTTCAAGGTCGATCGGGCCGCCCCCAAGGCAGCCAGGATCGAGTTCAACGGCGATCCGTACCAGGAATGCGACACCACCTCCTGCGTCCCGCTCGGCGGCCCGGACATCCCGGGCACGGTGACCTTCCGGGCAGCGTCGGGGGACACCAACAGCTCGTACCTCTACAAGCTGTCCACCGAGAAGGCCTGGCACAGCAGGTCCGGCTCCACAGTCACCGTCAAGATCACCCCAACCATCTCGGGCACCGTCCGGCTCCACGTGAAGGCCAAGGACTCCCTCGGCCGCGTGGGCAACGAACGGATCGTCGACTTCGCGGTCAAGGAAGGCAGCGGCCCGGTCGCTCGCTGGAGCTTCCACGAGACCTCCGGGGACGCCCGGGACACCTCGACCACCGTGTCCGCGTACCAGGACCCCGCGAAGCTCCACAACGGAGCCACCCGCCCCACCGACGGTCGCCGGGGCTGGCTCATCGAGGAGGAGAAGGAAGACCGCACCCTGCGGCTCGACGGAGTCGACGCCTACGCCGCCACCAGCGGCCCGGTGCTGGACACCCGCGCCTCCTACACCATCGCCGGATGGGTGCGACCCGACCGGGTCGACCGGGACTTCTCGATGGTGGGCCAGGCGGGTACGGCCATGAGCGGCATCGCGATCAGCCACTCGGCGGACGGCAAGTGGGCCGCCCGACTTCCGTCCGGCGACACCACCGCCTCCACCGACACCACCAACAAGGTGCTCGCGAAGCGGGACACCGTGGCGGCGTGTGGACCCATGTCGCCGCCACCTACGCGGCCTCCACCGACCTGCTCAAGCTCTACGTCAACGGCGAGCTCCAAGGGGTCAAGGAGGTCGGCAAACCCATCAACGCGACCGGCCCGATGACCATCGGCCGGATCAAGTACCGGGGCAACTGGACCAACTACTTCCCGGGGATGATCGATGAACTGACCGTATGGCAGCGCGCCCTCGGCGCGGACTCCATCGTCAAGGACGCACGGCTGCGTGACCCCGCGACGGGCAAGCACGCCGTCGAGATGGTCGCCCGCTGGAACCCTGAGGACGCACAGTCCGGGGAGGTCGGGGACAGCAGCGGATACCGCAGGCGCCTCGTCCTGAACTCCGGGGTCACGGTCAAGGAAGAGTACTTCGACTTCAACGGCACGACGGGGGCGGCGACCGTCGCGGGCCCCCTGGTCGACGACTTCGGATCGTTCACCGTGACAGCCAAGGCGGACATCGACGCGGAGGCTCTCGCGAAGCAGCCGAACGGTTACAAGGCGCAGGTCATCGGGCAGCGGACCTCGGGATACTCCTCCTGGGGCATCTGGTTCGAGAAGACATCCGCCCGGCGAATCGAGGAAGAGGGCAAGCCGGACGACCCGTTCCGGACGAAGTATGTGGTCAAGGGGCGCTGGTACTTCGGGCGTCTCAGCCAGGACGGCAGCACAGCTTCGATCGGGACCGACGGGGTGATCGAATCCGGCAGTCCGGTGCGCCTCACCGGGGTTCATGACGCACAGTCGGGAACTGCTGCCCTGTACATGGGTGACATTCGCCAGGGCGACCCCACCGACTTCAGCCCTCTGACCAGCACGGGCTCACTCGCCGTCGGCAAGGGCTTCACCAAGGGCGAGTGGGGCCACCACTTCCCCGGCCGTATCAGCCGACTGCGGCTGTGGTCGGGCGCCATGAAGGACAAGGAACAGGTCGGTCACCACATCCTCGGCAAGGACTACTGACCCGGCCGTTCGGGGGCGGCCGACGCCGGCCGCCCCCTCCAACACGCGCCCCGAACCACGAGTTTCACCAACTTTCTCGTCCACTCACACACGATGAGGGTCTCGTATGCTGAAAATCCCCTTGCCGGGCCGGACACCACGACCGCGGTCGCGACCACGGCGAACGGCCCGGTTCCGCATTCCCCTGGTCGGCGCCATGGTGGTCGCCCTGTCGGTGCCGGGTTCTCTGACCCCGTTGGCGGGTGCTGCGGAGCTTCCCGGTGCTCCTGAGTTGCCCGGGCCGCGTGCGGCCAGGGTGTTCGCGGTGAAGACGCCGGGTGCGAAGGCGGCTCGTGATGTGGTTGCCCGTAGTAGGAAGGAGAACGAGGCTCAGGCGGCTCGGGCTCGGGCGGAGCGCAGTGCTTCCTGGCCCGAGGCCGCTGCTTTCAGGCGTGGGGCGGGTTTCAAGGGCTCCGGTGTCAAGGATCTGGTGCGGGTGTGGCCGTCCGCGCCTGGGGTCAGTGGCCGTAGTGTGGTGCCGCTCGCCGGCGGCAGTACCACCGTCGAGGTACTCGACCAGCGCAAGGCGCGTGCCGCCGGTATCACGGGGGTGTTGTTCACCGCACGGGCCCAACGGCCGGGTAGGGCGGAGGTCAGCCTGAGCTACGGGGACTTCGCCTCCGCGGTGGGTGGATCCTGGTCGACCCGGTTGGGTCTGGTCACCCTGCCCGCCTGCGCGCTGACCACGCCACAGAAGGCGGAATGCCGCAAGACCAGCGAACTCGACACCACCAACGACATCGACCAGCAGACACTGACCGGTGCTGCCACCCTGTCCGCGTCCTCGCCCACGGTGTTCGCCGCCATGGCCACCAGCGGAACCTCGCAGAAGGGCGCCGGCGACTTCGAGGCGACCCCGCTCTCCGCCTCCTCCAACTGGGAGGCCGGGGGGTCTTCTGGGGCGTTCACATGGTCCTACCCGATCATGGTCCCGCCGGTGGCGGCCGGCCCCACGCCTTCGGTGGGGCTGTCGTACAACTCGGGTTCGGTCGATGGGCGTACCGCGAACACCAACAACCAGGGTTCGCAGGTCGGTGAGGGCTTCGATGTGAGCGCGACGTCCTACGTCGAGCGCAAGTACGGGACCTGTGAGGACGACGGGCACAAGGACAAGTCCGATCTGTGCTGGAAGTACGACAACGCCTCGCTGGTCCTCAACGGCAAAGCCAGCGAGTTGGTCAAGGACGACACCACCGGCACATGGCGCCTGAAGAACGACGACGCCTCCCAGGTCCTCCACCTGACCGGTGCCGACAGCACCGACCGCGGCGACACCGCCACCGACCCGGCCGACAAGGACGGCGAGTACTGGAAGGTCATCACCGGCGACGGCACCACCTACACCTTCGGACTCAACAAACTCCCCGGAGCCGGATCACAGGAGACCAAGTCGGTCTGGACGGTCCCCGTCGTCGGCGACGACGCCGGTGAACCCGGCTACAAGAAGGGCTCCTCCTTCATGTGACTGAGCGTCGTAGTTGTCCAGTTGAGCGTGTGGGCGGGCAGGGTAGCGCTGGCGCGAGGTGACGAGGCGGTTTCCGGTGATCTCGTAGTT
>NZ_JBIAGC010000038.1:0-57769 GCF_042869595.1 Streptomyces sp. NPDC006879
TCTCGGACGCCCGGATCCAGCAAGTCCTGCGGGAGGCGGCCCGGCGCGGGCTGAAACCGCAGGACGACCGGGAACTGCTGCCGGTGCTACTAGACCTCCTGCACGCCAAGACCCCGGTCAGCGCCTGGCCGAGCCAGTGGACAAAGGCGGAACGGACCGAGCGGGCCCGCGAGCTCGCCCGCGCCCGGGCGGCGGCCGCGGACCGCCCGGCCGCGGCTGGAGGGCTCCACCTCCTGCCGGCCCCGGCCGCAACCGGGGACCTGGCCCGGCAGAACCGGCGGGCCATCGACGCCGACCGGCGCCGCCGCCGCGAGGAAGCCGTCACCGAACCCCTGGCTCCTCCACCGACGCTCGGCGAGGACCTGCACGCACGCAGCCTGTTCAGTCTGACGCCGGACCACGAAAACGACAGCCCCCACGGGCCGAAGGAAGGCGAGGTCTCATGAACGGCGAGGTCGCTCCGTTCGTGCTCCCCGGCCCACCGCTGGCCCGCAACACCCTGACCGGATGGGACACCTACCGGCGGACCCGCAAGAGCTTCACCGCGGCCCCCGTTCTCGACCGGGACGCCTGGCGGGCACTCAGCCGGCGCCACCGCCAGATCCATGACCTGCACCGGGCGGCGACCCACGCAAACCTGCCGGTGCTGTCAACGCCGATGAGCCGGGCCGTCAGCAAGCTGCTGACCAGCCGGATCGAAACGAACGCACTCAAGCAGCAACCCACCACCCGGGCCGGGGTGATGGTCACCGGGGGCGGCTACCAGGGCAAGACCGAGTCCGTCTGCGAGATCATCGCAACCTTCGAAGACCGCTGGCGCGACCTGCTCGGGCACGTCAACCCCGAAGCCCTGACCGGCACCCGCGACCTGCACGCCCCCGTCGCCTATGTCCAAACCCCGGTGACCGCCAAGCCCAAGAGCCTCTGCAAAGCGATCCTGGGCTTCTACGACGCGCCGGTCCACACCAAGATGGACCTTCCCGACCTGATCCGCCTGGTCGCCGACTGCCTGCACGACCACGGCACCAAGGTCCTCATCCTCGACGACATCACGCGTCTGCGCATGCACCGGGCGGACGACCAGGACACCCTCGACCTGATCCGGGCCTTCATGAGCATGCACGTCACCCTCGTCCTGGTCGGCGTCAACATCCACGCATCCGGCCTGCTACGCGAGGGCCTGCGCGACGCCGCCACCGGCCAGTGGACGCTGCCGCCGGCTTCCTCTCGCCGGGTCAACGGGCTGGAGGCCACCCAGACCGAGCGGCGCTTCGACCTGGTCGAACTCGGCCCTTTCCGCTACGACCGTCCAGCCAGCATCGCCGCCTGGGCCCGTCACTTGACCGGCGTCGAGAACTCGCTGCGTCTGCTCGACGCCTGCCCCGGCATGCTGAGCTCGGGCACGATGCCCGAGTACCTCTATGAACGCACCGGGGGCGTCGTCGGGCTCCTTGAACGGCTCGTCGAGGACGGCTGCCGCGAGGCCATGGACAGCGGGAAGGAGCACCTGACCGAGGCTCTCCTGGACACGATCGCCATCGATCTTGACGGTTCACCTGCCCGCGATGCCGCCGCCGGCGAGATTCCGCTCGTCCCCGCCAAGAAGAGGCCCCCCACCAAGCAAGGCCGGAACACGGTCTTCGACGACCGGGGACCAGCCGGGGAGACGGGATGAAGGGCACCACGGTCACGCCCCTGCCTCGGGGACTGGATCCCCTGCCCGGCGAATCTCTGCCCGGGTTCCTGCTCAGGCTGAGTTACCGCCTCGCAGTGCCCCCGGCCCACCTGATCCGCCGAACAGGGCTCAGCCAAGGGTCCACCTATGTCACTCCAGTCCTCGCCACCGCTCTGACGGCAGAACTGATCGACAACTTCTCCCTGGCCACACGGCTCTCCCCGGCGGAAATTGAGGCCCTCACTCTCCGCCCCCTCGCCTCTCACTTTCCGCCGGTTCGGCAAGCACTTCACAGGTCAGTGTTTCTACATTGGCTTTTCGGCAAGGCCGCCCGATACTGCCCGCGTTGCCTGGCAGGCGACACCTCCACCATTCAGCGACGCTTCGGGGGGACATGGCATGCGCTATGGCGCTTGCCGGACGTATTCCTCTGCGTCAAGCACCGGTGCTTTCTGGAGCACCTCTGCCCTGCATGCAGTCAGCCCATCACCGGAAATAAAAACCGACGTTTGATCTCGCGAAGCGCCAAGGCCGGGCTGCATCCAGCTCAGTGCCGAAACACTGTGGTATCCGCCTCGGGACCCTCTCGAGGACAATTCATGGCGATCTGCGGCGCACGACTCGATGAGTCAACACCCACACAAGACCAACCCAGCCGACAGCACCTCGACTTGCAAGGCCGGATTCTCGCAAAACTGGATCCTCGCCACCCAGCGGAACAGTCGGCCAACTACTTCACCGAACTCCATCTGCTCAGTTCGCTGATCATCGCGACCTGGCCGGCAGCCAACCTCAAGGCCCCCGACACGACGACTCTGGCCGCCGACCGGGTCCTGGCCCAACGCCGAATGGAAGAAGAAGCAAGCATCACGACTTTCGCCTCCCACCACCCTCCCGTCGACGCGCGGGCCTGCGCCGCGATCCTCTTGACCGCAGACACCATGCTCAGTTCTCCCGATATGGCCACCGCAGTTGCCCCGCTCATGCCGACTAATGAACCGGGCTATGGCCGGAAGGCGCAGCTCTACAACACGTGGGAAGCCGCCTTCAAAGGCGTCAGACAGGAATGCTCGCCGGAATTCCAACAGGCGGCGGACACAGTCCTCACCACATATCGCTGCACCGGCCAGAGAGGCCGGAGGCGCCCTCACCCGAAAGCGGGGTTCCTTCCCATGCACGTCCCCGCCTTCCTTCTGGACGATTGGGCAGACCGTCACCTCGCCGAGTTCCCGGTCATCAACCCGCGTGCTTTGCGCCGCTCATCTGCCGTTCTGCTCGTCCAGCGAGCCAAGGGCGGCTCAGCCGGCGAGGCTTCACAATTTCTCGGTATGAATCTCAGCGGCAAGCAGATCGGGGCAGTCCGATATCTCGTGAACCGTCTGCGCTCAGCTGGGCTCATCGACAAGTTCGACGCGGCGATCGACTGCCTGGCAGGAGAGCTCGAAAGAGCACCCTTGATCAACTACCAGCGACGACGAGAGGCCCTGCTCGGCTGGTCGATCTCCGTCGATACCTGGCATGAACTGCTCGAGCAGACGTCGATGTCCCGCGCGCGGCGGGACATCGCCAATGACGACGGCAGACGGATGTCCTCCTCCATCTACGTCTGGGCAGAGGTCACCAAAGGTGAGCAGCGATTCGCTCCCTTTCCACCGACGGCCACAAGGGACCAAGGCCGCCACTACCTCGTGCGCGGAGATGCCTACCCCGCCTTCGGGGCCCTGCGGCACACGCTCGACTCCTACGCAGACCGCCTAGCCACAGCGATCGACGCTGGCACTCAAGTGGACAGATAGCGCGCTCATCGGACAACTAGCACGCTCAGTCACAGTTGGGCGGCTGCCAGTTGCCCAGGGCTAGCCATCAGGACCACGTACTCGTATTCAGCGATGGCCCGGGCCACCCGGGCGATGTCCTCACGCACGTAGCGCAGGTCCGGACCCCATACGGATTCCAGTGCCGGCCAGGACATGAACGTACGGGCATGACTCTCCCATTCGGCCCCGAGCCTGCGGGTCGGCGCGGACCCGGTCGCCGGCCGTACGGTGCCGGTGCCGGAGGGGCGCGCGGCCGAAGAGGCACCTGATCCACAGGCCGCGGATCCGAAGGCGAGCATGCTCATGCCGGCAAGGGTGCGCAAGGCCTTGCGGCGTGGAGAGTTCAACACGGCTGACTCCAGAACTGGGCAGGGCGGGGCCCCCGGCACGGCGGCTGCCCTTCGAGGTGACGGCGGAGCGACCCACGAGCTCACGCTCCGAGATGGCGGGCCTCATGGCCCCACTGTGACACTGACTGGAAATTCAGTCAATCAGAAAGAATCGATCGTTCCACCCTCACACGTCGGCATGCAGTCACTCCCCACCAACGCCAAAAATGCCCTGATATACACCTATAAGGTGGGAGTCGAAGGCGCGAAACCCCCCGCCACCTTCGGTTTCGAAGGGCAGGGGGCTAAAAATTCAGTCAGCGACGTTCGAGGTGTTGCAGCTCCACGTCGATCGCCTCTCCCAGGAGGTTGCGCGCATGATCGAGTGGCAGAACACCACTGAGCCAGCGCCCACTCAGCCCCTCCACCAGAGCCGTGAGCCGCTCAGCAGCCGAGGCCAAAGCCGTGGGGGTCCCCAACGGCTGCACTCGGCCCAACAATTCGGCGATCTCCTGCACCCACACCAAACTCGCGCGCCGCAAGTCCTCCCGTAGATCGGGGTCGAAGATCGCACTGGCCCGCAGCTCCCCCCAGGCCGTGCTGTTCTCCCGCACCAGCGGCGCGTCCTGGAACTCCATGAGCAGCGCCCGCTCCAGCTCCCCGCGAGGGCCGAGCTGCGCCGCCTTAGGGTCGAGATCAGTCGTGTAATGGCCGGCCCGGTCGCTGATGAACTCCATCGTCTGGCGCAGGATGCCGGCCCGGTCCTTGAAGTGGTAGTAGATCAGCGCGGTGGACACGCGGGCCTCCGCGGCCAACTCCTCCACACGCAGCCCGCGCACTCCGCGACGGGCGATCACCCGAGCAGCCGCTTCCAGGATCGCCGCCCTACGATCGGCCACGTCTTCCTCCGCCCCTGTCCGTACCTCGCAGGGCCATCCTGCCATCCAAGGACTCAGGCTGATATTCCCATCAGTTTTACCCACGCACCAGGTCGGGCAGGACGGGCAACCTCAGGACAGCCGCCAGTCCACTGGCTGGGCCCCCTGGCGGACCAGGAGGTCGTTGGCCCGGCTGAAGGGCCGGGAGCCGAAGAAACCCCGGTCGGCGGACATCGGGGACGGATGGGCGGACTCGATGGCCGGGAAGTCCTCCAGGAACGGTCGCAGGTTGCGCGCGTCACGCCCCCAGAGCACGGAGACCAGCGGTTTCCCCCGTGCGGCCAGCGCCCGGATCGCCTGCTCGGTGACCTCTTCCCAGCCTTTGCCTCGGTGCGCACCCGGCTTCCTGGGGGCCGTGGTCAGCGCGCGGTTCAACAGGAGGACGCCCTGCCGGGTCCACGGCGTCAGATCGCCGTTGGAAGGACGCGCGATCCCCAGATCGCCGTGCAGCTCACGAAAGATGTTCTCCAGGCTGCCCGGCAGCGCCCGCACATCCGGCGCCACTGCGAAGCTCAGGCCGATGGCCATCCCGGGCGTGGGGTAGGGATCCTGCCCCACGATCAGCACCCGTACCTCGTCGAAAGGTTGCTGAAAGGCGCGCAGCACTTGCGCTCCGGCCGGTAGATAGGTGCGCCCGGCCGCGATCTCCGCGCGAAGGAAGTCACCCATCGCGGCGATGCGATGGGCGACCGGCGCCAGTGCGTCGGCCCATCCGGGCTCAACGAGTTCTCTCAACGGTAGAGCTGCCACGCCGCATCACTCTACTGGCGCAAGGGCCAGCCCCGCACCACTGGCCGAAACGGGCTCCCCACCGAACGTCAGCCCGCTGGAGAGCGGAGGCCCGTTTCGAACGGCCGGTCTGGTGGTGTCCGGGTGCGGCAGGAAAAATCAGGACAGAAAGCATCCGCCCGGGACCTGCCCGAACAGGAGGTCCGGGTGAGCCAGTAGCATGCGAAGCCATGAGCACCCCCACTGGCCCCGCGGGCCTGCCTGTACGAATGCCGCGTCCCCGCCAGCCCGGACGGCACCGGCGGCCGGAACCCGTGGTCGCCCCCGATGGTGCGCCCGCGCTGGTGCTCGCCGTGCCTGGTGCCCCGTCCACGACTGCGCGCACCATCGCGGAGGACGCCCTCAGCATCGCCCGTTCCGAGCTCCCGGGCCTCGACGCCCGGATCGGATATCTGGAGGGCGAGGACAGCGAGGGCGCCGAGTTCCCGACCCTCCAGGGCGTTCTCGCCCGAACCGCTGCGGAGCGCACCGCCAGAGCGGAGCTCGCCCGGGCTTCGGGCTCGGAGGTGAGCGAACCCGAGGGCCCGACGGCCGTCGTGGTTCCGCTGTTGGCCGGCCCTGACAGCGATCTGCTGCGCCGTACCCGCCAGGCCCTGATGGACAGCCAGGTGGTCGTCGAGCTCGCTGACGTGCTCGGCCCGCATCCACTGCTCGCCGAAGCCCTGCACGTCAGGTTGTCGGAGGCCGGGCTCGCGCGCGCGGACCGGGCCCGTCTGTTCACCGTCGCCACCGCCGCCGACGGCATCATCCTGGGCACCGTGGGCGGCCAGGAGGCCGTGCAGGCTGCCGGGATCACCGGCATGCTGCTCGCGGCCCGGCTGGCGGTACCGGTCATGGCTGCCGCACTCGACCAGGAGGGGTCCGTCACCTCCGTGGCCGCACAGCTCCGGGACGCCGGCTCGGTCCAGCTGGCGCTCGCCCCGTACGTCGTCGGCCCCGAGGTCAGCGAAGGGCTACTCGACACCGCCTGCAAGGAGGCCGACTGCGCCGCGGCCGAGCCGCTGGGTGACTACTCGGCGATCGGCAAGCTGGCCGTGGCCAAGTACACGGAGGCCTTGGGGATCAGCCCGCAGCCCGCGCCACCGGGGCACTGAACACGCGCACGGTGAAGGGCCCGTTTCCCTGGCGAAGGGTGGGCCCTTCCGCCTGCCCGGTCGGGCCCGCAACACCGGCGCCCCCGCCTCCTGTCCGGAACCGGTCCACATTGTCGATCGCCGGAGTCCGCCCGGGACGGGGCTCCTCCTCCCGGGCGGACCGCGGGAGAGTTCCCAAGGCCCGAGCCGCGATACCCGGCGGGCGCGCGACGACAGCTGCGGCGCCCCGCCGGTTTGTCGAATCGCCCGAACACACCCGGGTGTGCTGGCGCCCCTCCGCCTTGCGACGCATTGCATCTGACGCCGCACGCCGCCCCACCGGGTAGCGCGGGAGCGCCCTTAGCCGAAGACCACGCAGGTGGCGGCGGCCACCGGTACCGACCCTGCCAGCCGCGGAACTCCGGTCGTCAGGTCGAGGTCGAACCAGCTGACCTCACCGGAACGCTCGTGGGCCGCGTACAGCCACCGGCCCGTGGGGTCCAACTCCAGGTCCCGGGGCCAACTCCCGCCGCTGTCAACGGTGGAACGCAGCCGCGGCAGGTCCGGACCGTCGGCCAGGTCCAGGACGGCGATCTCATCGGTACCGCGCACGGCCACCCACAGGAAGCGGCCACCGGGATCCACCACCACGGCGGACGGATAGGCACGGGGTGGCCGGTCGGGGTCGTGACCCGGGAAACCGTGGCCGGCGACCGCCACTTCGGCGAGGACCTCCGCCCGGCCTTCGCGGGCGTTCCAGCGGCACACCGTCAGCGCCGGGTCCAACTCGCCCAGTACGTAGAAGTACTCTCCCGAGGGGTGGAAGGCGAGTTGTCTGGGGCCGCTGCCTGGCCGCATGCCGGTCTCGCCGTGCACGCGCAGTTCACCGCTGGCGGGGTCCAGGGCGAGGGTGCGCACCACGTCCGCCCCGAGGTCCACGCCCAACACCCAGGGGCCCTGCGGTGCGGGCACCACCTGATGGGCGTGCGGCCCGCGCTGCCGGTCCGGATCGGGGCCGCTGCCTTCGTGGCGCAGCACCCGCGCCCGCCCCTGTAGCCCGCCGTCGGCGCCGATCCGCAGGGTGGCCACCGTGCCGTCCGTGTACTGGGCGGTCACCAGGTGGCCCGCGGCCACGGCGAGGTGGGTGGGGCCGGCTCCGCCGAGGAGCCGGGGGGTGCCGAGCAGCCGCGGCGGGCCCGTCTCGTCCAGGGCGAAGGCGGCAGCAGCCCCGTGGCCCGTCTCACTCACCGCGTAGAGGGTTCCCCGGTCAGGGGCGACGGCCAGGTACGAGGGGTCGGTGGGAGACCCCACGCTGCCGGCCGTCGCCAGTGCTCCGGTGCTCATGTCGAGGTCGGCGACGGTCACTCCGGCGCCGCCCTCGGACGTGAACGATCCGATGTACGCCCGCCAGGGCCGATGGGAGTTCCTGTCGCTGTGCACGCCTCGCCCCTCTCCGCGGCCGGCTCCCGCCGGTCCGTGCCGTGATCGGAGCAGACGGTAGCAGGTCTAGACCAAAGGCTCCCCTCGGGCTCGGGCGTGGGCCTGGGGGTGGTGCACATATGCGGGACTGCGCTCGGTCTCGTCGTAGGTGCGGTGGAAGACGGGAGTCGTCGCTCCGGACATCGGCGGCACGATCCAGGACCAGTCGGCGCTCACCTCACGGCCCTTGCGCCGCTCCTGCTCCAAGTGGGCCATGAAGCGCCGGGCCTCGGTGTGGTGGTCGGCCATCGCGACGCCGCAGCGGTCGAAGGAGTGCAGGACCGCCCGGTTCAGTTCGACCAGCGCCCGGTCCTTCCACAGGGACCGCTCGCTTGCGGTGTCGAGACCCAACCGGCGGGCCACGGCGGGCAACAGGTCGTAGCGGTCCTCGTCCGCGAGGTTGCGGGCACCGATCTCCGTTCCCATGTACCACCCGTTGAAGGGCGCGGCTGGGTAGCAGACACCACCGATCTCCAGGCACATGTTGGAGATGGCGGGCACCGCGTGCCAGCGCAGGCCCCAGTCCTGCCAGCCGTCGCCCTCCGGATGCTCGATGGGCACTTCGAGGACGACCTCGGGGTCGCGCGGCAGCTCGAACCACCGCGGCTTGTCGTCACAACCCTGGACAACCAGCGGCAACAGGTCGAAGGCGGTACCCGGACCCCCGGGCCACCCGAGACGCAGGGCGGCCTCCGTCAGACCGGTGTTGCGGGGGTCGCCGACGATCCGCCTCCCCTGTGTCGCCGGGTATCCGGCGTAGCGGATCAGTTGCTCGTTCCAGATGCACGGGCCGGGCCGCTCGGGGGTGTCCGGAGCGAAGACCGTGATGGTGGGTCGGATTCGGCCACCGTTGGTCGCGGCCCGCAGATGGTCCGCGCAGGCGGCGGCGATCTCGTCGGCGCCGGTGAGATGCCGCATGTCACGCACCCGCAGCGAGTTCCAGTACAGACGCCCTATGCAGCGGTTGCTGTTGCGCCAGGCGACGCGGGCCCCGTGGACGAGTTCGGAGTCCGTGTGCCGGTAGGTGCCGGTCTCCGCCAACTCCTCGCGTACCGCGGCCAACCGCGGGCGCGGATCACCCTCATCCGGATTCTCCTGGTGATGGAGTCGGATGAACTCCTCGGCCGCCACTGCCTTGTGGGCGGCCGTCACGCACTGCGTCGTTTCCATTCCCGGCGGTTACCCCCTGTCCGGCCAGATCCACCCTGTAGCCGAGGGGTGAATGTGCGCGGGCGCGCCCCTGGCGCCCGCCGGATGCTAGTGCCGGGGTAGTGGTGGTTGTTCCGGATTTCTCGATACTGGTGATCAGTTTGACCGGAACCGCTCCCGGATCGGTCCGAGGAGGCCTATTGTGCGCCCGTACGCACCTCTGCCCTGTTCAGTTTCAGCCACCGATTCAGTCAATGCGTTGGGGGGCCCATGCGGAGATCAGCACACGGCGCGGTTCGTAGCTACCGGGGGGTGACGGGGGCGCTGGCGCTCTGCCTGGCCACTGCCGGGCTCGGGGCGGCCACCGCCCCACCGGCTTCCGCCATCACCCCACCGGTCGCGTTCACCGCAGACGAACTGCCCACCTGGCAGACCAACGGGGTGGTGTGGGCGCTGGCCGCCACCGGGGACACGGTGTTCGCCGGCGGTACCTTCTCGGCGTTGCGCCCTCCCGCCGGCACACCGGGTTCCGACCGCCCCGCGGTCAACTTCGCCTCCTTCGACGCCGCGACCGGAGCCCCCGGCTCCTGTTCGCTCTCCTTCACCGTGGGAAGCGGCACCGCGACGGTACGGGCCCTGGCCCTCTCCCCGGACCACAAGACGCTCTACGCCGGCGGATACTTCGGCGCGGTCAACGGCATGCCGGTCAGCAGCATGACTGCGATCGACGTGCCAACCTGCCAGCCCAAGTCCGACTTCCGGCCGAGTTTCCCAGCGACCGTGCGCGCTCTGGCCGTCACCGCGGACACCGTGTACGCGGCCGGTGACTTCCCCACCGTCGCGGGACAGACCCGCCAGCGCTTCGCCGCGGTCAACGCCGCCAACGGCGCCTTGCTGCCGTTCACCGCGAACGCCGACGAACCGGGCCGCGCTGTCGAGGTCACACCGGACGGCGGGCACGTGCTCCTCGGCGGGGACTTCTTCACCGTCAACGGAGTCCAGTCCCACGCCCTGGCGGTGGTGGACGCCACCAGCGGCGCCCTCGCCAAGAGCTACACCAGTGGTTTCATCCCGACCAACTCGGTGGTCAAGGACATCGCCACCGACGAAACCGGCTTCTACACGGCCAACGAGGGAACCGGTGGTGGCGTCTTCGACGGCCGCATCGCACTCGATCTGGACGACTTCAACCAGCGGTGGCGGGACACCTGTCTGGGCGCCACCCAGGCCGTCCTGCCCTACCGGCAGGTGCTCTACAGCGCCTCGCACGCACACGACTGCTCCAGCGTCGGCGAGTTCCCCGACGGCCGCCGACGCCACCTGCTGGCCCAGCCGGTGACCAGCACCGGGAAACTCGGCTGGTTCCCCGACACCAATGACGGGATCGGCGAAGGGATCGGCCCACGGGTGATGACCGTCGGCTCCAAGACGGGCATCGACTACCTCTGGGTCGGCGGCGAGTTCACCACGGTCAACGGTGGCCCCCAACAGGGCCTGACGCGCTTCGCCTCCACCGGGGACACCGGTGCGCCCACCGTGCCGTCGGCCAGTGCGGAGGCCTTCCAGCCGGGCGAGGTCCAGGTCCGCTGGCGCACCAGCTACGACCTGGACGACAGCCTGCTGACGTACCGGATCTACCGCAACGGATCGGCCACCCCGATCGGCACCGTCCAGGCCGATTCCCTGGAGTTCCTGCGCCCTCAGGCCTCCTGGGTGGACACCAGTGCCGCCGCCGGCCAGACCTACACCTATCGGGTGACGGCATCCGACGCCGCGGGCAACACCAGCGCCTTGTCCGCCACCTCGACGGTCCCGGTACCGACCTCGGCCCATTCCTATCCGGTCCGGGTCCGTGCGGACGGCGCCGAGCAGTACTGGCGCTATGACGACGCGGTGAGGCCCTTCGTGGCCGACTCCTCGGCCGGGAACCACAACGGCAACCACCTCGGATCGGTGGGGCTGCGGCAGAGCCCGGGCGCCGTGACCGGGACCAGCACGGCGATCTCCCTGAACGGAGCCGACCAGCAGGTCTACGGGGAGCACCGGACGACGGTGGGGGCCACGTACTCGCTGGAGACCTGGTTCCGCACCGACACCACGCGGGGCGGAAAGCTGCTGGGCCTCGGCAACAACACCGTGCGCAACAGCAGCCGCTACGACAAGCACCTGTACATGACGAACGACGGCCGTCTCGTCTTCGGCGTCTACACGGGAGCCACCCGGACCGTGACCACGGCCGGCAGCTACAACGACAACCAGTGGCACCACGTGGTGGCCACCCAGGGCCCGTCCGGGATGGTGCTGTACGTGGACGGGCAGAGCCGGGGCACCCTCGGTGTCACCACCCACGAGGACTTCGCGGGCTACTGGCACGTGGGTGGGGACAACCTCAACGGCTGGCCCAACCGGCCCACCAGCAACTCCTTCGCGGGGCAGATCGACGAAACCGCCGTGTACCCGAGCGTCCTCAGTCAGGCCCAGGTCAGCCAGCACTTCGCGCTGGCCAGCGCCCCGGCGGACACCGTAGTGACCCTTGCCGCCACCGAGGACACCTACGCCAACCAGGGTGCTCCGAGCTCCAACTTCGGCAGCTCAAGCTCGCTGGCCGTCCGCAACAGCCCGCTCTACCAGAGCTACCTCCGCTTCAGCCTGCCGCAGGCACCCGCCGGCACAGTCCTGAAATCGGCTTCGTTGCGGATCAAGACCACCACCATGAGCGGTTCGGGCAGCGCCGACACCCTCACGGTGCGGCCGGTGACCGGGACCTGGACGGAAACAGGGACGACGTACAACGACCGGCCCGCGGTCAGCAGCACCGTGCTGGGGTCGTTGACAGCGATCGCTGAGGGATCGGCCGTGCACACCGTGGCCCTGGACGCCGCGGGGCTCGCGCCGGCGCTCGGCGAGGAGGACTACAGCCTGGCCCTGACCGGTAGCGGCTCGGACTCGCTGTGGTTGTGGTCCTCCGAGGCCACGGCCCCACAGGGGCCCCCGCAGCTGACGCTCACCTTCGGCGCGCCGTGAGGTGATCCCGTGCGGGAAGCGGGGGGGGGGGGGGGGGGGGGGGGGGGGGGGGGCCCCCCGCCCCCCCCCCCGCCCCCCGGCCGCCCCCCCCCGCCGGCGGGCGCCCGCGGGGGGGGGGGGGGGCGGGGGGGGGGGGGGGCGCCCGCCGCCCCCCGCCCCCCCCCCCCCCCCCCCCCCCCCCCCCCCCCGGGCGGGCCCGGTCGCATCAGCCCGTCAGCGGACTGCGTGGGTCGCTGCGCAGCGGGCTCGCGAGGTCGACCAGCGCACGTTCCAGTCCGTGCAGATGGGCCAGGGCAGGGGCTCCTGGTACCGGGCAGGCCTCGGCTCGGGGGGCGGGGTCCTGGGCGAGTTCCGCCTCCCCCGCCGTGAGGGCCTTCACCGCGGCCTCCACCCGCCAGGAGGCCGCGGCCAACCGGGCGTCGTGCGAAGCCTGCGCGTCCGCGGCGACGGCCGAGAGTCCGCGGACCTCGCGGGCACAGTCGTCGAGCAGTGCGATCACCTGACGGGCCCGGGCTTTGCGTGCCGGGAAGGGGCTGAGCGGGTGCACCAGAGGTGCGAGGGCCATCCGCACCCGACCGAGCAGTACCTCCAGTTCCGCGGCGTGCGGGGTCGGGTCGGACTCGGCTTCGCCGGCGAGCCTGCGGTGGGTTGCGGAGGTGGCTTCGCGAACCCGGTACAGGGCCTGCTGGATCCAGGCGTCGTTGGTGCTGTGCGTGGTGACGGGCAGCACCAGCACCACCGCCAGCGCGGCGCTGGCGGCCCCCACCGTCGTCTCGGCAAGGCGCAGCACGAGCAGTTGCGGATCCAGGACCCCGAGGAGTCCGTAGAGCAGCCCGGCCATGACGGTGACGGCGAGCGTCATCCAGGAGTAGGAGACGGCCGCCGTGTAGAAGATCCCGAACACGCACACGGCCACCAGAAACGCGGTCGGGACGGCGGAACCGTGCAGGGGCAGGGCAACGAGCAGGCCGACGACGATGCCGATCAGGGTGCCGAGGACCCGTCGAAATCCACGGACGAGGGTCTCACCGCGGGACACGGTGTTCACGAAGATCCACCAGGCGGTGCCCACCGCCCAGTACCAGCGGTCCTCGGAGAGCCCCTGCCCGATGGCCAGGGCCACCGCGCAAGCGACCGTCGCTTGGACCGCCTGGCGGGTCGTGGGCCGGGCGAGACCGGTGCCGGGGAGTAGCAGGGGTGCCGGTGCCGGTGGATTGTGGCGTTCGATCGGCCAGAGCAGAAAGCGCACCGCCGCGGCGGCGGCCAGCGCGATGGCCACCGCGCCGTAGAGCTCGGGCAACTGGGCCGGGACCGCCTGGAGGAACTGGGTGATGAAGAAGTTCATGAAGCCGAAGATCCCCAGCGCGTGTCCGCGAGGTCCCCAGCGGCGGGCGTAGACCCCGCAGAAGACGACGGCGAGGAAGGCCGCGTCCCGGCCGAGCGGCACCGCGTGCAGTGAGGTGGCGAGGGCGAGTACCGGGAACCCGACGGCGGGTAGCAGGGCGGTGGTGATCCGTTGGCCGCTCACGGAGGCGTCCGTGACGGTGAAGAGGGCCAGCAGGGCCGCGAGGCCCCCGGTGATCGACGCGGTGAGCGAGAGCCCCGCGAGTTCGGCGAGGGCGACGGCGAGCCCGACGCCGAGTACCGCGCGCAGCGCGTTCCTGAGCCTGAGGCGCCCCGGGTCCGGAGCCACGAACATCCTCTTCACGGCGGTGTGCCGCCCCCTTTTGCGCAGGACCGCCAGCCCGCGCACCGCCCGGGGTGGTGGGCGGTCGACGACGGGCACGGCGAAGGCGCCGCGGTCCGGGATCGGCCTCGTCGCCCTCCCGGCGCTGCGCGGCGCCGCAAGTACATGGATAGGACACAGATAATCATCTGAAGCCCGCTGGCTCAACACGGACCGGAAAAACTGGTCCATTGGCTTAGAAATCGCACCGGACATTCGACATATGGGGGCCATCTGGCCATGCGCGCAGCGCATCGGAACGCGAGGCGGGGACGGAGGACGGGTGCTTCGACCTCCACCGCCTCGGAGCGGGGACCGGGCCGTGCCCGAGACGCCCCACCCTCGACCGGCGGCGCGCCGCCTCACCGCTCCATCACGTTCAGGAAGCGTAGCCACCAATACCCGTCAGATTGATTGGCGTTCACCTCTTGTCGGCGTGAGCCCGCAGGAGCACAGTAGCGGCGCACGAACGTGTGAGAGCGCTCTCACACCACGCACTTCCCCTGCCCTAGACGAGGTGCCCATGAGTGCAACCAGATCCAGATCAGTCCGCCTACCCGCCCCTGGCCCCGCGCGTCGCGCCGCCCTCGGGCTGCTGACCGCCCTGCTCACCGCAGCGGCAGGCCTCGGCGCGGTGTCACTACCCGCCCGGGCCTCCGCCCCACCGCCCGCAGCCGGCTGGACCACCGTGTTCTCCGAAGAGTTCGACGGACCTGCCGGCAGCGGGGTCGACACGACCCACTGGCAGTACACGACCGGGACGAGCTACCCGGGCGGACCGGCCCGCTTCGGTACCGGCGAGATCGAGACCATGACGGCCGATCCCGCGAACGTCTCGCTCGACGGCGCCGGGAACCTCCGCATCACCCCACTGCGGGACGCGGCGGGCAACTGGACCTCCGGCCGGATCGAGACCCGACGGGGAGACTTCCAGCCACCCGTCGGGGGGAAGCTGCGCGTCGAGGCGCGCATTCAGATGCCAAACGTGACGGGAGCCGGGGCCAAGGGCTACTGGCCCGCCTTCTGGATGCTCGGCACCCCCTACCGGGGCAACTGGTGGAACTGGCCCGGCATCGGCGAGCTGGACATCATGGAGAACGTCCAGGGCATCAACCAGGTGTGGACGACGATGCACTGCGGCACGAGCCCCGGCGGCCCCTGCAACGAAACCTCCGGCATCGGTGGCCAGCGGGCCTGCTCCCCCCTCTCGTGCCAGGCGGGCTTCCACACCTATGCGGTCGAATGGGACCGCGGCGCCGTCCCCCAGGAGATGCGCTTCTCGCTGGACGAAAGCGTGTTCCACACCGTCCGACAGACTCAGGTGGACCCGGCCACCTGGGCCAGCGCCACCGAGCACGGCTACTTCCTGATCCTGAACGTGGCCATGGGCGGCGGATTCCCCGACGCCTTCGGCGGCGGGCCGGACGCCGGCACGCTCCCGGGGCGCCCGATGGTCGTCGACTACGTGCGCGTCCTCCAGAGCGGCCCGGGCAGCAGCACGCCACCGCCCACCCCTGCGCCCTCCCCCTCGCCTCCGACCACCGCACCGCCCGGCAGCCGCGATGCCTACGGCACCCTCCAGGCGGAGTCCTACGACGGCCAGTGGGGGGTCGTCAAGGAATCCACCTCCGACACCGGAGGTGGTGAGCACCTCGCCGCCCTGGCCAACGGCGATGGGACGCTCTACCGCGCAGTTGACTTCGGCTCCACCGCCGCCCGCCAGTTCTACGGACGGGTGGCCAGCGGCGCGGCCGGCGGGGTGAGTGGACTGGTCGAGGTACGGCTCGACAGCAGGACGTCCACGCCCGTCGGAAGCTTCGCCGTGGCGAGCACCGGCGGCTGGCAGAGCTGGCGCACCGTGCCGGCCAACATCACGCCGGTCACGGGGGTCCACGACGTGTACCTCACCTTCACCAGCGGCCAGAGCGCCGACTTCGTCAACCTGAACTGGTTCGGCTTCGGGCACTGACGACCGGCGCCGGATCCGGCCACGCACCTGCCCCCTCGGCTTCGGCCGGTGCGTGGCCTACCCTCCCTTTCATGGCACAGGAGACCGCCGGCCGCCCCACCCTGGAGGCCGTCGCCGCACACGCCGGGGTGTCCCGGGCCACCGTCTCCCGCGTCGTCAACGGCGGCGCCGGCGTCACGGGGCCGTTGGCGGATCGAGTGAGGGCCGCCGTGGCCGAGTTGGGATACGTCCCCAACCCTGCGGCCCGCACCCTCGTCACGCGCCGCACGGGGGCCGTCGCCGTGATCATCACCGAACCGGGCACACGCGTCTTCGCGGACCCGTTCTTCCTGCGGCAGCTGCGCGGGATCGAGAAGGCGCTCGGCGAACAGGACCAGCAGCTCGTGCTGATGCTCCAGGACGGGCCCGAGGATCACGACCGAATCGCCCGCTACCTGGCGGGGGGCCATGTGGACGGAGTGCTGGCCTTCTCCCTCCACACCGACGACCCGCTTCCGGCGACCATCGCACGCCTTGGCCTGCCCGTCGTGTACGGCGGGCGCCCTGGCTGGAGCGGGGCGGACGTGCTCTTCGTCGATGCGGACAACCGCGGCGGAGCCCGTTCGGCGCTACGGCACCTGCGAGCCCTGGGCCGTAGCCGGATCGCCCACATCGCCGGACCGCACGACCAGACCTCGGCCGCCGACCGCCTAGCCGGCTACCGCGACCTCCTACCGCCGAACGCGCCTGAGCTGGTGGTCGAAGGGGACTTCACGGCACTCTCCGGGCGCCGAGCCATGGATGAGCTCCTGCGCCTCGCACCGGATTTGGATGGTGTCTTCGTAGCCAACGACCTCATGGCCTCCGGAGCCCTGGCCGCGCTGCGCGCACGGCGCCTTCGAGTGCCGGGGGACGTCGCCGTGGTCGGCTTCGACGACGTCCAGACAGTGGCGGAGTCCACCGACCCGCCACTCACGACGGTCCGCCAGGACATCGAGGGCATGGGCCGTCTGATGGCCCACCTCCTCCTCGGCCTCCTCGGCGCCGGTCCAGGGGGGCTGCCCGTGCGTGCTGGTGGGTCCCCGGTCGTCACCCGCACCGAGGTGGTCCGTCGGGGGTCCGCCTGACCCGGCTCGGGTCGAGGCTTCCCGCCGAGTCGCGGGGCGCCGCCAGGCGAAGGCACCCCGAGTCCCATCGACCCGTGCCGGTGCCAGCGCCCACGGCTGTGCTCTGGAAGGGGTCAGCCCCCGGCGACGGCACCGGCCTCGTGGGAGCCGAAGTACCCCGCAAGGCACCGTCGCAGGGTGGAGGGATCCACCTGCGCGAGGCTCTTGGCGAACACCCGCCCCGGTCCCGCCGGAACCTCCAGCAGGGACGGCACCACGAGCACCGTGCAGCCGGCGGCAGCAGCCGAAGCGGCCCCGTCCGGCGAGTCCTCGACGGCCACGCAGGCCGCCGTGGTCACACCCAGTCGGTGTGCTGCCGCACGGTAGGGATCGGGCTGCGGCTTGGTGCGCGGGGTGTCCTCGGCGGCCAGGGTGAACTCGAAGGGCACATGTGCCAGCGCGCCACCCACCACACTGTCCACGACGACCCTCGGCGAGGCGCTGACCAGCGCGATGGGCACCCCCTCACCTTCGAGCGCCGACAGCAGCTGCTGCGCTCCCGGGCGCAGAGGCGCCCCGGCCTCCACCCGGGTGAAGAAGGCCGCGGTGAGGTCGGCGGCCACGGCTCGTGGGTCGCCGCCCCCGAGGGCGGCGACCAGGTGGGCCGCGGTGTCTTCGACGGCGCGCCCCACCACCTCGCCGGCATCGGCCTGTGTCAGCCGGTACCCCAGCGACGAAGCGATCTCCTCGGTGGCCTGCCACCACAGCACTTCGGTGTCGACCAGGGTGCCGTCCATGTCGAACAGGACGGCCGCGAGCTCGTTCATGCGCTCTTCCTCGCCACGACGAGGACCGGGCGTGGCGCAAGCCCCACTGCTGCCCGGGTGCCCGGGGTCAGTTCCCCCGCGTCGCGGGAGGGCAGGTCAGCTTTGACGGCGGAGCCGTCGGCGAGGTCGAGGTGAAGCCGGGTCACGGCACCGAAGAAGGAGGCCGAGACGACGGTGGCCGTCCCGCTGGGGTCGGCGGTGGCGGTGACGTTCTCCGGGCGCACCAGCACCTCCACGTCTCCCGTCGTGGGAGCGGGTCCGTCGACCGGCAGCTGCGCACCGGCCACCTCCACCGTTGCGGCGTCCGGGTCGGCGATTCGGCCGGGGAGCCGGTTCATGGTGCCGACGAACTCGGCCACGAAGGCCGTGGCGGGACGCTCGTACAACTCGGCGGGGGCGGCGCACTGCTCCAACTTCCCGGCGTTGAGCACGGCCACCCGATCGGCCATCGACAGGGCTTCTTCCTGGTCGTGCGTCACGAAGATCGTGGTGATGCCGAGCGAGAGCTGTAGTCGCCGGATCTCCTCGCGCAGGTTGGTGCGCACCTTGGCGTCGAGGGCGGAGAGCGGCTCGTCGAGGAGGAGGACCCGTGGCTGCAGTGCCAGTGCCCGGGCGAGCGCGACCCGCTGTTGCTGTCCGCCCGACATCTGGTGCGGATAGCGCCCGCCGTGATCCGGCAGGCCCACCAGGTCGAGGAGTTCACCGGCGCGCTCGCGACGCTGGGCCGCGGGCACCTTGCGCACCCGCAGGCCGAACGCGACGTTGTCGCGGGCGCTGAGGTTGGGAAAGAGGCTGTACGACTGGAAGACCATGCCCGCGTCACGGCGATTCGCCGGTACCCGGGTGATGTCCTGGCCGTCCACCAACACTTCGCCGGAATCGGGCTGCTCGAAGCCGGCGATCACGCGCAGTGCGGTGGTCTTGCCGCAGCCCGAGGGGCCGAGCAGGGCGATGAGCTCCCCGGGCTCGACGGTGAGGTCGAGTCCGTCGAGGGCGACGGTGGAGCCGAAGGACCTACGCAGTCCACGGAACTCGACGCGTGCGCCGGCCGGCTGCGACTGCTCCGGCTTCCTGGCCGCGGGCACGGTGGAGGACATCAAGACGTGGTCTCCTTGCGGGAGGGAAGGGAAGCGGTGGGGGTACTGGAAGCGGTCCCGGCCCGGGAGAGCAGGAGCAGCAGCATCCAGGTGATCAGCAGGCTGAGGATGGACACGGCCACCGACATGCGGGCCTGGGCACCGGAGATGGACACGATCCAGACCGCGAAGGGTTGGTAGCCGAGCAGCGAGGCGATGGTGAACTCGCCGAGGACGAGGGCCAAGGTGAGGAAGGAGGCGCCGGCCAACGAGGTCCGAAGGTTCGGCAGGAGTACCCGGAAGACCACCGTGAGCCAGCTAGCGCCGCAGCTGCGGGCGGCCTCGACCAGGGTGGGCACGTCCACGGCACGGAGCCCGGCGTCCAAGGAGCGGTAGACGAAGGGGAGCGCGAGGACGGTGTAGGCGAGGACCAGGACGAGGGGGAAGTCCTCGTCCTGTACCGCGAGGAAGGTCTGGTACAGGGGGGTCCGCGACAGGTGTTCCGGCCCCCAGCGCAGGACCGTGGTGATGCCGGTGACCAGGGCGATGGGCGGCACGACCAACGGCAACATGCACATCACCTCCACCACGGGCCGCAGCCGTGGTGAGCCCACGCGCACGGCCACCAGGGCCGGCACCGCGAGCAGCAGCGACAGCCCGATGGTGGCAGCCGCCAGGCCCAGCGAGAGCAGCAGGCTCTCGGTGAATCCCTCGGCGGAGAGCAGCTCGGTGTACGCCTCGAAGGACACTCCCTGGTCTGGGACGTGGACGGTGAAGACGAAGGAGGCGAGCAACGGGAGCGCGAAGTAGGCGCCTGCCAGGGCGAGTACGAGGCCCCGCCAGATGCGGGGACGGCGCCGGCCCGGAGTCCGCTCTGGGCCGGCCTCGAACACATGTTGCGTGTCCGGGGCGGTGGAGGTCATCGCAGCCATCGGGCGCTCCGTCGCTGGAGGGGCAGGTAGACCGCCATGACCAGGCCGGCGATCAGGATCATGTCGAGCCCGAGGGCGAGTGCCACGTTCTCCTGGCCGATCAACACGTTACCGGAGAGCGCATCGGCGATCTTCAGGGTGACCAACGGCACCGACCCTCCGACCAGCGCGGCAGCGGTGGCGTGTGCGGCGAATGCGGTGCCGAAGAGCAGCACGAAGCCGCCGAGCAGCGAGGGCGTGAGCACGGGGAGCCCGATGTGCCGCCAGAACTGCCAGTTACTGGCTCCACTGTTCGAGGCGGCTTCACGCCACTGCGGGCGCAGCCCGTCCAGCGCGGGGATGATCACCAGGACCATGAGCGGAATGAGGAAGTACAGGTACACCACGGTGAGCCCGGTGAAGGAGTAGAGACTCCAGCCCAGGCCGGAGAGGTTGGCGAGTTCGGTTACCACTCCGGAGACTCCGACGGTGGCGATGAACGCGAAGGCCAGCGGCACTCCGCCGAAGTTGGCGAGCACGCCGGACGCGGTCAGGGTGGCGTTGCGCAGGGCCTGGGAACGCGAGGTGACGACCGCCTGGGCGATGAGCACGCCGACCACACCGCCGATGAGGGCGGTGAGAGCGGAGAGTTGGACGCTGCCCAGGAGCGAACCCAGGTAGGGACCCTGCAAGGAACGCTGAAGGTGTTCGCCGGTGATCTCGGTGCCGCCGCTCGCGGAGTCGGTGCGGGTGACCGCGCCGAAGGCGATGGCCGCGAGCGGCACCCCGAAGCACAGCCCGGTGAAGGCGAGCAGGGGAACGGTGGCGAGCCAGGTGCGCGGGCCGTGCCGCCGGCGGCGGGTGCCGCCGGCGGTGCCCGGGTGGGGGGTGGAGGAGGTGGGCATCAGGAGACGGCCTTGTCCCACTTCTCGGCGAGAGTGGCCTTGGCCTGGTCGAGTTCGGCCGAGGCGGGGAAGGAGGGTGTGCCTGCCACCTTGGGGAGCTTGGCCACGAAGTTCTGGTCCACGGTGCCGTCTTCGGTCATCGAGGGCAGCAGCACCGGCCGGGCGTAGCCCTTGAGCCAGAGGTTCTGGCCCTCGGGGCTGTAGAGGTACTCCATCCACAGGCGGGCGGCGGCCGGATGCGGGGCGTCCTTGTTGACGGCCTGGGAGTAGAACTGGGCGTACACGCCGTCGCTGGGGATGGCGACCTTCCAGTCCACGCCCTTGCTCTTGAACTGGTCGGCGTAGCCGGCGTTGAGGTAGTCCCAGTCGATGCTGATGGGCGTCTCGCCCTTTTCGACCGTGGCGGGGGTGGACTCGACGGGGATGAAGTTACCGCTCTTCTTCAGCTTGCCGAAGAAGTCGATGCCGGGCTGGATGTCGGCGAAGGAGCCCTTGTTGGCGAGCGCCGCCGCGTACACGCCGCCGAAGGCGGAGCCGGACTTGGTCGGGTTGCCGTTGAGGGCGACCTTGCCCTTGTACTCGGGCTTGAGTAGGTCGGCGAAGGTCTGCGGGCAGTTCTTGATGCGCTTGGCGTCGCATCCGATGGAGACGTAGCCGCCGTAGTCGTTGTACCAGCGGGCGTCCGCGTCCTTCTGGGCGGCGGGGATCTTGTCCCAGGCCGTCACCTTGTACGGGGCGAACAGGCCCTCCTCAGCTCCGCTGCGGGCGAAGGCGATGCCGAGGTCGAGGACGTCGGGGGCGCGGTCCTGGCCCTTGCGGGACTTCACCGCGGCGATCTCGTCGGAGCTGGAGGCGTCCGGGTTCTCGCTCTTGATCTTGATCTTGTACTTGGCCTCGAAGGCCTTGATGACCTCGCCGTAGTTGGCCCAGTCCGGCGGCAGGGCGATGACATGCAGTTCGCCCTCCTTCTCCGCCTGCTTCACCAGCGCCTCAAGTCCGCCGAAGTCGGCCGCGGAGGTGGCCACGTTCGCCTTCACCGCGACACCCGCGCCCTTTCCGCCGGCCTGGTCGGCGGGCTCCTCGGGGGCGGCACCGCAGGCGGTGAGGGTGGCGAGTACGGCGGCACCGAGCAGTGCGGCTGCACCGCGGGCAGGGGTACTGAGCACGGTCTCTCCCAGAGACGAAGGGGTTTACTTGTCTGAACAAGTCGCCCCCAGTTCGCCCGGGCCCCCTGTACGGACGGTTAACGGCGGATGTCTTGCCGAGCACGGCTCACGGAAGACCCGGGGATGTCTCAAAACAAGCGTGACAAAGCAAAGTTGGGTGATCATGAAGCCGTGTTCCGGCAGCCGGGTACGGCTAAGGTGAACGCCGTCATGATCCACGAGCCGGCGAGAGGAGACGCCCGCATGGGCACCGCCCGGTACCTGGAGATCGCCCACGCACTGCGCACCGCGATCGTCTCCGGGGAGCACGCCGTGGGGAGCGAGCTGCCCTCCGAGAGCGACCTGGCCACCCGGTGGTCCGCCTCACGCGGCACGGTGCGGCAGGCGGTGGCCGTCCTCGCGGCGGAGGGCCTCATCGGCTCCCGGCAGGGCGCCCGCAGCATCGTGCTGCGACAGGAGCGCAGGCAGAGCTTCGCCGAGCTCAACAGCTTCGCCCAGTGGGCGCAGGGCATGGGGCACGAGGTCACCAGCCGCTTCCTTCGGCGCGTGCGGCAGCCGGCCCGGGACGCCGAGGCCGGCCGGCTCGGCCTGCGGCCGGGCACCGAGGTGCTGTACGTGCTGCGCCTGCGGCTCCTGGACGGCGAACCGGTCATGGTCGAGCGGACGTTCTACGCTGACTGGGTGGCACCGGTCGTGGAGGCCCTGCCGGTGGACTGTCGCTCGGTGATGGACAGCATGGCGAGCCAGGCCGGAATCGTGGCCCACCACGGTGAGCACCTCATCGACGCGGTGGCGGCCGGGAGCGAGGACGCCCGACTGCTGGACATCCGCCGGGGCAGCCCGCTCTTGCGTCAGCGTCATCTGACGAGCACCCGGGCGGGCCGTCCCATCGAGTGGACGGAGGACCGGTACCGGGCCGGCAGCGTCACCTTCAGTGTGAGCAACTCAGTGGTAACAACTCCGTTGGCGCGGCAGGCCGGTGAAGATCTGTGACCGGCGCCCGGACATGCCCCTCACCGCCGTCGGGCGCCCTTTACTCCGACGGTGTCGGGCTCATTCGGGCACGATGACCACGGCGGTGCCGTAAGCACAGACCTCGGTACCCACATCGGCGGCCTCGGCCACGTCGAAGCGCATCATCAGTACCGCGTTGGCGCCACGGGAGCGGGCTTGTTCCACCAGGCGCTCCATGGCCTGGTTACGGGTCTCCACCAACGTCTTGGTCAACCCCTTGAGTTCACCGCCGATCATGGACTTCAGTCCGGCGCCCAGCTGACTGCCCAGGTGCCGCGACCGCACCGTCAGCCCGAAGACCTCTCCCACGACCTTCTGCACGCGGTAGCCGGGGGCATCGTTCGTCGTCACGACGAGGACACCGGACTGCGGACCCGGCGCGGCGCCTCCGTACTCTTCGATTCCCATGCCGCCAGCCTCACGCCGCACCCGGCCCGGCGCATCTCCACCCAGCCACCACCGCTTCAGCTGACGGTGGCCGACTCGGGGGCGGGGGCCGGCTTCACCCCCACGAGGTCCGAGCGATCGCGCGCGCGGGCCTGAGGCAGGGGCGCGGCGCCCTGCGCGGCCGTCCGGGTGAGCAGGAGGACGCCGCGAGCCGCGGCGAGAGCTCCCGCCGCGGCCAGGGCGACACCGGCCGGGCCGCCTTGGAGCCGCTCGCCGAGGAGAGCGATTCCGATCGCTGCCGCGGCCAGCGGGTTAACGATGTTGACCACGGCCAGGGGCGCCCCCAGACCACCCTGGTACGCCGTCTGGGAGAGCAGCAGACCACCCATGGCGAAGGTGAGGACGAGCAGCGCCACACCGATCACCCGAGCGCTCAGCAGTTCTCCGCCGCGCCCGGCCGAGACCGCCACGGTCTGGGTCAGCGCGGAAGCCACGGCCGAGGCGAGGCCCGAGGCCGCCGCGTGCCTCAGGCCGCTCCGCGCGGCACGCCGGGAGGCGAGGACGCCGATCGCGAGCGCGCTCGCGGCTGCGACCACCAGGACCTGGGAAAACGAGAGCGTCTCCTCGGGGGCCGGTCCCGAGGCCGGCAGCAACAGAAGACCAAGGCCCGCGAGCGTGAGCAGGGTGCCACGCCACTCGCCGGACGCCACTCGACGCCCGGCGGCGCGGGCACCCATCGGCACGGCGGCCACCAGCGTGAGCGCCCCCAGGGGCTGGACCAGGGTCAGCGGTCCGTACCGCAGGGCTGCCGCGTGCAGCAGGGCCGCCGCCGCGTTCAGGCCCGCCGAAGCCCACCAGGCACCGGTTCTCAACAGGCTGCGGTTGCCGCCTTCGGCCGTTGCCTCGCGCCGGGCGAGCCGCTCCTGGGCCACTGCGGCCGTGGCGTAGGTGGCCGCCGAGGCGAGGCAGAGCAGGAGCGCGAGCACCGCGGCGTTCATGCCCGCACCCCGGCGGCCCCGGCCGCCAGCCCGTGCTCCCTCGCCGCCGATGTGGGCGTAGTAGGCACCCTCTGGGGGAGGCGGGATCCGGCGACGGGGCCTCGTGCGCCGTACCCGCGCTGGTCCCGGTCGCGCGGGGGTGGCGCGATAACCGCGAGGGCGATGCTGAGTAGCGCCGCCGCGACCAACGCGTCCAGCCAGTAGTGGTTGGCGGTGCCCACTATCACCACGAGGGTGAGCAGGGGGTGCAGCAGCCAGAGCAGGCGCCAGCGCGTGCGGGTGGCGGCGATCATGCCGATGGCCAGCATCAGGGCCCAGCCGAAGTGCAGCGAGGGCATCGCCGCGAACTGGTTGGCCAGGGTGTCCGCGCCGGGCGACGCGCGATAGACCGTGGGTCCGTAGACCTGCCCGGTGTCCACCATGCGTGCGGCCGGCAGGAGCCGGGGCGGAGCGAGGGGGAAGGCGAGGTGCAGCGCCAGCGCAGCCGCGGTGAGGAGCGCGAGCACCCTGCGGGCCCAGCGGTAGTGTCGGGGCCGCCGTAGGTAGAGCCAGCCGAGGAAGAGCGCCGTCGCGGGGAAGTGCACGGCGGCGTAGTAGGCGTTGGCCGTGTGCACGGCGGCCTGGCCGTGCAGGAGGAGTTGTTGGATGCTCCCTTCGCCCGGCAGCGCCAGGGCGCGCTCGACCCGCCACAGGTGGCCGGCGTTGCGCAGCGCGTCCTCGGCGCGGCCGGCCGTGACCAGCCGCCCCAGTTTGTAGAGCACGAACAGTGCGGCCACGAGCAGGAGCTCGGGTATGAGGCGGGGCCGATCGGCGGACGCCTCGGGGCGGGAAGTCATCCCCCGGTCTCTTTCCTTCGTGGCGGGTCTACGGCGACGGCCTCGCCCCGTTCGGGTGTGGCAGGCACCATTCGATACGTCTGCGTATCGATACGGGAGTGTACCGATACGCCTGCGTTCCGGTACACTCCCATAGTCGGAAGACGGAGTCGGAGCGAGGGGAGCATCAGCGATGACACCGCAGGCGAGCGGATCGACACCAGCGGCCACCACTTCCCGCCGCTCCAAGATCACCCCGGAACGAGAGCAGGAGTTCTTCGACGCGGTACTCGATCAACTCCGCGAGCACGGTTACGAGGCCCTGACCATGGAGGGCGTCGCCGCCCGCGCCTGCTGCGGCAAGTCCACGCTCTACCGGCAGTGGCGGACCAAACCACAACTCGTCGCAGCCGCACTCCGCGCCGGCCGCTGCATGAAGCTCGCCACCGTCGACACCGGAACCCTCGCAGGCGACCTCCGCGCAGCCGCCCGGATCGCCGCTGACACCTCCGGTCGCGACACCCGGCTCACCCAGGCCCTCGGCCACGCGGTGCTCAGTGACGAGGAACTCCAGAGCGCCCTGCGAGAGGCCCTGATCGAGCCCGAACTCGCCGCCTTCGGCGCGATGGTCGACCGGGCCGTCGCGCGCGGGGAGATCACGGCGGACCACCCCGCGGCCGAGTTCCTACCCGCACAGCTCATGGGCGTCCTGCGCATCCGCCCCCTCCTTGAGGGCGAGTACGCCGACGCCGACTACCTCGTCCGGTTCGTCGATGCGGCGCTGTTGCCCGCCCTGGGGCTGACCACGCCCCGCTGAGACCGGCAGGAACCGTCCCCGATGACCGGGCGGCTCCTGCCCGCGCCGCCGCGTGAGGACCGCGACGGCGCACCACCCGGGCCGGGTGGCGACCCCGCGCAAGCGGAGGGGCCACCCGGCCCGGTGGGCACACGCCTCACGCCAGCAGACCGCTCCAGGTCCGGTCGTCCACCACCCCGTCCGCGGGCAACCCGTGCGCAGACTGGAAGGACGCCACCCGGGCCCAGGTGCGCACGCCGAAGCGGCCGTCGGCCTCGACGGGAAGCCCGAAGTCGGCGAGCCTGCGCTGGACGGCCACCACCGCCGCGCCCGTGCTGCCCCGCGTCAGCCAGACGCTGAGCTGCCGCCAGGTCTGGGCGCCGGCGACACCGTCCACGACCGTCTCGCTGCGGCGCTGGAACGCGAGCACCGCGCGCCGCGTCTGGGAGCCGAACTTCCCATCCACCCTCAGCTGTTCCCCGTGCTGCACCAACAGGTACTGAAGGGCCCGCACCCGCTCCCCCGAGTCGCCCCCGCGCAACGGCTGCCAGGACGGCACCACAGGGCTCCCTCCCGTGCGCGCGGCCACATCGGCGCGCAGTTGGGGCAGCAACGCGTACAGCCGGTCGCCCGGGCACTGGGTGCTGTTGAAGTCCCGGTGCCCGTAGATCTGGTAGGCGGCGAGCCGGTACTGCCGGCACACATGGGCACAGAGATCGACCAACGCCTCGTACTGCACCGCACGCGGCCCCTCGGTGACGTACGTTCCCTCGTTCTCGATCCCGATGGCCACCGAGTTCTGGCCGGTGCAGTGCGCGCCCTCGACGTGCTGGCCCCCGTGCTGGAGGGCGGCCAGGCTGCGGTGGCGGCCCTCGGTGACGTAGGCGCCCCGGGTGACCGTGAAGTGTTGACCGCTGTCGATCCACCCCTGGTTCATGTGGTACGTCTGGATGGCTCGCGAGAGGGCGAACGCACGCGACTGCGAGTAGTCGGTGACGTTCTTCGTCGCCGTGTGGTGAACGATGATCTTCCGCGGCGGGTTCGCGAGGACCCGCACCGGACTCGACGGCGCCTTCGCCCCCCAGGTGTCGCAGCCCACGATCTGAGGGAGCTCCACCGCTCGCGCCACCCCCGTGGAACCGACCCAGGACAGGGCGGTCCCCCAGCCGAGCGCGCCGGAGAGCACGGCGCGTCGGCGCAGTTGCGGTCGTTCGATGCGCGACATGGGCAGTCCGTTCCCTAGCGGAAATCCGCGACGGACCGTCAGTGGCCGCCCGGCAGAGCCCGAACGCTAGGCAGGGGTGCAACGGCGGACAAGGCGGATCGCCGCAGACGGCACACGCACCCTCCGATGGGAGGGCAGACGGCCGGGACGGATCACCCGTCGGGGCGCTTGACGCTCTCTCCGGCGAGGTGCCGCGGCGGTTTCGAGGTGAAACTGGAGAGACGACTGCGCGCAGTGCGAGCCGAGGAGGAAACAATGGCCGAGCACGAGGCCGGGGTGGCTCCCGGACGGCTTGAAGAGGGGCGGCTGCTCAAAGAGCTCGAAGCGATCCACCGTACGAGGCACGAAACGCTGCTGTACGGCTCGGCGGACGCCCTGCGCACCCACACCCAGCGGATGGCGGAGCTGGAGGAGGAGTACCTGCGCCGACATCCCCAGCGGGCCCCCACAGCGGGACGCACGCGCGAGGGCGCCCGGGCCCGTACTTCCGGCGGCTGAACCCACCGCGCCCGCCCCGGGAGGGGGGTCGAATGCTGCGACGCCCAGATCGCCTCCCCCAGGGCAGTCGGCGCACCGGGACACGCGGGCCGGGTGCGCGCCACGCCCCACCCAGATCCGACGAGCGAGAGGCCGTTCATGACCGAGACACCTCACCGAGCCGGCACCACGATGCGCGCGATGGCCTATGACTCCTACGGCGGACTGGACGTCCTCGCCCCGCTCCACCTGCCCCGGCCCAAGTGCGGCCCCGGCGAAGTGTTGGTTCGGGTGCGGCGGGCCGCGGTGAACCCGGTGGACTGGAAGCTGATGGGGGGCCATCTGGACGCGTTGATGGATGTCTACTTCCCCGTCGTGCCTGGCTGGGACGTCGCCGGAGTGGTCGAGGAGCTCGGCATCGACGTGCCGGAGTTCTCGGTCGGGGACGAGGTCATGGCTTACGCCCGCAAGGACTACGTGCACGGCGGCACCTTCGCGGAGTTGGTGAGCGTGCCCGTGCGCGCCCTGGCACCCAAGCCCGCGTCCATGAGCTGGGACGAAGCTGCCGGCCTTCCGCTCGCCGGCCTGACCGCCTACCAGCTGTTGAACCGTCTCCAGGTCAACGCTCAGGACACCCTGCTCATCCACGGGGCGGCCGGCGGCGTGGGGTTCTTCGGCACCCAGATCGCCCGTTCGTTGGGCGCGCGCGTCATCGCCACCGCGTCTGAACGCAACCACCAGCTGTTGGCCGAGCAGGGGGCGGAACCCGTCGCATACGGAGACGGGCTGGTAGACCGAGTGCGGGCGCTCGCGCCGGAGGGCGTGAGCGTGGTCGCCGACTTCGTCGGAGGGGTGTTGGACACCACGCGCGCAGTACTGCGTGCGGGTGGCCGGCACGCTTCCATCGCCGACCACCAGGTGCTCGCTGCGGGTGGGTCCTGGATCTGGGTGCGCCCCAGCGGCGACGACCTCGCGGCGCTGGGCGCCCTCGCCGAGAGCGGGCGTCTGAGGGTGCCGGTGGCCCGCGTCTTCCCGCTGGAGGAACTGGCCGAGGCCTTCACCCTCAGCCAGTCGGGGCATGTCCACGGAAAGATCATCATCGCTCCGTGAGCCCTCCCCACCCCTGAGGGCAGGCCGGAGGTCGCCGCGTCGTGCCCATACCCCGTTGGGCCCCGCTCCTGCCCGCCGCCTGAGGGAGCCGTCAGCCGTTAGGAGGTCTGCACCTCCGCGTGTCGTCACTAACAGTGCCTTAATGGCTGCGAATGGTGACGAACACCTCATCGGATGATCGTTCTGCCGGGGTGCGGACGATCAGGGAAAGGCAGGGGACACCGCGTGCGGATCTTCTCCAAGGGCCACAAAAGGACCCACGAACACGGCAGTTCAGGTGCGAAGAGAGCGAACCGGGCACGGGGGCGGATCATCGCCGCCACCATGACCTCCATCCTCGCCGCCACCGCGACGCTCGCTCACGCCGACGGCAACTGGGTCTCGGCGCCCACCATGCAGCAGGCACGCACCGGGCACGGAACGACGACCGGGCCCTGCCCCACGGCCGTCGAAGGCCTCGGCAGCGGAGACTGCGTGTACGTCCTCGGCGGGCACCCGCTCGAAGCGGCCCTCTCCGCGCACGTCTACAGCCCGCAGACCGGGGCTTGGGCCGCCCTCCCTTCGATGACCGTTGGCCGTTCCGGCCTGGCGGCGGTGACCGCGCGCTGCCCGGACGGCGTCGAAGGGCTCCAGGGAGCCTGCGTGTACGCACTTGGCGGGACCAACGGCGGCGGCCCCCAGAACACCGTGGAGGCCTACAGCCCGGCCACCAACACCTGGGCCACCCTGCCGTCGATGCACACCGCGCGCGGATTCATCGGCAGTGCCGCCGCCGCCTGCCCGGAGGCAGTTCCCACCCTGACCGGGACCTGCCTTTACGTTGCCGGCGGAAGCACCCCCGAACAACCAGCATCGCCCCCGGACACGGGCACACCCCCCGCCCCGGACACCTCGGAGCCCGCGGACCCGGCCGCCCCTCACACACAACCGGGCCACGCCCAGGGCGGGCACGGACAGAACGGCAAGCCCGGCAAGAACGACACGAGGGCTGCCACCGAGGTCACCGACACGGTCGAGGCGTACAGCCCGGCCACCAACACCTGGGCCGCCCTGCCCCGTCTGTCCGCTCCGCGCCGCAGCCTGGGCATGGCAGCCGCGAGCTGCCCGCAGGTGACCCGTGCGGCCGTACCTCCCACTGCGACCTGCGTATACGCCGTCGGCGGCAGCGGGACGGGGGAGCCGGTGGACACCGTGGAGGTATACGACCCGCGGGCGCACGAGTGGAGCCGCCTTCCCTCGCTGCCCACTGCCCGCCGCGGCATGGGCGTGACCCAGGGCCCCTGCCCCGGCGACACCGCCCGCCCGCACACCACCTGCGTGTACGGACTCGGCGGCTCGCCCACGGCCGCGGCGACAGCAGTGGCCACGGTGGAGGTCTACGTCCCGCGGACCAACAGTTGGTCCGCGCTGCCCTCCCTGCCCGAAGCCCGCTTCGGCATCGGAGCCGCCGCGGCGCCGTGCGCCGAGGACCTGGCGCGCACCTGCGTCTACGCTCCCGGTGGGGCGGTCGGCACGGCACCCAGTGCCCAGGCCGTGGCCTTGGACACCACGGACACCCCGCTCCTCGCTCCGCAACAGGCCCCGCGGCCGTAGCTCCACTCTCGCCGGCCGGGCACCGTCCCTTCGACCAGGACGGATCAAGCCGAGCCTACGGCCCGCCACCCCACCTCGCGGTGCGGTGGCGGGCCCGCACCACGCGTCACCCCAGGGCGGTGGCCGGAAGGTCTCACCGCGAAACGGGGCCGCCGCCCCACCTGCGGCAGTGGCCCGTCACTCGATCGGCCACGACGGACGGGCGTGGGCATCGCACCCGGCGTTGACTGGGCCGAGAAGACAAGCCACAGGAGGCGAGATGGCGGGCACATGGTCACGCGGGCTAGCTGGAGCGCTGCTGGTGGCAGCCGCTTGCGCGGTCACCGGTTGTTCGGACGGGGACAGCAGTCCCTCCCAGGTCGCCTCGCAGGCCGCGTCAGCGCTGGAGTCGGCTGCCTCGCAGGCAGGCGAGGCGGCCTCCTCAGCCGCCGCCGAGGCAAAGAAGAAGATCGACGACATCTCCGGCGGGGTGAACGCGACGAGCTCGGTGACCCTCGGCGATGTGACGACTGACGCCGATGGGCGCAGTACCGTCACGGTGACCACCGACAACACCACCGATTCGGAGAAGTCCTTCCTGGTGCAGGTCAATTTCCGGGACAAGGACGGCAACTTGCTCGACGTCGTCGCGGTCACCGTCTCGAACGTGGCTGCCGGCGCGAAGGGTGAGGCAACCGCCCGCAGCAATCGCGATCTGTCGGGCACGCCCGAAGCTGAGGTGGCCAACGCCCTGCGGTACTGAACGGTCGGCTTCGCGCACCGGGACCGCCGCCCCGTCGACGTACCGTGAGCACATGCGACTCATAGGAGAGATCACCTCGGAACGGCCGCTGCTCGTGCTCGCCGTCCAGGAGGAAGCCCAGTTCCTCAGCACGGATCTACCGATCCTGCTCACCGGCATGGGCAAGGTGAACGCCGCCACCGCGCTGGCGGGAACCCTGGGACACGGCCCCCGACCCTCACAGATCGTGAACCTGGGAACGGCCGGGGCGCTGCGCCCCGGCTTCACGGGCACCCACACGATCGGCACCGTGCTCCAGCACGACCTGGACACCGAGCTCCTGCGCTCGCTCACCGGGGAGACCTACGGGGCACCGCTTGAGCTGGCCGACCCGGGCGGGCCGACGCTGGCGACCGGAGACTACTTCATCGCCGACGAGGAAAGCCGCGAACGGCTGGCGGCCAGGGCTCCGCTGGTGGACATGGAGGGCTATGCGCTGGCATGGGCCGCCCACCAGTGCGGCGTTCCACTGCGGATCGTCAAGCACGTCAGCGACGAGGCCGGCGAGGGCGCTGCCGGAACCTGGCGAGAGACGGTGTCCGGCTGCGCCAAGGCGCTGGCCGAGTGGGCAGCGCGACACGTCAGCTGAGCGCCGCCCCCACCGGAGCACGTGGCTGTTGGTGGGAGCATCCCGGCGGCGCTGTGGGCAAACCTGCCCGCCGGGATGAGGGTGCGGGCCGCCCGGGCAGAGTCAACCGGGCGGCGGGAGGGGCGAGGCACCTGCGGCATCAGTGGTCCTCAAGACAGGGCTCCCGTGCCAGCGCCGCTACCGGCACGGTTGCCCGGATGCTCTTGCCGGTGCCGTGCGGGCCCACCGCCACGGCCACCGAAAGCCGCTGCACCAGCGGCCAACCGAATCCTCCCGGCCGATCCGGCTCCACCCGAACGGTATGCGGGGCAGCGGTCAGCGCGTCCGAGACGGTCACCACCACGCCCCGGCTGTCGAGGGCCAGCGCGAAGGAGGTGACCCCACCGGCGTGCCGGAGTGCGTTGGTGATCAACTCGGAGACCACGAGCAGCACCGCGTCCACATCGGCACCGGCACAGACGCCACGGTGCGCGCAGAAATCGGCGGCGATCCGCCGGGCCAGCCAAGCCGTCAGTGGCGGACCGCCACCAGGAACGGGCCAGAGAACCATGTTCTTCCTCCTCACCCGTCTTCGGGTTCCCCTCCTGCGCCTTCTGATGCACGCACCGGAGCATCGAGATGGTACGGGGAGGAGGGGCAGGAGGGCTCAGCTACCTTCGGTGATCTGCGGAGCGGGTTCGTTCTCATAGCCCGCGGAGCCGAAGTTGGCCGAGGCGAAGCGCTGCCAGGAACCGTCATCGATCATCTTGCGCAGCGCCTTGTTGATCTGACTTTGCAGTTCGGTGGCGCCCTTCTTGACCCCGATGCCGTAGCTCTCGTCGCTGAGGTTCAGTCCGGCGAGCTTGAACTTGCCCTCGTTCTCGGGTTGCGCAGCGTACCCGGCAAGGATGGTGTCGTCGGTGGTCAGCGCGTCCAGTCGGGTGTCCTCAAGCGCGGCCAGACACTCCGAGTAGTCCCCGAGCTCCAGCAGGTCCGCCTTGGGAGCGAGTCGCACCTTGATGTTCTGCGCCGAGGTGGAGCCGGTGACAGAGCAGAGGATCTTCTTGTTGAGGTCCGATGCCTCGGTGATGCTGTCGTCATCCGCACGGACGAGAAGGTCCTGGTGGGCCTTGAAGTAGGGGCCGGCGAAGTCGACCTTCTCCTTGCGTTTCGCGTTGATCGAATAGCTCGCGACGACGAACTTCACCTCACCGAACCGCAGCATGACCTCGCGGTCAGAGCTGGCGACCCGCTTGAAGATGATCTGCTCCGGCTTGTAGCCGAGCTCCTTAGCCACATAGCGCGCGACGTCCACGTCGAAACCAGTGAACGAGTCCGCGGTTTTGAGTCCAAGACCGGGCTGGTCGTATTTGATGCCGATGGAGATCGTCTTTTGACCATCGCCCTGACCCGAACACCCGGTGGCGGTCAGAGCGAGGACGACGGTCGCTACAGCGACGCCTGATTTGGACATCATCATGGTGAAATTTCCTTGGGGTGGAGCCTTGTCGGCATATGGCTCCTGGGGGTGGGAGCCGGCCGTGCGGCACGTCATGACACTCGCCCGTGCGCGGTTCAAAGGAAGCTAGAGAGCCCATGAGCCCCACGTCAGCAGATCTGAGCAAAATTTGAGGATCACGATCTGGGTATGCGTCGGAGCTTTCCGTATCCGACTGGGACATACCGGTAGAGACCTGGTTGGCCGGCGCGCACAAAAAAGCCCCGGTCCATGAAATGGCGACCAGGGCTCGTTATGGCGTATATTCGCGGATTCGCATCTGGATTGCGACCAACAACAGCTCAGACACCCAGAAGCTTATATTTGGACCGTAGCGCGGCAGGAGTGGAATTGTCAACCAAGACAACTGAGGACTTCCGGAACGAAGCTCAATTCATAGCCGACCTCTACGACCGGCTCGACGACCTGCGCGACGAAGCCGAGAGGTCCCTACAAGGCGCTCTTCGCCAGCACGGAACAGGGTTCCAGGCCCGCCAGGAGCGCGAGACCCTGGTCGCAGAACGCTCCGCCCTCCTTGCGGAGCGATATGCGAGCGAGCAGGGCCTGTGCTTCGGGCGCCTGGACCACCACAACGGCTCCCACCTGCACATCGGACGGATGGGCGTCCGCCGTGACGACGGCGAGCGCACACCGGTCCTCATCGACTGGCGCGCCGACCTCGCCCGCCCCTTCTACCTGGCCTCCGGGCATTCCCCGATGGGACTGCGCAGACGGCGCCACATCACCACCGAAGGGCGCGAGGTCACCGCGCTCCACGACGAGATCCTGGACCTCACCGACACCGTGCGCACCGGGCACGAGGGAACCGATGCGGACGCCGTCCTCCTCGCGGCGCTCGACAGTGCACGCACCGGGCGCATGCACGACATCGTCAGGACCATCCAGGCCGAGCAGGACAGCATCATCCGCTCCTCCCCTCACGGCGTCCTCGTCGTCGAGGGCGGCCCCGGCACCGGCAAGACCGCGGTCGCCCTGCACCGAGCCGCGTTCCTGCTCTACGCGCACCGCGAGCAACTGGCCAAACGAGCCGTGCTGATCGTGGGCCCCAACCCGGCCTTCCTCAGCTACATCGCCCAGGTACTCCCCGCCCTCGGCGAGACCGGTGCGCTCCTGGCCACGCCGGCGGAGCTGTTCCCCGGCGTGCGCGCCACCGCGGTGGATCGACCGGGGGCGGCGGCCGTCAAGGGTCGGGCCGAGATGGCAGAGGTCCTCGCCCAGGTGGTGCGGGACCGCCAGACCCTACCCGGAGCGACGTCGGCTGGCGGGCGGGGCGACCACGAGTCCGCCCCTGGCCCGCTTGAGCCTTCCTTGGAGATCGATCACGAGGGCTACGGAACCCTGTTCCTGGACCGCACCATGGCCCGTGCCGCCCGCGACCGGGCCCGGGCCACCTCGCTCCCCCACAACCTGGCACGCCCGTACTTCGCCTTCCACATCATCGACGCGTTGACCGCACAGCTGGCCGACGGACTGGGCGCCGATCCCTTCGGGGGACCCAACCTCCTGAGCCCGGACGACATCGCCCAGCTGGGCCAGGAGGTCGCCATGAGCCCTGAGGTGCACGCGGCGATCGACGCGCTGTGGCCGAGCCTGACCCCCCAGCGGCTGATCGCGGAGTTCCTGGCGGATCCCAGCCACCTCTCCCACGAGGAAGCCCGGGTGATCCGGCGTCCGGAAGCGGAGGCAGGGGCCTGGACACCCGCCGACATCCCCCTCCTCGATGAGGCGGCCGAACTGTTGGGAGCGGATGACAGTGCACAAGAGGCGGCGCGGCGGGCCGCCCAACAGGAGCGCATCGCCTACGCCCAAGGCGTGCTCGACCTCTCGCAGGGTTCCGAGTCCTACGAATTCGAAGACGAGGAGCGGGAGTTCCTCGCCGCGTACGATCTCATCGACGCCGAGAGGATGGCCGAGCGCCACGAGGAGGCGGATTACCGCAGCGCCGCCGAACGAGCCAGGGACGACCGCACCTGGGCGTTCGGACACATCATTGTGGACGAGGCACAAGAACTGTCCCCGATGACCTGGCGGTTGCTGATGCGACGATGCCCTACTCGCTCGCTGACCTTGGTGGGCGATCCCGCCCAGGCCGGCGAGGAGGGCGCCTGTGGCACATGGGAGCGGGCGCTGGCGCCGCATGTCGGCCACCGGTGGGAGCTTGTCCGACTTGACGTCAACTACCGAACCCCCAGTGAGGTCATGGAGTTCGCTGGGGCGGTGCGCAAGGCGCGGCATCCGCGGTTCGAGCCGCCTCGCTCGGTACGCTCCACTGGGACATCCCCCTGGGTCCGCAAGGTGAACGGTGGCCTCGCACGGGCGGTGGCCGAGGCAGTGGTGGAAGAACTCCCCGTCGAGGGACGGCTCGCGGTGATCGCGCCGACCGCCCTGCATGCAGAGCTGGCCACGGCGCTGCCGGGCCTGCGGGTGGGCGGGGAACCGGATCTGACACAGCGGGTGGTTGTGCTCGGCCCGCGCCAGGCGAAGGGGTTGGAGTTCGACACCGTCATGGTCGTCGAGCCCGCGGACTTCACCGAGAGCGACCTGTACGTGGCGCTGACCCGTGCTACCCGGACACTCGGCGTCCTGCACAGCGGTCGCCTGCCGCTCGGGATGTCGGAGCCTGGCGGCGCGGGGCTGTGAGGTCCACGACGAGTCCCAACTCCGCGGCGTGCCTGGGCGCATGACGATTCGGCGTGCGGGTCATGGGGCGAAAGGTATCGACCACTCCCTTACGTTGACATTACGGCACACCAGATGCAGGGTGGAAATGACCCGAATTTCCCGATTTGCAATGATGCACGGAGGTGCATGGAAATGCGCCGCAGGATCGCTGCCGCAGCCGCGGCAGGAGCCGCAGGTCTCGCACTGGGCCTGATGCCCGTGAGCGGAGCTTTCGCCTCGGACAACGGGAACCACCGGGACGACTACCGTTGCTCCGACTGGCGCGACTACCGGTGGAACAACGATCGCCACCACAACTGGTGCGATGACGACCATCGGGGAAATTACCGGAACTGGGACAACCACGACCGGAACTGGAACCGAAACGGCGACCACCACAACGACTACCGGAACGGGAATGACCACCGGAGCGGCCACTACAACGACGGCGGCCGTGGCGGACATCGCTGAGACGATCACCCTGCGCGACATCACGGGGTCAGTCATGCCCCTGTACAAGAAGGGCCCGGTTCTCCAACCGGGCCCTTTTTGCTAGCTTTTACCCTTTATGTCTCATCCAACTGGGTTCCGGCATCGAACCACTTGTGTCACACCTCAACCGACGCAAGGAGCTGGGACCCATGACCGTTCCCATCCGGATCAGGCGCCTGGTCGCCACTGCGACCGCGACCGGACTGCTCGTCGGCGGCGCCGCCCTCGGAGCGGCTGCGCCCGCCGCAGCTGCCACGCCCGCGTCCACCACCGCTTCCGTGGCGACCGACCACGGCGACCGCTGCACCTGGAAGAAGGGGCACTGGCAGAAGAAGTGGGTCAAGGGCCACTGGGAGAAGAGGTGGGTCAAGAGCGGACACGACCGCGACCGCAACGACAAGCGGAACAACGATCACGGCAAGGACTTCCGCAAGGACTCCTCACACAAGCGGTCCTCGCACAAGGGACACTGGAAGTGGGTGTACGTCCCCGGGCACTGGGACAAGCAGTGGGTCAAGGGCCACTGGGACTGCAAGCACCACCGCTGGTAGCACCCCGGACCCCCGGACGGCAGCTCTGACGACCGGCCGGTGAGGGCCCGAGGTCACGGGCCCTCACCAGTTGATCCCGCTCCGGATGCGCCACCTGTGGATCAGTGGTGGGATCGAAGGTCAGTACACCCGGGAGATCACGAGAGATCCGATGCCGGACAGGGGACAGGGCCAGGAGCTGGACGAACTGCTCGCAAAGGTCGCCGATGGCGACCGGGAAGCCTTCATTCCCCTCTACGACGCACTGCACGTCCCCGTGATGGGCCTGATCTGCCGGATCCTGCGGGATCCGGACCAGGCAGCGGAGGTGACTCAGGACGTGATGGTGGAGGCATGGCGCACCGCGGGCCGGTACCAGCCCGATCTGGGCAGCGCCAGGACCTGGGTGCTCACGCTCGCCCACCGGCGGGCCGTGGACCGGGTGCGCTCCCAGCGGGCACGCGGTGAGCGAGAACTGCGCGCGGCGCTGTTGGAGGCGCACACCCCCGTCGACGACGTCGCTCAGACCGTGGAGGAGCTGGAGGAACAACGCCGGGTACGCCGCTGCCTGGACACCCTGAGCCTGGCGCAGCGCGAGGCGGTCCTCCTGGCCTACTACGAAGGGATGACCTACCGCGAAGTGGCACGCTCTCTGTCGTCCCCGGAGGGCACCGTCAAATCACGCCTGCGCGGCGGACTGCAACGGCTGCGTGATTGCCTGGAGGCGTCCCGATGACTACGGGACACGAACCGTCGCCGGCTTCTGCCGAACCGCATCGGTCGGTGGGAGCCTATGTCCTGCACGCGCTCCCACCAGACGAGGAGATCGCCTTCGAGAACCATCTGGCCCGCTGCCGGGCGTGCCGGCGCGAGGTGGCCGCGCTCCGTACCGTTGTGGTCGAGCTCAGCTCCGGCCCACCGCCGGAGCCTCCTGGGGAACTGCGCGCGCAGGTCCTCGCCAAGGTGGCGACCACCCGGCAGGAAGGCCCGTCCGGGGCTCCACGGCCCCCTGGTGGGAAGCCCAGTCGACCCATGCGGCTGGCTCTGGCCGCGTGCCTGGCAGCAGCTGCGGCGTTCGGTGGTATCGCACTGTGGCAGCACCAGGAGGCCGTGGACGTGCGGGCCCGGACCCAGGAGCGGGTGCAGGAGGCGGAGGCCCTCGCGGACGTACTGGCCGCGCCAGACGCGCGGATCAGCACCGCGGAACTCAGCAACGGAGCCACCGGCTGCGTCGTCCTCTCGCGGAGCGAGAGCCAGGCGGCCTTCATCGCCTCCGGCCTTCCGAAGCTGGAGTCGGGCAAGGTGTACGAGCTGTGGTACGACGACTCCGGCACCCCTCGCCGTGCCGGCACCCTGACGGGAAAGGGAAATTGGCACATCCAGTTGTTGGACGGTCCGGTGGACCAGGCCACCGCCGTCGGCATCACGGTGGAGCCGACCGGCGGCTCCACCCAGCCCACCACGGATCCGATCGGAGTGATCGACCTGCCGGCCTGAAGGCGGGGCCGGTCCACGATCTCGGCGCCAGGGTGTCCTCGGGGTAGGCGTTGACCGCGACGCCGGTCCGGTGCCGCCCACTTCCTCGGCTTCGGCTCTTCCTCTCAGGAACACGACCTGCGATGTCCCGCATGCGCCGAACCGCTACGGCTGCGTGATCGTGGACGGCCCGCTGCTCCCGGGCTCAGGCGGCACTGACCGCGGTGTGGCCCACAGCGGTGGCCGCGGTCTCCCAGGCCCAGGTCACCGCCTGGTGCGCCCGAGCTGTCGCGGCGGGCACGCCCTCGGGGAGGGTGACCGGTGCGCCGATGTGGACGTGCAGCCGTGGACGTCGAACGGGTGCGCTCAGCAGGCCCGCGAGTTGCTTGGTCGGGCTGCCGGAGGTGATCCGCCGGGCGCCCGCTTGGCCGACGGGCATCACAGGCGCGCCCGTAGCCAGGGAAAGCCTGGCCACGCCGCTGCGAAAGGCTTCAGGGGCGGTGTCCGCCGCGTCCCGACGCGCAGGGAGCCGGCCCTCCCCGTACAGCAGAACGTGCCGGCCTTCACCCAAGGCCAGGGCGGCGTCTTCCAGGGCTTTCCCGGCGCGGGCAGTTCCCCGGTGCACCGGCACGTGACCTTCACGGGTTAGTACACGGCCCAGGAAGGGAACGCGCCACAGTCCGGCAGTCGCCAGGACGACTGGTTCGATGCCCAGCCGTCGACGCAGGGCGGTGAGTACCAGGGCCGGGTCAGCGAAGGAGGAGTGGTTCGCCACGATGATGCTCGTGCGGTCGAGCCGGAATTCCGGTGCCGAGGTGATCGTCAGGCGTCCGAAGGCGGGTGTGACAGTGGCGGCGATGCGGCTGAGCACGGGTGGTCCCCCTGGTGTGCGGTGTGCTCCGGGGAGACGATGCGGCCCCGGGAGCCCCTGCGGTGGTTGAGAACATCCTCGCGCCCTGGGATGCGCCGATCATGAGTGCGGGTACTCATCCGGATCAGTGGCGCCTGAGTGCCTTTCACGGCCGCCGAGCACCTGCGCGGAAGGCGGCCACGTGGCCGGGACGTAGCTGCTCTCGGGCGCCCGCCGGGGATGACCCGACGGTCCTCGGGCGGGGCCGGACGTACCGGTGCGTGCGGACTTCGACCGGGCGTGGCGAGAGCCCCTGTCTCTTGAGCGCGTAAGTCACCTTTCACCCGGTTCTCACCGTCAGAGTGCCGAAGCTGGCTCGCCGACGTTCAATACGGTCATGACGATGCCGCACCCGCAGAACGGATCGAACGGTGCCTCAGGTCGGCCGGGCGCGGCGAAGGAACCAGCCTCCTCCCGCCCGGGCTGGCTCTACCGCACCGGTAGGTGGTGCGCGCGGCACTTCGTCGTGGTGATCGCCCTCTGGCTGGCAGCGTTGGTGGGCCTTCAGGTGCTGCACCAGAACTACGGCGGCGAGTACTCCGACAACTTCACCCTGCCGGGCAGTCAGTCCCAAGAGGGTCTCGACGTCCTACGGGAGCACGCACCGACGGCCGGCGGCTACAGCAGCCAGATCGTCCTCCACGACCCCAGTTCCCCACTCACCCAGGTGAGCAGCCAGGTCACGGAGGTCATCGGCAACCTGGAGGAACTGCCCGACGTCCTGAGCGCGGTCGATCCGCTGCCCCAACCGGGCACCCCACCGCCGACCCGCCCCGCGGGCACCCCCAACACCGGGCCGCTGTCCAGCGATGGCAAGACCGCGTACATCACCGTGCGCTTCGACAAGCAGCCGTCCGTCCTCGGCAAGGACTACATCCCGGGCGTGGACCGGGCCGTCCAGCCGCTGCGGGACGCCGGCGTGACGGTGGAGTACGGCGGCACCCTCGGCGAACTGGCCCGCCCGGCGCCGGACGACCGAACCAGTGAGGTCATCGGATTCGCGGTGGCCATCGTGGTGTTGCTCATCGGCTTCGGCAGTGTGATCGGTGCGGTGATGCCGCTGGTCACCGCGCTCATCGGAGTGGTCTGTGGACTCGCTCTGCTGAGCCTGTTGGCCGCCGCCTTCGTTTTCGCCACCGTCTCCCCGACCCTGGCCACGATGATCGGTCTCGGCGTCGGCATCGACTACGCCCTGTTCCTGATCACCCGCCACCGCCAGAACCTGATGGACGGCCACGATCCGCCGACCGCAGCCGCCATGGCGGTCACCACCAGCGGTCACGCGGTCCTGGTCTCCGGGTGCACCGTGATCATCGCTCTGTCCGGCCTGTGGGTCTCCGGCATCACCTTCATCGGCAAGCTCGGGCTGGCGGCCGGCATCACGGTGGTCACCGCGGTGCTGACTGCGATCACCCTGGTGCCGGCCCTGCTCGGCATGGTCGGCCGGAACGTCGACCGGTTCGTGGTACGCAAGGCCGTGGCGGAGACCGGGGTGGCTCCGGGTGCACCCGTGACCGGAACCTGGCACCGGTACGCCATGCGGGTGGAGCGCCGGCCCTGGCGGTTCCTGACCGGCGGTGTGGTGGTGCTGGCGGTCCTGGCGTTCCCGCTGCTGTTCATCCAACTGGGTCACATCGGCGACGGGGCGGACCCCACCTCCTTCACGGACCGCCGCGCCTACGATCTGATGACCTCGGCCTTCGGGCCCGGTTCGAACGGCCCGCTGACCCTGGTGGTGGACCAGAGCGCGGTGCCGGAAGCCGACCGCGCGGCGCTGGCCTCCTCGGTGCAAAAGGCCCTCACGGACGTGCCGAACGCAGAAGTCATCACGCCGATGCAGCCCACCGCTGACGGGGACGTCCTCATCGGCACGGCATATTCGGTGGCCGCCCCCCAGGACGGGCGCACCACCCAGCTGACGGAGCACCTTGGAAACGACGTGCTCCCGCAGGCGGTGTCGGGCACCGAGGCGCACACCTACGTCACCGGCCCTACGGCGGCTCAGGTCGACTTCCTGGAAATCGTCTCCAGCAGACTTCCGTTGATCATCGCAGTGGTGGTGTCGCTCGCCTTCCTGGTCATCCTGATCGTCTTCCGCGGACTGTTGGTCGCCGTCAAGGCCGCGGTGCTCAACGTGATTTCGATCGCCGCCTCCTACGGGGTCGTGGTCGCCGTCTTCCAGTGGGGCTGGGGCGGCCCCGCCCTGGGGGTCTCCGGCAAGGTTCCCATCGAGAGCTACGTACCGATGATGATGTTCGCCATCGTCTTCGGCCTGAGCATGGACTACGAGATCTTCCTGCTCTCCCGGGTCCACGAGGCCTGGCTGCGCACCGGTGACCCCGAAGGAAGCGTGGCCCACGCCCTGGAGATCACTGCGCGGGTCATCACGTGCGCGGCCCTCATCATGGTCAGCGTCTTCGCGGCCTTCATCCTCAGCGACAACATCGTGGTGAAGATGCTCGGCTTGGGGTTGGCGGCGAGTGTCCTCATCGACGCCACCATCGTCCGACTGCTCCTGGTGCCCGCGGTGATGACGCTGCTGGGCAAGTCCGCCTGGTGGTCGCCCCGGTGGCTGGATCGTGTCCTGCCCCGTGTCGATGCGGAGGGCGGTGGCCTGCAGCCTCTGCGGAACCCGGCTGCACCTGGCGGCGAGAAGTAGCGCCGCAGGGATGTCCGAGGTGCGGGTTCAGGGAATCCGTTGATCTCAAGTGCGGTTGAGGTCGTAGCGTGCGGGTTGCGCCCCGCGCCCACCCGCCGCTCTCGGAAGGCACCCCATGGACATGGAAGTCACCGCCTGGACGTCGCTGCACAGCGCGATGAACGCCCAGGACCGCAGACCCTTCTCCCGCGCCACCTTGCGTAGGATCGCCGTCTTCGCCGGCCCGCACCGCGCCCGGGTACTGCGGTTCCTGCTCTTGAGCGTGGTCACCGCGCTGTTGGCCGTAGCCACCCCGGTCCTGGCGGGCAGGGTGGTGGACGCCATCGTCCAGGGGAGTGAGAGCGCCACTGTCGTACGTTTGGCACTACTGATCGCGGTCATCGCAGTGGCTGAGGCCGGGCTCGGGCTCCTCACCCGCAAGCTTTCCGCCACCCTGGGCGAAGGGCTCATCCTCGACCTGCGCACGGCCGTCTTCGACCATGTCCAACGCATGCCCGTGGCCTTCTTCACCCGGACCCGCACGGGAGCTTTGGTCAGCCGACTGAACAACGACGTCATCGGTGCCCAACGAGCCTTCAGCAACACCCTTTCCGGGGTCGTCTCCAATCTGGTGACCTTGGCCCTGACCCTCGCGGTGATGCTGAGCATCTCCTGGCCGATCACCCTGCTCGCCCTGGTGCTCCTGCCGGTGTTCGTCGTCCCCGCTCGGCGGATGGGCACGCGGATGGCGCGGCTCCAACGGGAGGCGGCGGCGCACAACGCGGCAATGGCCACCCAGATGACGGAGCGGTTCTCGGCGCCGGGAGCCACATTGGTCAAACTCTTCGGACGCCCGGCCGAGGAATCCGACGCTTTCGCCGCCCGAGCCGCGCGGGTGCGTGACATCGGGATCCGGACGGCCATGGCCCAGTCGGCCTTCGTCACCGCGCTCACCCTCGTCTCCGCCCTGGCCCTGGCCCTGGTCTACGGGCTCGGCGGCTTCTACGCCCTGCGCGGCAGCCTCGACGCGGGCGCGGTGGTGGCTCTCGCCCTTCTCCTGACCCGGCTCTACGCTCCGCTCACCGCCCTGGCCGGCGCCCGGGTGGAAGTCATGAGCGCGCTGGTCAGCTTCGAGCGGGTCTTCGAGATCCTCGACCTTGAACCGCTGATCGCCGAGAAGCCTCAGGCACAGAGGGTGCCCGAGGGACCGGTTTCCTTCGAGTTCGACGGGGTCTGCTTCGGCTACCCCTCCCCCGACAAGGTCTCGCTCGCCTCCTTGGAGGATGTCGCGGTACTCGACGCCCGCGGCGGTACACAGGTCCTGCACGAGGTCTCCTTCCGGGCCGAGCCCGGTCAGATGATCGCGTTGGTCGGTTCCTCGGGCGCCGGGAAGTCGACGATCGCCCAGTTGTCGGCCCGGTTGTACGACGCCGACCGCGGCGCGGTGCGCCTCGGTGGCGTCGACGTACGTGACCTGAGCGCCGCGTCGATCCGCGAGACCCTGGGCATGGTCACCCAGGACGGACACCTCTTCCACGACTCCGTCCGGGAGAACCTCCTGTTGGCCAGGCCCGGGGCGACCGAGGCGGAGCTTTGGGAGTGCCTTCGCCGGGCCCGACTGGACGGGTTGGTGGCAGCCCTGCCGGACGGTCTCGACACAGTGGTCGGTGAACGCGGCTACCGGCTCTCCGGTGGTGAACGCCAGCGCCTGACCATCGCCCGCCTCCTCCTGGCTCGACAGAAGGTCGTCGTTCTCGACGAGGCCACCGCCCATCTGGACTCCACCTCCGAGGCCGCGGTACAAGAAGCACTGGCCGAAGCCCTGGAAGGCCGGACCGCGCTGGTCATCGCCCACCGGCTGTCGACCGTGCGCGCCGCAGACCAGATCCTGGTGGTCGAGGAGGGCCGGATCATCGAGCGGGGCACCCACCTTGAGCTCCTCGACGCCGGTGGCCGCTACGAGGAGCTCTACCGCACCCAGTTCGCCCAGGGCGAGGCAGGCGGCGCGGAGCGCGCCGATATTCACTGATGGATCATCAACTGCACATCTTGCACAGACATCTGATGGCCCACCAGTCACCCTCGTGACATAAGCGGAACGTACTGCGCCCGACCGACAGGCCACCTGGGCGAACCGGACATCGCAGGTACTCCACCCCGTGAGCGGACGGTACGGGGTGGACCTGCACAATTGAGCGATGACGATGATGTACGCCTGGGCCAGCACCCCCGACGGCCAGGACCCGCTGCCGATCGTGCACTTCACCACCGGGCAGGACGGCTTCGAGCCCACCGACGACGGGCGCTGGGCCTGGCGGTTCGGCCAGGCGGTCCACGAGGGCGGGTGGGTACCGTTCTCCGATTTCGAGGGCTGGTCCAGGCCCTCCGAGGAATGGGGCGCCGCCTACCGGTGCGTCGACGACATGCTGGCCGTCTCCGGCCCGGGCGCCTGCACCGGTTGGTACGAGGGCACGCTCAGCGCCCCGGCTGACTGGGTGGCCGCGGCCCGCACCCAACAGCGGGTCGTCCTCCTGACCGCTCCTGTGCGCCATCCGTCGGAGTACGGCCAGGCCGTGGAGGCGGGGTCGGCGTACGCCCTGCTCGTGCCGCTGACCCTGCTGTAGGTCACCAGCGCCGCCGCTTCCCCTCCCACCTGCGCGAATCCGCGTAGACGTGCTTCGTGTTCATGACGTAGGTTCCAGTGCGGTCCGCCCGTCCGCGGCCCTTTCACCTTTGCGTCCCTGGGGGGATTCGTCATGTCCACATCTTCCGTCGGCCCGCCGTCCACCGCACCTCTGGCTCCGCAGCCCACCGGCAAGCCGGCCACCACCGCGATCCTCCGCTCACCGATGGGGCTCGCCAAAGCACTCGCGGCACTGTTCGGCCTGAGCATCCTGGCAGACCTCTTCGACGTCTTCGCCTGCCTCGTCGGCTACTCCAAACTGGACGCCGTCCTCAACGCAGACCCAAGCCCCACCGCCCTCGACTCCGCAGATCAGGCACAGAACCTGATCGCCGCCAGCGGTCACCTCCAGACCGCCGTGACGGTCGCGCTCGCGATCGTCTTCATCGCCTGGTTCCACCGGGTACGCAGCAACGCGGAGGTGTTCTACCCGAACGGCTTCGACAAGGGCCGCGGCTGGGCCGTAGGCGGCTGGTTCGTTCCTCTGGCGAACCTCTGGATCCCGTACCGAATCGCCCGCGAGACATGGAGCGCAAGCACGCAACTGGCGCCGGACGGCTCCCGCCGCGAGGTCTCGACGGTGCCGGTGACCGCCTGGTGGACCCTCTTCGCCCTCTACTGGGTCGCCAGCCGGATCAGTGCTCGGATGTACGACAACGCCGACACGCTGCGTGAGTTCCGCGACGCCCTCCCCCCGAACCTCTTCACCGACGCCCTGAGTATCATCGCAGCAGTCCTCGCGATCTCCTTCGTGTACAAACTGACGCGCCTCCAGCAGCGCAAGGTCCTTGAGGGACCGGTAGCTCTCCAAGCCTGAAGCCGTGTCCGCTTCCCGAGCCGGACCGGTTCTTCCCGACCAGCCGCGCCCGTTCCGCCGGCCCGTGAGCGCAACCGGAGGGGGAGCCGTTCAGGATGTCGGCAGTCCGGTACCGCACCGGCTGCAGAACGCGGCATCGAACTCGATGGCGTGCCGGTGACATCGGGGACACACGCGGTGCAGCGTGCAGTTCGGCGGTTGTGCGGAAGAAGAGCGTCCGCCGATGGTCATACCGCGGCGGCGGCGGTGAACGGTCAGGAAGACCAGCCCTTCGGCACCTGCCGACAGGGCGCGGGGCACCCCGTGCGGCAGCCAGATCACGGAGCCGGGCTCCAAGTCCTGCCCCCTGCCGTCGAGCGTGATCCGCGCTGATCCCCGGATGGCGAACATCACCACATCGAGGTGGGTCTCGACGTGTTCGGCGACTTCGGCCCCAGCCGGTAGCCGCACGATGTTGGAATCCAACTGGCGCTGGTGGGTGCGCAGGCGCCACAGGGCGCCGCTCTGCCCGGTGCCCGCCCCTTCGAGCAGGTCCGCCAGCCGCGACACCTCGGCCCGAGCCGAACGCGGTGCCACCCTTGCCTCCCCCGTTGGTACTTGAACGCCTTATGGTAACCCCGGACTTCGAAGGGCCCGCGGCGATCCGCGGGCCCTTCGGAATCATCACGTCAGCGTACGGCGCACAGCCAGGCGCAGGGGGGCACACGAATGGCGTGACTGCGCTCCCGTCAGTGCGCGATCGAGTCGATCAGGTCGCGGGCGCCTTGCCTGAGCAGCGCGACGGCCACCGAGGTCCCCAAGGTGGCGGGGTCCAACGGGCCGGCCCACTCGTGGGCGTTGAGCACGGTCTTGCCGTCGGGAGTGAAGACGCGTGCGCGCAGCGAGAGGTCACCTCCGCGTTCCGCCTTGGCGAACCCGGCGATCGGGCTGTTGCAATGACCCTGGAGTACGTGGAGGAACATGCGCTCCGCCGTGGCTTCCCGGTAGGTGTCGGGGTCGCCCAGCGCACTGATGGTGTCGATCAGTTCGGTGTCATCGGCTCGGCACTGCAGGGCCAGGATTCCGGCGCCGATCGGCGGCACCATCGCTTCGGTGCTGAGGATCTCACTCATCACGTCCGCGCGACCGATGCGCTCCAGGCCGGCGGCGGCCAGGAGCAGGGCGTCGGCTTCGCCCGAGGCGAGCTTTTCGAGTCGACGGTTGGCGTTGCCCCGCATCGGCACACAGCGCAGGTGAGGGTGGGAGGCCGCGAGTTGGGCCACCCGTCGCACCGAGGAGGTGCCGATCCTGGTCCCGGCGGGCAGTTGGTCCAAGGTGAGCCCGTCGGGATGGACGAGCGCGTCCCGGATGTCATCGCGCCTGAGGAAGGCGGCGAAGACGGTCCCGGCCGGGAGCGGGCGGTCTGCCGGGACGTCCTTCACGCAGTGGACGGCCACGTCGGCGTGACCGGCGAGCAGGGCCGCATCGACCTCCTTGGTGAAGGCCCCCTTGCCCTCGACCTGGGCGAGGTCACCCATCCAGGTGTCCCCGGTGGTCTTTACCGGAATCACCTCGGTGCGCAGGTGGGGGTGTAGGCCCGCGAGCTCGGCCTGGACGCGTGCCACTTGAGCCAGCGCCATGGGCGAGTCACGGGAGACGATGCGGATCATTTCTGGGACGGACATGCCTCAAGCCTAGGGCCTGCCGAAGGCACAACTCACCTCGGCACGCCCGTGGTTGCGCAGTGCAGGCGAGTCGGGGCCCGGCTGCCGTGACCGCCCGCTGGCGCTGCGGGCGGTCACGGCACCGGGGTGTGCTACCAGATCTCGCTGACCCACTCGGGGTGGTCGATGAACGGGTTCCGGTTGTGCTGGTACACATCGAAGATGACCTGGTTGCGGCGCTGCTCGAAATCGTCCGGCGGGTCCTGCAGATGCCACTGCTTCAGCACGCTGATCTTGCCGTGGAAGGCCGCCGAACCATTGTTGACCTGGTTGTTCATCTCCAGATCGGCGAAACCGTCACCGCCTTCGTACCGCACCGCCATGTAGAGCAGCATTCGGGCGACGTCACCCTTGACGGCGTTGCGGGGCTCGAAGGAGTCGGCGTCCGTGTAGTTCCCGGGAGCCTCGCCGATCGAGCTACCGCCGAGGTCGAAGTCCTTGTTGCCGCGAGCGCCGTTGACCGAGACGTCCGTGGGCCGCAGGTGATGCAGGTCGGTACCCGGTCCGGTGCTGGTGCCGAAGTCACCGTGGCTCTTGGCCCAGACGTGCTCCCGGTTCCAGTCGTTGACGCCGCCACCGTTGGTCCACTTGGACTGTGAGCGTCCCGTGTAGAGGAGCACCACGTTGGCGCTGTTGTTCGGGTCCTCGTCGGTGTTCCGCAGGGCGTCCCACACTTGGCTGTAGGAGATCTTCGACTGGTTCTTGATGATGTCGTGAAGGGCGCTCTTGAGCGCGGTACCGCTCTTGCCCTCCGCGGTCGCATAGTAGGCTTCCACGTCCGCGTCGGACGCGGACGAGACGGATATGGAGTCGGCGGCCGGCTGGGCGCCGGAGGCGGGCGCGGGCAGGAGCAGCAGGGCCGCCGCCGCGGCACCTGCCGACCAGCGCGCCAGTCGGAGAGAAGTCATCACGTGGGGGAACCTCTTCGCACGCACCGCTCCCAGCCACAGAATTGGCGGGATATCAGGTGACGGGCAGGACCGTCTCATCCGCGCCCGGCCCGGAGGTGACGGTTACACGTCAATTAAATGGCGAAAGCACAACGCCCTGCGGCCGAATCTACGCGCATCACGCCCCTCCGGACATCCGGCCCTGACCCTCTGCACACCCACAGCCCCGCCCACCTCCTCGGTGGGAGCCGGAACACACGCGGAGCGGCCCGGAATGTGGCCGCCCCGGCAGCAACCTTCGGCCGGACGCGCCGACCCATGTTGATCACGCGAACGACTCGGGAAGCGCGGAAGTATGACGGAAGTGATCAGACGTCAACTCGTTCGCCTGCTGCGCCACCACCGGGACCCGGCCGTCGCACAGGCGATCCGCTCCACAGGCGCCGCTGTCATCTCCTACGTCGTCGCCCTCCAACTCAGCAGTGAGCCGGCGCCGCTCACCGCCCCCCTCACGGCCCTGCTCGTCGTACAGGTCACCCTCTACACCACCCTCACCACGAGCGTCCGCCGAGTGAACTCCGTGGTGGCCGGAGTGCTCATCGCGATCGCCTTCAGCTCCCTAGTCGGACTGACCTGGTGGAGCCTTGGCCTGGTCATCCTGGCCTCACTGGTCATCGGCCGTCTGGTCAAGGTGCACGAGTTCGTACCGGAGGTGGCCATCAGCGCCATGCTCGTGCTCGGCGTGACCCGGGTGACGGACACCGCGTGGGACAGGGTCCTGGAGACGCTGATCGGCGCCGTGGTGGGGTTGATGTTCAACGTCCTGTTCGTACCGCCGGTGTGGGTGCAGCCGGCGAAGACCGCGATCACCGACCTGGCGGGGCGCATGGGCGCGCTGCTGCTCCACGTCGGCGAGGAACTCGCGGGGCGACCGACCATGGAACGTGCCGCCGCCCACCTGCACGAGGCACGCAGGCTGGACAACGACATCGCCCTGGTGGACGCCTCGCTACGACAAGCCGAGGACAGCCTGCGGCTCAACCCGCGGGTGAAGGAGGCGCTCTTGTCCCGCCTGGTGTTGCGCACCGGACTGGACACCCTGGAGATCTGCGCCGTCGTCCTGAGGGTCTCCTGCCGGACCATCACGGATCTCGCGAAGGCCCGCGCACCACAGAAGTTGTTCCCACCGGACATCACAGCGGCCCTACGGGATCTCTTCGAGCACCTCGCCATCGCCCTGGAGAGCTTCGCTCGGCTGATCACCGCCCAGGTCAGTGCCACCGCCGAGGAGGCGGAGCAGCAACTCGCCACCGAACTGGACACCGCCCGCAGCAGTCGTGACCGCCTGGCCTTCCTGTTGCTCGACCAGATCCGCGTCGATCAGAAGCAATGGCAGCTGTACGGAGCACTGCTCACGGAAATGGACCGCGTGCTGGACGAGCTCGGCGTGGACAAGCGCTCAGTGCGACTCATGGAAGAGCTGGACCGGCATTCCCGCCTCCAACGCGAGCGCTACCCCCGCCTCCACCGACTTCGCCAGACGGTACGACGCGACGGGTAGCGGGCCCTGACGGGAACGGACCGACCGGCCGCACGCGCCCCGAACAGCCCACCACGGCTTCACTCCTTGTGATCACTGGTGTGAACGGGTGCGCCGGACGGGCACCAGCACGGTAGACGCCCCCGGTCGAACACCACGCCTTTCCCGCTGAGCATCCGACAACCGCCTTGGGGCCGGCGGCGACCGTGGTAGGCCTGGGGTCCGGACGGGACCCGCCGGACGACGGACTCGACGAAGGAGTGACCGAAGCGATGCACCGCACCAACACGCACAAGAGCGGAACAGCAGTCGTCACCGGAGCCGCCCGAGGCATAGGACGGGCCGTCGTCGCCGAACTCGCCGCCCGCGGACAACGGGTGATCGCGGTCGACATCCTCAACTCCGTCAAGGCGAGCGCCTCCGGACGGATCCGACCGATGGTGGTCGACATCTCCGAGCTGGGGGCCGCCGAGCACGTCCTGGAGGGACTCGACGACCCGCACACCCTGGTCAACTGCGCCCATGCCGAGGAACGAGCCGCACTCCTCGACTCCACCGACCCCGGGTGGTCCCACACGTTCGAGGTCAGCCTGCACGCGGCCGTCCGCCTCTCGCGCGCCTTCGCCGCGCGACTCATGGAGCTCGATCGACCCGGGTCGATCGTGAACATCGCTTCCGTGCACGCCCGCCTCGCCGCCGAGTCCTACGGCGCCTACGCCGCTGCCAAGGCCGCCCTGGTGTCCTTCACCCGAACGGCGGCATTGGAGTGGGGCCCACACGGCATCCGGGTCAACGCCATCTCCCCCGGTCTGGTGCTGGTGGAACGCAATGCCCACCTGGCCGACGACCCGGCCGACCTCGCCAACCGCGTGCGGCCGTACCCGCTGCGACGACCCGGCCGACCAGAGGAGGTGGCGCGTGCAGTCGCCTTCCTCGCCGGCGAGGAAGCCTCGTTCATCACCGGCGTGGAGTTGCCGGTGGACGGGGGCTTGGCGGCCCGCACGCCTGAGTTCAATCTCTGACCCAAGAAACCAGGCCACTTCAATCATATTGGCCCTGTCCCGGTTCACTTTGGATGCCAGATGGTGAGCTCGTCAACCCACTGGCCTCCAAGGAGTGGCAGCATGCCCCGACCTCCGTCCCCCCGTTCACCCCAACTCCCGCGTAGGCTCGTCCAGCTCTACGCGGGGCTCGTGCTGTACGGGGCGAGCTCCGCCCTGATGGTCCGGGCCGGCCTGGGGCTGGATCCATGGGACGTGTTCCACCAGGGCCTCGCCGAACGCCTCGGTCTCAGCATCGGCATGGTCTCGATCGCCGTCGGCGCGCTCGTGCTGCTGTTGTGGATCCCCCTGCGGCAACGGCCCGGCCTGGGCACCGTGTCGAACGTGTTCGTCATCGGCCTCTGCGTCGACGCCACCTTGGCGCTCGTACCGCCCCCACACGGCTTGCCCGCCCAGGGTTGCATGTTGGCCGTCGGCATCCTCCTCAACGGCGCCTCCTGCGGCCTCTACATCGCAGCCTGCTTCGGCCCCGGTCCGCGGGACGGACTGATGACCGGTTTGCATCGTCGCACTGGCCGGTCCCTGCGCCTGGTCCGCACCGGAATCGAAGTCACCGTGCTGGCCGCCGGGTTCGCCCTGGGCGGCACGGTGGGAGTGGGAACGGTCCTGTACGCAGTGGCGATCGGCCCCCTGGCACAGTTCTTCCTCGGGTTCTTCGCCCTCCCCCAGCCCGCGGCGGCCAGCGCCGCCGCGCCGGCCCCGACCACCACGGCCGAAACCGCACCCATGGGACCGCCACGGTCATGACACCATGGCCAACACGGCGTATCGGTAGTACGTGACGGTTGACAGTGGGGGGAGAGATTCGGTGAGTGGTTTCCGTAAGGGACTGTCAAAGATCGAGATCGCTTTGAAGTGGGACCCCAGCCCCACCGGGACGCCCGCCAACGACCTCGACATCATCGCGGGCGTGTACAGCGAGGCGGACCCTAACGGGCAGGCGAGCTACCTCGTGCACTTCGGTAGCCGCTCCCCCGACGGCACCATCACCCTCAACCGGGACAGTCGCACGGGGCAGGGACTCGGCTTCGACGAGGTCATGACCCTGGAGCTGACCCGGCTCGCCGACCGCTACACCCGGGTGGTGGTCGGGGTCGCCATCCAGCCCACCGGGGCCGAGGAGCGACCGAAGTCCTTTCGGGACATCCCGCACGCACACATCCGGATCAGCGAGGGGTACACCGAACTCGCCGAGCACGACTTCTCCTTCGTCGAGTCGAGTTCCTCCGCCACGGTCGCCGAGTTCACACGGAACGAACACGGCGCTTGGACGTTCCGGCAGGCGGTGCGGGGGTTCGACGCCGGCCCGGCGGACTTCACCCGTGTCATGGGCTCGGCCCACAGCCGGTAGCGTCGCCCCATGCCCGTGCTGAGCGGAAGCCACGTCACCTTGCGTACCGCCATTCTGGCCGACGTCGATGCACTCGCCACGATCCGCGCCACCCCGCAGGTGCGGGCGCGCTGGCGCGGTGGGGCGGATCTGGTCGCGGAGGTCACCGCTGACCTGGACGACCCCCAGACGCACACGCTGGCCATCGAGTACAAGGACCGGGTGGTGGGAGCCATCCAGTGGTACGCGGAGGAGGAACCCGACTACCGGCACGCCGGAATGGACATCTTCCTGGATCCGGCGGTGCACGGCCGGGGCCTGGGCACGGAGGCGGTGACCCTACTCTCCCGGTACCTGGTCGACGTCCATGGCCACCACCGACTGGTCATCGACCCGGCCGCCGACAACGAGCCCGCCATCCGGTGCTACACCAAAGTCGGCTTCCGGCCGGTCGGTGTGATGCGCCGCTACGAACGCGGGTCGGACGGCAGTTGGCACGACGGTCTACTGATGGACCTGCTGGCCGACGAGCTACGCGGCGACCCGGCCGGCGGGAAGCCGGGCTCGGCGCCGTCGTGACTTTGGTGACGGGACAAGGCGCCCGACACCACCCGCCCGACACCACCCGCTCGGCACCGCGCGGTCGGCACCGCGCGGTCGTCCTCGAATTCCGACCCCGGGCGAGGACGGCCGCGTGTCGAGACCGAGCGATGACGGGCCGTCACCGCCGGCCCGACGCTCGGGTCAGGACAGCTTGCCACCGTAGTCGGGCAGCTTGAAGGTCCGCTCGGCGTGCCCGCCCACCATGTCGGTGGGGCTGTTGCCGATGTTGGCGATGATCGTGTAGCCCCGGGACTCGATGTGGGCACGTTTGGCGGTCTTGTAGGTGCTCACCTCATCGAACAGGTCCGGCAGATCGCGCACGTAGAGTCCAGAGACCGGGTAGCCGACGGCTTTGAGGTTGTGCTCGGTGAGCGAGGCGATGATTCCTGGGCGAGCGGTCACGAAGAAGACGGCCACCCCGCGGGAGCTGGCGTAACGGGCCAGTTCGCGCACCTGGTCGACCGCTGGGGTCGGGTAGTGCAGAAAGAAGTGGAAGTCGGTCTCCAGCGAGGTGTTGTCGATGTCCAGGACGACGGCCAGCCTCCGCCCGTTCCCCTGATCGATCCGCTCCTTCAGGTACGGACGGGCAACCTCGCTCACCGCCGCGACATCACGCTTCCACGCCTGGTAGTCGACACCGCGCAGTTGGGCGATCCCACCGCCGAAGCTGGCTGTCGACGCCGCCGCCTGCGCCTTGGTGGGTGTCAGGACGGGGGTCACGGCCGATGCGGTGGTCGGCCCGATGGCGAGCAGGATGGTGGTGGAAGCAGCGGTCAAGGCTGCGCGCATGGCCGACTTGTGGCGTGGCATGGGTTCACTCCCGTGTCTCGATGGGCCCTCAAGGCTCACCCGGTCGATCACATTATTGTCATGTACGCGCCCAAGGGTGATTGCCGGTCGACGCCATGTCTACTGGTCGGTAGGAAATTTCACATGCCCCTGCAGTGAACTCCTGCGCGTGTCGAAATTACCTTTGACAGCGAAGAGTTGCTCCGCATCACCTGCCGGGGACCGGAGAGCCGCCGCCGAAGAATCCAGTCAACCAGGCGGCCTCGCACGCTGAGTGACGGCTTTCGGGCGAGTCGGCAGACGCCGACCAGGGGCGCCAGGAAGTGCCACAGGCCCTCCGAGCGCTCGGAGGACCGCACCCACTGATCGCTCATCGTGATGGCTGGACGGACATCGCGCCAGCACCGCCGACCTGTGAACAAGGCCGATGCGGAGTCGGCTCGTGCCCACCAACACCCGGGCTTCCCCTGCCACACCGCTACTCGCCGGAGCCAGGGCGGCGCTAGTGTGGGCGCCCGTCCGGCCACGGGAAAAGAAAAGGTGATCATCCGTGAGGTGCTGTCCAAGTTCCAGCGCACGGTGCCGCATGGGGCGCCCGCTACCGCGCCTCTTCCAGCCCGTACGCTCCTGCCGCTACCGGCGGCACGCATGAGGAGCGCGGAACGCCGCCGCACGGTGACCGTGCGGGAAGAGATCCACGGAGTGTCACCCGGCCGGGTCTGGGAGACCGTCGCGGACCTTACCCGGATGGGCGAGTGGAGCCCGGAGTGCACGGGAGGGAGGTGGCTGGACGGGAACACCGGACCGGTACCGGGGGCACGTTTCAGCGGCACCAACCGCAAGGGGCCCATACGTTGGTCCACTCGGTGCACCATCACCCGCGCGGCCCCCGGTCACACCCTCTTCTGGGAGGTCCGACTCGGGCTACCGATCGCCCGCTGGGGGTTCACCCTCACCCCCAACGACCGGGGAACGCTGGTGGAACAGACGTGGCACGACCTGCGCGTCGGCCCGTTCGGTGCGCTCGCGGCCATGACCACCGAGGCGGTCCTGCGCACCGGATCGCGGGCCGAACACAACGAACGCACCATGCGTGCCACCTTGGCCGCCCTCAGGGACCACCTGCAAACACCGCCAGCACACCGGTGACCACCAGGCTCGGCCGCCTGGCACCGTCCGGGTCGATCCGCCTCCCCATCGCGGACCTCAACCGATCGCGATGCCGGTATGTGGTCGCTTGCCGAGGCGCACCAGGGTGGCGGGCCAGTCGACCACCCAGAACTGCCACGTGTACTTGCGTGCCATCAGCTTGCGCACCCGACGCGTCCCGGCCTCGTCCAGCAGACGCGCCGCACCTTCCCAGACGGGTGCGCCCGGCTCGACTCCACCGCGCATGTCGCAGGGCCGGACTGCGACCCGTGCGTCGTTGGCGATGCGCTTGACCTCCAGGAGTCACTGCGGGTCCACACGAGGAGTTCACCCCCGTCGTACACGCCCCACACGGGCGTCGCGACGGCGCTCCCGTCCTTCTTGTACGTCGTCAGACTGACGTACTTGCCTCGGCTGATCTCCTCAAGAGTCATGGTTCCAGCGTAGGCGTCCAGTCCCGGGCGAGGAGCCCGAGGACCACCTCGTCCACGTAGGCGCCGTACACCCAGGCGCCCTCACGCACGGTCCCCTCAAGCACGAAACCACACCGGGCGGCAGCGGTGATCATGGCCGTGTTGTCGGCGAGGGTTTCCACCTGTAGCCGGTTCAGGCCCCGTACGGTGAATCCGTAGCGGCAGAGCAGTTCCACGACCTCGCGCCCCAGCCCGCGGCCCCGGAAGGTCGGGCGCAGCGACAGCCCCAGGTGGGCAATGCGGTTGTGGTGGTCGATCCCCCACACGATCGCCTCGCCGGCCAGTTCGCCCGTGGCCAGTTCGACGACCGAGAAACAGGCGGCGGCATCCGTCGCGGGCGCCGGCGCGTAGGGGGACGAACCGCTGGCGTGGTCGATTGGCTGCCACGGTCGGGAGCTCGCCCGGGAGTGCAGCTCGACGTCCTCGTAGAGCTCACCGTGCAACACGGGAACGTCCTGGGCCCGCCGGGCCCGCAGGGCCACCTTCTCTCCTTTGATCATCTCGGTGTTCTAGCCGTCGGCACGGGGGGGCTTCAATCGATTTTCCGTGCCCGGATCGCCGTGCGGGGCTCCTGGTGGCCGCCACTGGCCAGCATCCGCACCTCGCCGCGGTCGCTGATCTCGGCCCGGACGATGCCGGTGTCGTCGCTGTAGACGGGGTGACCTCCCGGTCCCCGGCGGTCGGTCTGCCGTACTCGTACGACGTCCTCGGTGGCCGGTTCTACGTCCGGGTCGCCAGTGTCGGCGAAGACGAGTTCGTACACCTCGACATCGGTCATGACTACCCTCCGCTCGGGGTCGGGTCCATGCAGTTCGAGAGCCGGGGCCCAGCAGCCGTCACCTCCGCAGTGCCGCCCCTTGCCTCTTCTGGCACGCCCACGCCGTGGGCGTGTGCCCGACGGGACGGCGCCTCGGTGGGAAGTGGGTGGGGGCGCCCTTGTGCCGTGTCCCCAAGGTGGCCCGGTCGCTCATATTCCGCCACCGGGCACCCTCGGCGACACTGGGGAAGGGGCTCTCAACCCGGAGGCCGTCATGAGCACACCTTCTCCCACTCGTATGGCCGCTGTCCTTTCCGCCGAACACCGAGCCCGGCTGATGGCGCTGGCGCGCGAGGTGAACTTCAGCGAGGGGGCGCGCCTCTTCGACGAGGGAAGTCCGGCCAAGTTCTTCTGGATCGTCCGCTCGGGCACGGTCACACTGGACATCCAGGGGCCGGGGCGACGGCCCGTGGTGATCGAGAGCCTGGGGCCGGGGGAACTGGTCGGTTGGTCCTGGCTCTTTCCGCCCTACGTCTGGCAGTTGGGCGCAGAGGCAATGACCCCGGTGCGGACGTACGAGTTCGACGGACCCACTGTGCGGCTACAGATGGATGCCGATCCACGGTTCGGTTCCTCGGTCGGCCACTGGGTGGGGCAGGCTCTAGCCCACCGCCTCCACAGCACCCGGGTGCGGCTCTTGGACATGTACGCACCCCACGGTGGCGCGTACTAGCCCTGAGAGACTTTGCTGAAACTTACTGCAAGCTCTTGCAGTGACTGTTAGCGTCCAGGGCATGACAAAGGGACTCCATCACGCCCTGCGCGCCCTGACCGCGCTGGCCACAGCCGCCTTACTCACGCTCGGGGGCGCATCGGGCGCCACAGCATCCATCCCGCCGCACTTCCGGCTCGGCGGGCTCGACCTCCTCGAGTACTGCCGGTCCCAGGGAGACCAGAGCGCCGTCCTGCACGGCGCCACCGCGTACGACTGGAGCTGCGTCGACGACAGCGGCGGTCGGCACCCCCTGTCGTTCACCGCCGCCTGCCGGTCCCAGTACACCGGACTGTCGGTAGACCGGATCGAGGATTTCCATGACCCGACCTCCGTCTCCTGCTGGCGCGTGGCCTCAACCGACTACTTCTCGCCCGACCTCGACGCCTACTGCACCAACGCCCAGGACCGCCCGGGCGCCCGCCAGACGGGCCGGACCGTCTACGACTGGTGGTGCGCCGCCCCCGAAGAGGGCGGGTCGCTCCAACCCATCCAGATGCCCGCGGTGTGCGACTGGGCCTCGGGCGGCTACCACGCCTTCGACCGCTTCGACGACTTCTACCGCGCCGACTCCTGGCGTTGCCACCTCTGAGCGGCGCCGCGCGCACCACCGGGCACGATGGGGCAGCCCTAGCCACGCACCAGCAGGACCACCACTGCGGCGAGCACCCCAAGAGCCAGGGCGAGCGCGCCATGAATCGAGCGGTGCGCGCGCGGGAGGGGAAGGAACCGGTCGACCGCGTACCTCCCAGGACCCGCCAGCGTGAGCGCGGCAGCACCTACGAGGAGCACGAGCTCGTACTCGACGCCCTGCGGAGCGAAGAAGCCACCGCCCCACTTGACCGCGAGCGCGTTGATGAGGGTACCGAGGAGGGCGGCGCCAGCGAGCGGAGTGAGCAGCCCGAGGGTCAGCGCAAGTCCCCCCAGAACCTCGGACATGCCGGCCACCACGGCCATGGCCTCACCCGCCGGATAGCCGCTCACGCTGAAGAACTGCCCCGTACCGTCGACACCTCCGCCGCCGAACCATCCGAAGAGCTTCTGCGCTCCATGGGCAGCCATGGTCAACCCCAGGGCGACGCGCAGCAGGAGGAGCCCCGCGTCCCGAGCGGTTGAGTCGGTGCCGCGGGCGTTCTCGACATCGGCGTGCGGACGGGCGAGCGAGGGGGAGGTCATGGGCTAAGAGGATGTCTCACGTGGTGTGACGCCGGTGCGGCATGATGTCTCTTCGTGGGTGCCGATTTGTCGCAGCGGCTGGTTCCTGATGATCTGTG
>NZ_JBIAGC010000039.1:0-56932 GCF_042869595.1 Streptomyces sp. NPDC006879
GCAGCCATTTCGTCCGGAGTCACACACCCACAACGCGACACACAACCCGAAGGACACGCACCACCAAACACGACCTGACCAAGCACTACTAGGCGTCGGCGAGGAGCGGGTCGTACTGCGAGCTCGTGCGGCGGCCGGACATGAAGGAGAGGAAGTCGCCTACGAAAGCGCTCCGGCCGTAGGTGCCGTCGGTGGTGGTGAGGTCGCGGTGGAAGGCGGTGCGGAACAGGGCCCGGTATTCGTCGGCGTCGATGCTCCCGCTGTTGTCCTTGTCGGTGGCTTCGAAGAGGACCTCGGCGACGCGGATGAGCGCGGGTCCGGAGAGGGAGGGGACGGCGCCGGCGTATTCCTCAGCGCTGACGCGGCCGTCGCCGTCGGTGTCGAGGGCGGCCTGGAGTTCGCGCCACCAGGCGGCGAAGGCGTCGTAGAGCCGGCTCTCCTCGGGTTCGTCCAGGTCGAGACGGGTGGACAGTTCGCGGGCCATGGCGGCGAGGTCGGGCCAGTCCAGGTACCCGTCGCCGGTCTGGTCCAGCACCTTGCGGAAGAACTCCTCCGCCGAACGCCGGCCCTCTCCAGTACCCGCCGAAGGCGCCGGGCCAGGATCAGCGCCGCCGCCCAGCGGCGTGATCAGGCGGAGCAGGGCCGATGCCCGCTTCATACGGGCGGCCAGGGCGGCGACGGTCCGGGCGCGGGGATCGTCGCTGTCGGGCGACAGGGAGAGGGCTTCGATGATGCTCTCGGCGTTGATCCAGCCCTGAGGCAGGAAGCGGGCGAGCCCGGCAGCGAGGTAGGCGCCCTGCATCAGGGCCGCGGCGCCGGGCATCTCGGGCAGGCCGGCCCGGCGCCGGTACGGTTCGGGGAGCGAGGCGACGGTGATCGCGCCCAGGATCGGGCCGGCAACCGCGCGGCCGGCCGCCCACAGTGTCGGCGCCCCGTTGAGCAGGGCGGGGGCGGGCAGGTGGTCGAAGAGCCGGTAGAGGATGACGCGGGCTGCCTCGGTGTTCTCCAGCTCGTTTTCGACGACCCGGTCGAAGTACGGCCAGAAGTCGTTCAGCTCTTCGGGAAGTTCGGTGGCGTCGCCGTCGAGTGCTGCCAGGAAGGTGCGGTACTCGGCGTACATCCGCTCCATGGTGTCCTGGTCGAGCGGCTGGCCACTGAGCCGGCACATGGTGACGGCGCTCTCGAACAGGGTGGCGACCACCCAGGCGCGGGTCGCGCGGTCCATGGCGTCGTAGGAGCGGCCGCGGGAGTCGGTGCCGCTCATGCGGGCGTGCAGCCGGTTGAGCCGCGCGGCCTCCCTCTCGCGTACCGCCGGGTCGTTGCCGAACATGCGCCGCATGCTCAGGAAGGTGTTGCGCAGCCGGCGCCAGGGGTGGGCGACGAAGGTGGAGTTGTCGACGAGGGCGCCGCCGATCTGCGGGTGCGCGGCCTCCAGCACGGTGGCGCGGACTATGGCCAGCGCCCAGCGCGGGTCGTCGAAGAAGGCGCCGAACTGCGATTCCGGCCCGAACAGGGGTGTTTCGTCGGCCGTTGTCGTGGTTCCGGTGGTCATGACGGGTCTCCGTTCGTCCGGGGGGCGACGCCGCCGAAGCGGCGGTCGCGGCGCCGGTAGGTGTGCAGGCAGGCGAGGAAGTCGGGGGCCCGGAAGTCCGGCCAGAGCACCTCGGGGAAGACCCACTCTGCGTAGGCGACCTGCCAGAGCATGAAGTTGGAGATGCGCTGCTCGCCGGAGGTGCGGATGACCAGGTCCACGTCGGGAGTATCGGGAAACGGCAGGTGGTCCGCGAAGAGCCGCTCGGTCACCTGATCGGCAGGCGTCCTGCTGCGGATAAGCGACCTTGCGGCCTCGACGATGTCCCGACGCCCCCCGTGGTCGAAGGCAACGGTCAGCGTCATCCCTCGGTTGTCGGCCGTCAGCGTCGCCAGATCCTTGAGAACCTGGGCCAGTACACGGGGGATACGCGGGTCGGCGACCCCCAGGAAACGACAGCGGATGCCACGGGCCAACAGCAACGGCGCATGCTTGCGCACGACCCGGCGCACCAGCCGCATCAGATAATCGACCTCGACGCCAGGACGGTTCCAGTTCTCGGTAGAGAACGCGTACAGGCTCAGCCACTCAACACCGGCGGCCCGGGCCGCCTCGATGACGTCGATGACGGTGCTCTCAGCAGCCCGATGGCCAGCGGTGCGGGGAAGCGAACGCCGCTGCGCCCAACGGCCGTTGCCGTCCATCACGCAAGCTACGTGCCGCGGCACTGCACGCGCCGCCCCGTCGCCTTGCCGCCAGTCGCCGGGCCCGTCACCGAACAGCCGTCCGTCCAGCTGGTCCTCCGTCACCGCGCGGGCACGCGGGACGCCATGGTCCGCCACGCCCAAACCCGTCCCGTCTGAAGCGTCGCGATCAGCCATACCGTGCTCGGTCACTGCGTCCTATTCCCTCAAGCCGACATCTGCTGACTTTCCTGCGGTGGCCGCGATCGAACACCTAGTAAGCCAGGTGGACTTCTGAGATTTCCCTGGTCAACGGACTGGTGGTGGCGAGGATGGTGGCCTTCGTGTGCGGTCCGGCGCAGGCACCATTCCGCTCCCATGGTCGTCGGGTCCTGGTTCCCCACCAGATTCGATGCCACCGTGGTAAGGCAGGCGGCAGAGCTATGGGAAAGAGCCGGCTGCCCCTGCGTCACCCTGCTGGCCGTCCTTGCAGGTCATGTCGGCGGCGTCATAAAGTCGTGAACTCCAGGCAGAAGGCATCCTCGTCGGCCCCGGTGTAGCCGTCGGCCGGGATCGTGAACTTGCCCCGGGGGGTGTCCTTCGCCAGCTTTCGGGACAGCTCCAGGGTGAACGGGTCGGTCTTGGTGGGCACCGAGGCGCCCCACTCCCCGAGGAGTTCCGACAGCAGCTGCTGTTTGTGAGAGAGCTTGATCAATCCGAGCTTCACCGTGATATCGACATAGGTCTCGGCGTCGGGGACTTGACGGAGCTGTCCGGAGACTTGATCAGTAGGTCTTTGGCCTCCGGCGGGTCCGGGATCACCACGATGCTGTTGACCTCGAAGACATCGCCCGGTGTTCCTCGGTCTTCGTAGCTCCAGCCAGCCATGTGTACGTCCTTGGAGTGAGGCCACCGTGCACCGGTGGCGGTCTACTGGCCACGATCGCCGTCAATAACCCGAGGCGCGGACAGAACGTCGGAGCGTTCATCCGATCGGAGTGTCTTCCGCCTTTCGGTGTTTGAGTCAGCGATCTGAACTGAATGAGGGTGGCGGCTTGCCGGGGTGTTCCCTAGCCGTCGCAGTCCCGGAGCCAGAGGTAGAGCGTTTTTGCCGCCGAGCCGGTGAAGTGCGAGATGCGCTACCGGTCGCACAGCTCCAGCTCGGCGCGCAGGTGCTCGTCAGCGATCAGCCTTTTCCCAGCTCCGAGGCCGTCGCACGGTTGATCTGCTGCGCTGCCATGCCGCCGCGAACAGGCTGTTGGACTCCGCGACGTGCCAGCCGTCCAGGAGATCCTGCACCGCCTGCGCGGTCATGCCCTCCACCTCGCGGCCATCTTCGTCACGCTCGACGTGCGCCGCGGAGACCAGCGCGGCCGGGAAGCTCGTCGGGTTCCAGGCGTCACCGAACTCGGCCTGGTCCTCCGTCGGCGGCTGCTGCCGTAGCAGCCCAGTAGCTCCGACGGAGATGGGCAGACCGGTCCGCTCGGTGATCAGGTGGGCACGGGGGACAGAGCGAAGCCGAGGATGAGGGCCCAGGTGATGTCCCAGGCCATGGAACCGGCGAGGGTGAGGGCGTGCCAGATCGCATGTATATCGACCACTCTGTCGCTTCCTAGTAGCCGGCTCGTGCGGACACGGCCGGCTCGGTGCCGGTCCACTCGAATCGACGTGCGCGGCGTTGCGCCGTCATCGTGTTCACGCGGTGGGCGCGCCTCGGGCGCCGCCGGTGGGCGCAAGCCGGGCTTCAAGCCGTTCGCGAGCGCACGGCACAACCGGCGAGTCGGTCGACCTGCTTGTAAGATCCGGGCTCATGTCGAAGCCTGATGAGCTGCTCGTCTCTCTCGCTGCCAAGGTCGAGTCGGAGCACACCAGTCAGATGTCGCTCACCGTGGTGGCCCAAGGGGCCGTGATCACCGGTCGGCTCGCTCCGGAAACCCTGTGGCGCCAGCGGGTCGCCGAAGTGCTGGGCGATTCGGAGCACCTGGGGACGTTCGCCCCCGTCTTCGAGGGGGCAGGTCAGCCCGCCAGGGCCGCCACGGCTCCCTCGTACCTGCACTTCCACGTGGCCCGGATCCTCCAGGGCGCACTGGGAATCCCTGAAACCGGCGGAATGTACCGCATTGCGATTGAGGACGTGAATGCCTGGACCGTAGGTGACTTCAGCTACTCCGACCACTGACGTCCCCTGACCTCGCGGCATTGGTCTCGGGCAACCCGACTCCAGGCCGCAGCACCGGCTCGGTAGGGGTGGGACCGCCACCCCTACCGCCGGTGTCAGGATCACATCGTGGGCAGGCGAGGCGCGGTGGGCGCGGGTCCCAGGGTGGTGGTGCCGGGGGAGGCCCGGTGACCCAGCCCGGTGCGGTAGACGTCCAGTGCGGCTTCGGTACGCCCGCTGCGCCGCAGCAGGTCGCCCAGCAGTCGGCACAGGTCGGCCAGGTCCCCGCTGGCCCCGCTGCGCTCCAGTAGCGCAAGGGCCTTCACATAGTGTTCCTCGGCCCGCTCCGCCTCCCCGCGCTCCTCGCAGATCAAGCCGAGGAGTCGGTGTGCGCCGCCGGCATGGACTGCACCGTGCCCCTCGCTCAAGTCCACCAACTTCGCGAGGAGTTCGCCAGCCTGTGCGTGGTGCCCCAGGCGCCGCAGGACATCGGCGAGCTCCACCTCCACCTGGGCGGTGTAGAGCGCTGCTCCCTTCGCCCTGAGGATGTCGCGGGCCGTGCGAAGTTCGACTTCAGCAAGGGCCAGTTCGCCGTTCTGTGCCTGCACGTACCCGCGCATCCAGTGGCAGTGGGCGAGGTCGGTGCGCAGCCGTAGCTGGCGGTAGACGCTCTGCGCGTCGGCAAGGGCGGCGTCGGCGTCGGCGACCCGTCCTTCGGCGAGGAAGGTCCGCGCCACCTGCCGGTGCATGCCCGCCACCAGGGTGGGATTGTCGACCTTCGGGGCGAGGGCCAGGGCGAGCTCGGCGGCATGAGCGGCCCGCGCGTGCGCGCCCATGTCGATGTATGGACCGATCACGGCTGCGTAGAGCAACACCAGCGCCTCGGGATCGGCCAGGCCGCTGGTGTTGAGTTCCTCGATGGTGGATTCCAGTAGGTAGCAGGCATAGCGGAGTTCTCCGGCCAGCAGGTGGGCCACGGCCCTGCCCCTGATGGGGCGGGCGCGGCGCGGGAGTGGCTCCTGCGCCAGCAGTTTCTCGGACGCTTCGAAGTGGGCCCGTGCGAGATCGAGTTCGCCGCTCTCCAGGGCGCAGTCGCCGAGCCCGAGGAGCGCCTCGGCTTGCTCGGGCACCAGCTCCAGACGTACGGCCTCGGCCAGGGTGCGGCGATAGTGGACGACGGCTCTCTCGGTGGTGCCGGTGGCCAACTCCCGTTGGGCCTCGGTGAGGGCGAGTCGCAGCTCGGTGGCCAGATGGGCGGGTCGCCCGGTGGTCAGTTCCTCGTAGGACGTACCGAGTCGACGGGCGAGGAAGCGCAGTGCCTTCTCTGAGGGGCGGACCTTGCCGGCCTCCAGGGTGGAGATGTAGGCGGAGGTGTATGCCGGTTCAGCAAGTTGACGTTGCGTCAGACCTGCTGTGCTGCGCATCTGCAGCACTCTGCGGCCGATTTCGGCAGGTTCGTCCATGACGGTCCCTCGGTTGCGTGAACTCAGAAGTATTCAGGGTTGGTTGGGCATTGCATCGCCCTGCGCGCCCCTCTAACTTAACCAATCAGTTCAGCAAATTTAACTCTCTTCTTAACGTCTTGGCCGGGAGGAAGCGTGGGCACACGCATGCGCAGAACGACGAGGTCAGTGGTGATTGCCGTCGCCACGGCCGCCGCAGTGGTCGCTGTCACTACCCCGCCCGGCACCGCCGCCCCGCAGTCGGAGGGGCGGCAGGCACGTGGTGGAGTCGAGGTCGAGATCCCGGGGCCCGAGAACGGGGAGCGCGCCGGATCCGGGCATGTGCGCGTCTGGCCGCGCGAAGAACGAGCCGGGAGACAGGCCGGTCTCAGTGCTTCGGGGCGGGCGGCTGACGGCCGGGTCAGCAAACTGGTGGACAACGGGCCCACTGCCGACCGGCTCGACATCGTGGTGATCGGTGACGGTTACACGGCCGCGGGGCTGGACCAGTTCCACCAGGACGCGCTGCGCAAGTGGCAGGAGATCTCTGCCGTCGAGCCGTACGCGACGTACCGCGGCCTCTTCAACGTCTGGGCCGTTGACGCGGTCTCCCGCGAGTCCGGGGTGTCCGGAGACCCGGGAGCGAACAGCGTCCGCGATACGGCCCTGGGGGCCTTCTTCTGGTGTGAGGGCATCGAACGCCTGTTGTGCATCGACCAGGAGAAGACGGACGGGTACATAGCCAAGGCGCCGGAGGCCGATCTCGTCCTCGTACTCGCCAACAGCGCCAAGTACGGTGGCGCCGGCTACAACGAGCCCAGCGCGGAACTCGGCTACGAGGGCATCGCCACCGCATCCGCCGGTCACGAGAGTTCGGGACAGGTGGCGGTCCACGAGACCGGCCACTCGTTGGGCAAGCTGGCCGACGAGTACTTCTACCTTGGCTCGGCTGACTACGAACAGTACCCGGGCGGTGCGCCCGCGGAGCGCAACCTGTCCACGCTGACTGCCCAGGAACTCGCCGTCCGCAAGGCCAAGTGGTTCCGCTGGCTGGGTGTGCCCTCTCCCGACGGCGGGACGGTCGGCGCCTACGAGGGCGCCGGTTACTACGTGCGGGGGCTCTACCGGCCCACCGAGAACTCCCTTATGCGCGCCTTGGGTAAGCCCTTCAACCTCCCCGGCACCGAAGCCATGATCGCGGGCTTCTACCGGCACGCGAAACCCGTCACCGCCCGCACCCCAACCAGCCGCCCGTTGCAGGGCTGGCACACCGCCCGGGTGGACGTCACCAGACTCGTCGGTGCCCACGCCGTGCAACCCGCGGTGCGTTGGTACCTGGATGGCAAGGAGCTGTCGTACCTCGCCGGCCGCACCCGGGTGTCGGTCGCCCAGTTGCCGCTGCGCTGGTTCGACCGGCGGACGCATCGACTGACGGTCCGGGTGGAGGACCGCACGCCTTCCGTGCGCGATCCGAAGCTCGCCGACGGGCTCCGGGCCAGCGTGACCTGGCGGGTCCGGCTCTGGGGGTGAGCCGTGCCGCGTACGAGGTGCATCGGGACACCGTTCAGCCGTCCTGGACACCGGACAGCCCTTGGATACACGTTCTCGTCGCACCGACGGCCAAAGATTTTCCATGTTGACCGAAATGAATGGAGCGAGTGTTCGCAAATTCGAGAGTCGTTCTCCTGTGTTCGCGCTCCCTCTTCGGGCTCTTCCAACTGATGCGCCCTAAGGGCTTCAGCCCTCTGGGCCCTCTCGTGGCCACACCGGCGGCGTCCGGCGGGAACGGTCGGCGACGGTTCCATCGGCCAGGCTGCAAGGCCTTGCCTCCGGCATGTGCAGGGCGAATGCCACCGACGCCGGGACCACCGCAAACGTGCTCGCGGGCGCCGGCCGGCCGGCCTGGAGCCTGATCCGCGGCATGCGCGGGGGCCGGGGCGGGTCACCACCGAGCCGGGCGGCCAGCCCCGGAAGGAGCCCGGCCGAGCGTGCCGGGGGGCGGCGAGCCCGGAAGATATGGTTTGACGGAAAATCGTCGCCTTACCGACAAGCACCGGAGGCGTTGCTTCCCCGGTCTGATGAACTGCGCAGAAACGGCCGACTCCGTTGGCTGGGCGCCGTTATGCTCCCGCCCATCGATCAACGTGTTTGCTCCTTTCGATGGTTGAGGATGTCGATGGCCCCAGAAGATTCCCCGCCCGAAGCCGCCTACCCCCCCGCAAGCAACAGCTGGCTGCTCCCCGCGGCCGTCCTCGCGGCAGCCGCCTGCCTCGTCGGTGCGCTGTTGTCCTCCTCGGGATCCACACCGGCACTCTGGATCGCCGCCGGGGGAGTCCTGACCGCCGCCGTTGTGGCCGAAGCGGTCCGCCGTGGCGGCGTGGTGGCCGGTCAGCGCGCGGAAGTGGTCGCTCTCAGGCGCGCGTTATCGAGTCAGGAGGCAGAAGCCGCACGACTCGCCGAGACGGTGCTGCCCGAGGCCATCGAGCGGATGCGTCGCGGTGAGTTCCCCGATGAGGTACTCAACTCCCTCGCCGAACGCGACGCCCGCCGCGACCACGACCCCTCGCTCACGCCTGAGTTCCGCGCCACCCTACAGACGGTGCTCGCCCGCGTGGTCGATGCCGTCGACGCGGAAGAGAACCTGCGCGAGTCCGCCCAACGGGCCTTCGTCAACATCGCCCGCCGGGTCCAGGCGATCGTCCACCAGCAGGCTCAGGAAATGCGAGAGATGGAGGACCGCCACGGTCGCAACCCGGAGGTCTTCGGGGACCTGCTGCGGCTGGACCACGGCACGGCCCTGATCGGCCGGCTCGCCGACTCCATCTCCGTGCTCGGTGGCGCGCGGCCCGGCCGTCAATGGAGCAGGGCGGTTCCGCTGTACAGCGTCCTGCGCGGCGCCATGTCCCGGATCATCGACTACCAGCGCGTCGAACTGCACTCCGTCTCCGAAGTCGCCGTCGTCGGGCCCGCCGTCGAACCGCTCATCCATGCCCTGGCCGAGCTGCTGGACAACGCCACCCGGTACTCCCCGCCACACACCCGGGTCCACCTCACCGCCGTCGAGGTCCAGTCGGGCATCGCGGTGGAGATCGAGGACGGCGGCGTGAACATGAGCGAAGAGGCGCGCCGACGCGCCGAACAGATGCTCCGCCAGGCCCAGTCCGGCATCGACCTCAACGACCTGGGCGAAACCCCAAGGCTCGGCCTCGCGGTCGTCGGTCGGCTGGCCCAGGCGTACGGATTCCAGATCGCCCTGCGTTCCTCCGCCTACGGTGGTGTGCGCGCCGTGCTGATCGTCCCGCAGGACCTGATCACCACCACGTCGGCTGCGACCGGTCTCGCGCACGGGATCGGCACCTCCTCAGGGCCACGGGCCGCCAGCCCCGGTGGCCGGCAGCAACCCGAACGCCCTCTGGCCCCCGCGCCCGCCCCCGTCGCCGCGCCCACCTCGGTCATCGAGGAGGACGAGACCCCGTTCGTCGCCGAGCGCACGCCCAGCGGCCTGCCGCAGCGCCGTCGCAAGGCCCGCGCCAGTGAGCCCTTCACCCCGGCCAACGCGGCGCCGTCGCCCGCGCCGGACGCCGGCCCCGGCATGTGGCTGGCGGCATTCCACAACGGCCTGTCCGACCAACCCAGCCGTGGCAACGAGGGCTCGTCGGGTACACGGAACAAGGGAACCGAGCAGTGATGCAACAGCGAAGCAGCATGGACTGGATGCTCAAGGACCTGGCCAGCGGTGTACCGCAGACACGTCAGGTGATTGTCCTGTCCGCGGACGGCCTGTGTGTCGCCCAGTACGGAGCCGACCCGGACACCGCCGACCGGCTGGCCGCCGCCTGCGCGGGCCTGCAGAGCCTGGCCGGCGCGGTCGCCTCGGAACTTCCGTACTCCGAAGGGCGGATGCGGCTGGTGGTGATCGAAATGGATGGCGGATTCTTCTACCTGATGGCTGCCGCCGCAGGCTCCTATCTCGCCGTCCTGGCGGACGAAGGTGTGGACGCCGGGCTGATGGGACAGCGAATGCGCGATCTCGTCATCCGGATTGGAGAACACCTGAGCAGTCCCCCGCGCCACGACGGACCGACCGGGTGAGCGACTCAGCCCCTCGCTGGGAGGACCACAGCCCCGAGCGGCTCTACGTCATCACCGGCGGTCGCAGCGGCCCCTCCACCTCCACCCGCCTCGACCTCGTCACGCTGGTCGTGGCGAAGTCCGCGGCCAAGCCGGAGATGCAGCCGGAGCACGCCGCGATCTTGCGGATGTGCCATGCCCCCCTGTCCGTAGCGGAGATCTCCGCCTACATCGGGCTGCCGGTGAGCGTGGTGACCGTCCTGGTCAGCGATCTGCTCACCGACCGGCGGGTGCAGGCGCGCCCACCCGTAGCCGCAGCACAGCTCCCCGACCGCGCACTGATCGAGGCAGTCATCGATGGATTACAGAAGCTCTGAGCCGAAAGCCGGGCCGCGGCGCGAGGACATACTTCCCCAGACGGCCGCCGCTGCCGTCAAGGTGGTCATCGTCGGGGGCTTCGGCGTGGGCAAGACGACGCTCGTCGGTTCGGTGAGCGAGATCCGACCGCTGACCACCGAGGAGACGATGACCAAGGCCGGCGTCGGGGTGGATGACACCAGAGGCCTGGCCCGCAAGACCACCACCACCGTGGCCATGGACTTCGGCCGCATCAGCATCAATGACGAACTGGTCCTCTACCTCTTCGGCACCCCTGGCCAGGAACGCTTCTGGTTCCTGTGGCGCGGCCTCTTCGAAGGTGCGCTCGGTGGCGTGGTGCTCGTCGACACCCGCAGGCTGGAGGTCAGTTTCGATGTGATCGGCCGGCTGGAGGAGCGCGGTGTGCCGTTCGTGGTGGCTGTCAACACCTTCCCCGACGCGCCCGACTACCCCCTTGAAGAGCTACGTGGGGCACTGGACCTGCCCGCCGCCGTTCCGATACTCGTCTGCGACGCCAGACGCCGGGACTCCGCACGCGACGTCCTGTTGACCCTCATGCGCTACCTGCACTCCCTGGCCGTAACCCCGGAGGCTTCGTGAGTACCACCCCGACCCCGCCGCCCAACTGCCCGGCCCACCACTTCGGTTCCGGTGAACTGCGGCGGCTCTACGGTCCCCAGGCCGAAGAAGACCCGATGGCCCTGTACGAGGAGCTGCGCGCCGAACACGGCTCGGTGGCCCCCGTCCTGGTCCACGGCGAACTGCCCGCGTGGTTGGTCCTCGGCCACCGGGAGAACCTGGACGTGGCCCGCACGTCCTCCCGTTTCGCCCGCGACCCGCGCGGATGGCGGGAAATGCGGGAGGGGCGGGTCGGCCCGGACCACCCTCTCGGTCCGATGGTCTCCTGGGTGCCGGTCTGCAACTTCACGGACGGTCCGGTACACGAACGGCTGCGGGACGCCGTGGTGGAGTCGTTGCAACGCTTCGACCGGCGCGGAATCCGCCGACATGTGACGCGGTTCGCACACCAGTTGATCGACTCCTTCACCAGCGACGGGCAGGCCGACCTGGTAGCCGCGTTCGCCGATCAACTTCCGATGCTCGTCATGACCCAACTGGCCGGGGCACCCGACGAGTACGGACCACAGTTGGTGCGCGCCGCGCGAGACATGCTCCAGGGCACCGAGACCGCGCTCCAGAGCGACCAGTACGTCACCGCGACACTGGACCAGCTGGTCAAGGAGCGCAAGGAGAAACCCGCCCGGGACCTCGCCTCCTGGCTGCTGGAGCATCCGTCGAACCTGACCGACACCGAAGTGCTGATGCACCTGCGGGTGGTGCTGATCGCGGCCTACGAGACCACTGCCAACCTGGTGGCGAACACCCTGCGGATCGTGCTCACCGACGAACGGTTCCGCGCCAGCCTCTCGGGCGGACACATGACGCTGCCCGACGCGCTGGAGCAGGTGCTGTGGGACGAGCCTCCCATCAACACGATCATCGGACGCTGGGCGACCGGTGACACCGTGCTGGGCGGCAAGCACATCAAGTCCGGGGACATGCTGTTGCTCGGTCTGGCCGCCGGCAACGTCGACCCCCGTATCCGACCCGACCCCTCCGCCTCAGTCCACGGCAACCGGTCACACCTGGCCTTCAGCAGCGGCCCGCACGAGTGCCCGGGGCAGGACATCGGACGGGCCATCGCGGACACCGGCATCGAGGTGCTCCTCGCCCGGCTGCCGGACCTGCAACTCGCTGTGCAGGAGAGTGAACTGAAGTGGCGCGGCACCCTGATGTCTCGTCATCTGCGGTCGTTGCCCGTGCACTTCACCCCGCGTCCGGCCCATGTGCCCGAGGCGATCCCCGCGCAGACTGGCAGCGAACCCCAAGAGTCGGGTCAGCAGCCGGTGGCGGCGCCACCGCCGCAACCGCCGACCCGTTCCGGGCACAGCGGCCACCGGCGACGGCCGTCGTGGTGGCGGCGCTTGTTCGGGCTGGCCTGAGCCGCCCCATCGGTGTCGGGGTGCCATCGCGGCGGGCCCCGACACCGATGGCGTCCTCTACCGCCGCAGTTGCTCCCACCACCAGGCAACTGCCGGCAGGTCAGGTGGGCCTTCCTCGACGACGCTGGGCTCGGAGCTGAGGCACACCTCGAAGGCCGCACCCTCCACCGGCAGCGCATGCCGGTTGCGCGGACTCGCATACCGCGGTGCCCTGCTCTGCCACGTGATGGACCCGGCCAGGTAGTGGGTCAGTGCATCGAGGTGGCGGGCTAGCTGTGCGTCGGCCCCGTCGGCCAGCTGGGTGTGCAGGGCGACGAAGAGGGACATCACCCTGTCGCGCAGGGCCACCGCCGACCTCACCGCCTCGGCCGGGGCGCATCCCCGCTCGTGGGCCAGGACGTTGACGAGGTTGGCCTCCCAGGGATCGAGGTGGTCATCCTTGTCGTAGGAGAACAGGTCGTTGTCGGCGCTGACGATGAAGCCGGCCGCATCGGTGAGGGCTTGCAGCGGCGGGGCGTAGCGTACTTCGGGTGGCAGGTGTACCTCGTTGGCCACGTCCGACCAGGTGAGAGAGAAACGGGTGCCGTTCGCCAGCGATCCCATCGCGGCGAACTCGTTGAGCGTCGGCAGTACGCCGTGCTCCGCGTTCGCTGCCTGCCAAGCCGCCCCCAACAGCCAGTCACGGGTGCCTTCGGCGAACCTCCGGAGCTCGAAGGGCGTGAGCAGGGCCCGGGTACGCGCGACGAGGTCGTCCAGGGAACGCGTCATCGGGCCCTGGGGCAGCAGACCCGCCCCCGCGCCTTCGATGCTGCGCAGCAGGCGGGCACCGTGTTCGACCACCGCAGCCGTGCGGACGTCGGTCGAACCCGAGTCCTGCCAGTCGTCGACCGCGTTCGCCCAGTAGTTCCACTGGATGAACAAAAGGACGGCGGCAGGCCTGCCGCGCGGAATGATCCGGCAGGAGAAGTCCGCGCTGTGCGTGGCCAGGCCCCAGGCACGTTCGGTGGCGTCCTGGTAGATCCCGAAGGAGTCGAGCCACCGGACCGCTTCGGTTTCCAGTGGTGCGGCCTGCGGATGGATCAGATCTGCGGGGAAGGGACAGTAGAACGCCGGCAGGGGGCGTCCGATGCGGGAGGGGCGGACAGTAACGGTCACCGCGCACCTCCGAGGCGGAAGAGCAGCAGTCGGGTCTGCACCGCGTGATCACGCCAGATCCGAAAGAGCTTGCTGTGCGCGACGGTGGATTCCCTGAGCCTTTCTCGGGACCAGGCCGAGGGGACACCGCCGGCTTCCACACGGTCCAACTCGGCTGTGTTCCAGGCCATCGACTGAACCCAGAACTCCGCCACCCGATCGGTGACGTCCTCGTCCTGCTCCAACTCGAAGCCGGCCGCGGTCGCCGCTTCGAGGTACTCGGTGAGCGTTCCCAGCCGGGTGCGGTAGTAGCCGTCGATGAAGGCGGTCCACTCCGGGCGGCAGATGAAGTGTTCCTGGATGCCTAACCACCCGCCTGGTTTCAGCACCCGTGCGACCGAGCGGAAGAACTGCTGCCGGTCCATGTAGCCGCTGCTCTCGTTGGCGTAGGCGCCGTCGTACTTGCGTGTGTCACGGAAGTCCTCGACGTCACTCAGAGCTGCTGTGACCCGGTCCGACACTCCGGCCTGCGCGGCGAAGTGCTCTATCAGGGGCACGTGTTCGGCTGCCACGGTGATCGCGGTGACGTTGGCGCCGTGCTCCTGTGCCCAGTACAGCGCTCCGCCGCCCAACCCGCAGCCGACATCGAGGATTTGCTCCGGTGGATCGGCATAGAGCCCCCAACTACGGGCTGCATGGTCCACGATTGATTCCTGGGCGTTGACGATGCGTTGTTTGAGAACCCGTTGGGAGACGGTGGTGTTGAGCCTGATCGCTGGGTCGAACAGGCCCACATGGAAGTGGACTCGTGGCCCCGGACCGTACTTGTGGAGAATGTCCGCGGTCTTGCGGCTGTAGTAGAGCCGGACCTGGTCTCCGTGAAGGGTGCGCGCCCCGACCTGGGGCGGCCTCAACCGCGCATGGTCCATCTGGCTTCCCCGACCTTCCACTAGCAGGGCTGCCTCAGCCCCGTTGCCGCCGGCGCAGCACGAAGGCTGCCCGCGGCTGATCGACAGTGCCGCTGAACATCGATCATGGTTGCACTTCAGGCGGCTTTCGTCAGCCCTCTGGGCGGACTCACCCGATTGAGAAATACCCCCTCGTCGCGCGGGGGTGGAGCGGGTGCGCCACGCGGCGCGCGAGTGATCCGCCGGGCTGCTGGTACGCCCCGAACGTGGTCGGATACGTCCATGAACGACGCCGAAGAACGAAGCGCGGCCCGACTCACCGTGGCCGGCCACGCAACAACCGCGGAAGAGCTGGCCCTCTTCCTGGAGATGCTCGGCCTCGAAGTCCGCTACGACCACGGACCCGGTGTGGGCGAAGGTGGAACCCCCCTGCGGTCGAGTTTCGCGGACGGCTGACCTGGGGTCCGGGCCCACCGCCTCGTGTGTGCGTGCCGCCGGTGCACGGAGCCCAGGTCGACACCTCACTTCCTCGGCTTCACGATGGAGGGGAGGAGGTCCTGGGATGAGTGACCTGAGCGGTGGGGCCGACGCGGACCTCGCCCTGAAAGCCAAGCACAGGGACATGTGGGCGTTGGGTGACTATCCTGCGGTCGCCGCACAGATCATTCCGGGTCTGGGCGCGCTGCTGGTTCGCGCCTGTCGGGTGGTCACCGGCGAGCGCGTACTGGATGTGGCTGCCGGCTCGGGCAACGCGGCGATTCCGGCCGCCCTGGCCGGCGCTTCCGTGGTGGCGAGCGATCTCACCCCGGGGCTGCTCCAGGTCGGACGACAACTCGCCCACGAGCAGGGGGTCGAGGTGGAGTGGAGGGAGGCAGATGCCGAAGCCATGCCCTTCGGCGACGGCGAGTTCGACACCGTGTTGTCCTGCGTCGGCGTCATGTTCGCCCCCCACCACCGGGCAGCCGCTGACGAGATGCTGCGGGTCTGTCGTCCCGGGGGCACCATCGGCTTGATCAACTGGACGCCGGAGGGGTTCGTCGGCCAGATGTTCGTCACCATGAAGCCCTATGCGCCCGCACCGCCACCCGGTGTTCAACCACCTCCGCTATGGGGGCGAGAAGAGCATGTGCGGAGCCTCCTCGGTGAGGGTGTGACCGAGGTCGAGGTGCGGCGCGAGAACGTGACGGTCGACCGTTTCCGCACCCCGGAGTCGTTCCGCGAGTACTTCAAGGCCTGTTACGGACCGACCATCGCGGTTTACGGCGCGATCGCGGACGACCCCGCCAAGGTGGCCGCCCTCGATCGGGAGCTGGCGGACCTCGCGCACCGCCACATGCGCGTGGACGGGGCGATGGACTGGGAGTACCTGCTGCTGACCGCTCGCCGCCGCGCCTGAGACCGGTCCCCCGGCCCGGCGGCTGCTCAGCCGGCGAGGAGCAGCTGTACGAGATCGCCGCCCGCGAGGACCATCGCGGCCAGGAACGGCAGGCGCCCACGGGGCAGCAAGGGCGCAGCGAGGGCGAGCAGGCTCGCGGCTGCCAGGAGCGCGCGGCCGGCGGGGGTAGGAGGCCCGGGGGGACCGCTGACGAGGACGACGGTGGAGGCGAGCAGCAGGGCGGCTGCCAGGCCCGCGCAGCGCCGTGCTCCGAGACGCTGGCCGAGGCCGTGGACGCCGGTGCGGACGTCGTCTTCGAGGTCGGGCAGCACGTTGGCGAAGTGCGCCCCGGTGCCCAGCAAGGCGGCAGCCGCCATCAGCCATGGTGGCGGCCATACCGCCGGAGTGCCACTGAGGGTGACGAAGGCGGGCAACAGCCCGAAGGCGACCGCGTAGGGCAGCCATGACAACGCGGTGCGTTTCAGATGCAGGTTGTACCACCAGGCCGCGGCCACTCCCACCAGGTGGACCGCTGCTGCTGGCGGCCCGCACAGCAGGGACAGCGTTGCACAGACCACGAGGGCGGTGAGGGCGGCGGCGGTGACCACCTCGGGCCTGACCGCGCCGGTCACCAGGGGCTTGTCCCGGCGGTCCGTCACCCGGTCCCGCGTCAGGTCGGCCCGGTCGTTGCACCAGCCGACCGAGAGTTGCCCGGCGGCCACTGCGCCGACTGTGACCGCGCCCGCGGCCAGTCCCGGGCCGATGGTGATCGACAGGAGCACGCTGAAGACGGTGACGGCGCCGGCTGGGAGCGGGTGACAGGAACTGAGCAGCCCCCGGACGGCGCGCGCCGCACCCGGGGGCGCCGTCGGTGGGCACGGACGGCTGGCTTCGCCGGTGGTGGTCGGCACGCCGTAAGGCTAAGGGTGCTCCCGCAGTCCGCGGTGGATCAGCGCGCGGCGACCGGCGGGGCTTTCGCCGCCCGCACTCGTCGGGCGGGGCCCGGGGCTGGTCCGGAGACGGCGGCGTACGGACCATGGCGGCACGCCCGGTAAGCCGGATTCCTCATTTGATGTCGGTCTACTGCCTATGTTGTCCCAATGACGCGTCTTCTGGCCGTGAGTGCGGTGTTCCCGCCCCACCGCTACCACCAGCGGGAGATCACCGAGACCCTGGTCCATGCGCTGCCACCCGGCTACGACGCCGGCCTCTTGCGTCGGGTCCACGGGTCGGTGCGCGTCGAGCACCGGCACCTGGCGCTACCCCTGGAGCGCTACGGACGTCAGGGCAGTTTCGGTGAGACCAACCAGCACTACCTGCAAACGGCGGCTGAGCTCGGCTCCCAGGCCCTCACCCAGGCCCTTGCCGAGGCGCAACTCGACCCAGGAGAGACTGACTTCGTGCTCTCCACCACAATCACCGGGGTCGCCACCCCGTCCCTGGAAGCCCGCCTGGCCGCGGAGACGGGGCTGCGCCGGGATGTCAAGCGGCTACCGCTGTTCGGGCTCGGGTGCGCGGGCGGGGTAGCGGGCCTGGCTCATCTCCACGACTATTTGAGCGGCCATCCGCAGCAGGTGGGGATGTTGCTCTCCGTCGAGTTGTGCTCGTTGACTCTCCAGCTGGGTGACCTCTCCACCGGGAACCTGGTGGCCGGAGCTCTGTTCGGCGACGGAGGAGGAGCGCTGCTCGCGGTCGGCCGGGACCATCCGCGCTACGCGGACCCAGGCTGCCAGGTGATCGCCACCCGGAGCCGGCTCTACCCGGGCACCGGCCACCTGCTCGGCTGGGACGTGGGGGAATGGGGCTTCCGGATGGTCCTCGACAGCGAAGTCCCCGAACTGGTGCGACTCCATGTCGCCGAGGAGGTCGAGTCCTTCCTGGCCGACCACGACCTCAAGCCCTCCGATGTGACGGCCTGGATCTGCCACCCCGGCGGGCCTCGGATCCTCGATGTCCTGACGCAGGCGCTGGGGCTTCCCGACGCCGCCTTCGCGCCGAGCCGGCGCTCCCTGGCAGCCGCCGGGAACCTCTCCTCGGCCTCGGTCCTGCACATCCTGCGGGACGTCCAGAGCACAACGCCGCCGGCACCCGGTTCGGTCGGGCTGATGATCGGCTTCGGTCCGGGCTTCGCCTCGGAACTCGTCCTGCTGTGCTGGTGAGGTGAACCCTGCGTGCACGCCCACTGGTTCTACCTCGGACTCCTCGCCCTGGTCACGCTTGAGAGAGGCGCGGAGCTGGTCCTCGCCCGGCGCAACGCCGTCCGGAGCATGGCGCGCGGCGCCCTTGAGTATGGCCGCGGACACTATCCCGCCATGGTCGCCCTGCACACCGCCCTCCTGGTGGGGTGCGCCGTTGAACCGTGGGCGCTGGGAAGGCCCTTCATCCCCCTACTGGGCTGGACCGCCCTGGCGGTGGTGCTCGTCGCGCAGGGGCTGCGGTGGTGGTGCATCGCGGTCCTGGGGACACGCTGGAACACCCGCGTCCTGGTCGTGCCCGGGCTGCCGCTCGTCACCGGCGGCCCGTATCGCCTGGTGCGCCACCCCAACTACGTTGCCGTCGTCGCTGAGGGGCTGGCACTTCCCCTGGTCCACACGGCCTGGATGACCGCGATCTCCTTCGGCGTCCTCAACGCCTGGCTGTTGGTGGTCCGGATCCGCTGCGAGGACGCCGCCCTCGATCCGGTCGGGGGCGGTCCGGCCGTTGTCGCCGGTGCCCGCTCGTGATCGACTTGCTGGTCGCCGGCGGCGGACCGGCGGGCCTGGCCACCGCGATCCGGGGTGCGCTGGCCGGCCTGGAGGTGGTCGTCGTGGAACCTCGCGCCGCCCCCATCGACAAGGCCTGCGGCGAGGGACTGATGCCGGCGGCGGTGGCGGGGTTGGAGCAGCTCGGAGCAGCGGCAGCGGGTCGCCCCTTCCACGGCATCCGCTACCTCGACGCGTCCGGCGGGCCCGCTGCCGACGGACTCTTCCGCCGTGGCCCGGGGCTCGGGGTGCGCAGGACGGTGTTGCACGGCGCCCTCGCCGCGCGCGCCGCGGCATTGGGCGTGCAAGTGCTGCCTTCCCGCGTCGAGGACGTACGCCAGGGCGCGGACTGCGTGCGGGCAGCCGGTCTTGCCGCCCGATACCTCGTGGCTGCGGACGGTCTGCACTCGCCCCTGCGCCGCCGGCTCGGTCTTGCGGCGCCGCCCGTGCCCGGGCGGCAGGCACGCTACGGACTGCGCCGCCATTACCGGATCGCTCCCTGGAGCGGTTTCGTCGAGGTCCACTGGTCGGCGCGTGCCGAGGCGTACGTGACTCCGCTGGCCGACGACCAGGTGGGGGTGGCCCTACTGACCACGGTGCGCGCGCCCTTCGAAGAACAGCTCCTCGGCTTCCCGCTGTTGGCGGCCAGACTGTCCGGCGCCGTGGCCAGCCCGGTGCGCGGTGCTGGCCCGCTGCACCAGCGTGCCAGGTCACGGGTCGCGGGGCGGGTGTTGCTGGTGGGAGATGCGGCCGGCTACGTGGACGCGCTCACCGGAGAAGGCCTGACCCTGGCCGTGCACGCAGCCGGAGAACTCGTCCGCTGCGTGTGTGCGGGCCGGCCACAAGCCTATGAGCGGGCCTGGCGGGAGTTGTCCCGCAGCTACCGGGCCGTGACGACCTCACTGCTGTGGGCGCGTCGCCAGCGGGTCCTTGAGTCCCGCATCGTGCCGCTGGCCGTCCGCCTGCCCGGTGTGTTCACCCGGGTGGTGAACCTGCTCGCCTGAGGGCGGCCCGCCGCGTACGGGCGCAGTGGACCTCCGCCACTTCGAAGACGCAGGCCAGTACATTGGTGTGACCGGTGCTCCGGTCACTGGTGCTGGTTGCGGGCGCGAGCCCACGGCGAAGAACATCTGCCAGCGGTTGACTTCGATGCTCGTCGGGACGAGTAGGGCGCGCAGGAGCTGTGTGGCGCGGGCGGGGTCGGTGCGGAGTTTGGTGAGGACCCGCCAGTTCCTGAGCTGGCCGGCGACGATCACGGGGTCGAGGGTGTCGTCGACCAGGCCGCGCAGCCGAGACCGGCGGCACGCAGCTGGGTACGGCCGGGCCCGGGCGGCTGGTATCCAAGTCAGCCGCCCGTTCTCGTCGGCCAGGGCGAGGAGGTGCGGGCCGTGGCGCCGGTGCTTGCCGGAGTGGCTTCGCCGGTCGGCCCGGATCAGAAGCTGGCCAGAGCCTCCTGCTCGTCGTCGAAGACGTCGAAGACCGAGATGAGCTGGTTGGTCTGCAGGAGTTCGTGGATCTTCGGGGGAAGGTCGACCAGCTTGAGCTTCCCGCCTCGGTTGGCGGTGGTCGTGGAGAGCGAGACGAGCTCGCCGATCCCGGCGCTGTCGGCCGTGCTGACGGCCCGAAGATTGAGCAGGATGTTCTTCGCGCCGCCCTCCAGTGCCTCAGTGACGGCCCTAGGTCGCGGCGCCGTGCAGGGTGATCAGGTCGATCAGGGCGGGGACCCCGCCCGCCGCACGGGCTCGGCGCTGCCGGTCCGCCCCGGTGCCCTCTTGGAGGAGTCGTTGCACCAAGGAGCCCACTTCGCGGGTGTCCCCGCTTTCGTCGAGGGCGGGCGCCAGATGGTGCAGCAGGGTGCGCATGAGGTCGCCCGGGCTGCGCAGCGCGCCCTCGGGGTCCACCAGCGGGCCGTCCAAGCCGTAACGCGCCGCGTGCCAGTTCGCCGCCTGGAGCAGCTCGGGCGGGCAGACCGGTAGCGGAGTACCCGAGGAGGTCTCGTGGATGGCGGTGGCCACCAGCGCGCGGATGACTCCGGCGAACAGGACCGCCTCGTCGGCGCGGAGCTGGACGTCGGGGCAGCGTACCTCCACCGTGGGGTAGCGCTCGGAGAGACGGGCCTGCCAATAGAGTTGCCCGGGGTCGACGATCGTGCCCGAGGAGCTCAGTGCCTTGATCCTGTTCTCGTAGTCCGTGAGGTCGGCGAAGCACGGTGGGGGGCCGCTGACCGGCCAGCGACTGAAGACGATGGTGCGCCAGCTCGCGAACCCGGTGTCCCCGCCGTCCCACAGCGGGGAGTTCGCCGACATGGCAAGGAGGGTGGGCAGCCACACCCGGATGCGGTTCAACACCGCGACGCCTGCCTCCCGGTCGGGGACGCCCACGTGCACGTGCATTCCGTTGATCAGCTGTTCGTCGACGAGCTGAGGTGCGTGCGTCTGCATCTGCAGGTAACGCGGGCTGGGCGTGACGGGGACGGGAAGGGCGCCCCTGAGCGGGGCGGCGGCGGACATGGCGATCCGGCAGCCGATGCGTTCCGCGGCCGAGCCCAGGGCGTGTCTCATCCGCAGCAGATGTCCGCCCACCTCGTGGAGGTCGTGACAGACGGGTGTGGCGACCTCGATCTGCGCCTGGAGTAGCTCAGCCTGTACCTCCGCGGTGTCCACGATCGGTTCCAGCCCGGCAGCGGTCCGCAGCTCCTCCACGCGGGGCACGGGCAATCCCGTGGCCGGGTCAACCAACAGGTACTCTTCCTCGACGCCGACTGTGATCACAGCACATCCATACCCGAACCACTGCGACCAACCAGAGGTAATGCACCTTTGGCGGACTCTTTCCGCTGATGGGACTCCCTGAACGGTCCGCGACCGTGACCCAGAACTCCTGCGGCGGGCCACCCCCCGACCGGTGGGCCCGTCGACGGCGCCACTAGCGTCCGCGGCTCCCTAAGGCCGCTTCGCACTTAGTGCGCGGGGCCCGGGGTTGGTACTCCGTAAGTGTGAGAGACGTTTGCGCGCTCCGACCTCAGGAGGGCTCATGGAGACCGCAACGAAGGACTTCGCCGAACCTCCGGCGCCATCCGAGGACGCGTCGGAGGAGCCGACGGTGCACATCCTCTGGATCAACGCGGGGCTGAGCTGCGACGGCGACTCGGTGTCGCTCACCGCGGCCACCCAGCCGAGCATCGAGGAGCTCGCCCTCGGCGCCCTTCCCGGGTTGCCCAAGGTCGCCGTGCACTGGCCGCTGATCGACTTCGAGTGCGGCCCCGTACAGGGGGCCGACAACTTCGTTGACTGGTTCTTCAAGGCGGACCGCGGTGAGCTGGAACCCTTCGTCCTCGTCGTGGAGGGGTCCATACCCAACGAAGCGATCAAGGACGAGGGGTACTGGTGCGGCTTCGGCGACGACCCGGAGACGGGGCAGCCGATCACTACCAGTGAATGGCTGGACCGCCTCGCTCCCAAGGCGCTCGCCGTGGTCGCCATCGGTACCTGCGCCACCTACGGCGGCATCCACGCCATGGAGGGCAACCCGACCGGAGCGATGGGCGTACCGGACTACCTCGGCTGGGAGTGGAAGTCGAAAGCCGGCATCCCGATCGTCTGCATCCCGGGTTGCCCGGTCCACCCGGACAACGCCTCCGAAACCCTGCTCTACCTCCTCTACCAGGCGGCCGGCTCCGCTCCGATGATTCCCCTCGACGAGGAACTGCGCCCCACCTGGCTCTTCGGCGCGACCGTCCACGAGGGATGCGACCGCGCCGGCTACTACGAGCAGGGGCAGTTCGCCCGCGAGTACGGCTCCCCGCAGTGCTTGGTCAAGCTCGGCTGCTGGGGCCCCGTTGTCAAGTGCAACGTCCCCAAACGCGGTTGGATCAACGGAGTGGGTGGATGCCCCAACGTGGGCGGCATCTGCATCGCCTGCACCATGCCCGGATTCCCGGACAAGTTCATGCCCTTCATGGACGAGCCCCCGGGCGGTCACGTATCGGCCGCCGCGAGCAGTGCGTACGGCCGGGTGGTGCGTGGACTACGGCACATCACCGAGCGGACGGTCGACAAGGAGCCCAAGTGGCGGACCAAGGGGGAGGAACTCCTCACCGGCTACCGCCCGCCGTGGTGAACCCACGGCCACGTCGACATCCCAGTACCCCAGCACGGCATCAGCACGGCCAGGAAGGTGGCGTACGCGATGGCGCCGACGACCAAGCAGCCCCGGGACGGCAACGGCCTCACGGAAATGTCCTGGGACCCCATCACCAGGATCGTGGGCAGCCTGGGCATCCACACGAAGATCGACTTCAAGCAGAAGCGGGTGGCGGAGTGCTACAGCACGTCCTCCGTCTTCCGTGGCTACAGCATCTTCATGCGTGGCAAGGATCCGCGTGACGCCCATTTCATCACCAGCCGGATCTGCGGCATCTGCGGCGACAACCACGCGACCTGTTCGGTGTACGCACAGAACATGGCCTACGGCGTCGCCCCACCACACCTCGGTGAGTGGATCATGAACCTCGGCGAGGCGGCCGAGTACATGTTCGACCACAACATCTTCCAGGAGAACCTGGTCGGTGTGGACTACTGCGAGAAGATGGTCCGCGAGACCAATCCCGGTGTCCTCGAACTCGCCGAGCACACCGAGGCGCCGCACGCCGCCGACCACGGGTACCGCACCATCGCCGACATCATGCGCTCCCTCAACCCGCTCGAAGGCGAGTTCTACCGCGAGGCGCTACAGGTCAGTCGGTACACCCGGGAGATGTTCTGCCTGATGGAAGGGCGGCACGTCCACCCGTCCACGCTGTACCCGGGAGGCGTCGGCACCGTACCGACCATCCAACTCTTCACCGACTACCTGACCCGCCTGATGCGCTACGTGGAGTTCATGAAGCGCGTGGTGCCGCTCCACGACGACCTGTTCGACTTCTTCTACGAGGCTCTTCCGGGCTACGAACAGGTCGGTCAAAGACGGGTGTTGCTCGGCTGCTGGGGCGCACTCAACGACCCGGAACACTGTGACTTCCAGTACGGCCACATGGAGAACTGGGGCCGGCGGATGTTCGTCACTCCCGGCGTCGTGGTCGACGGCCGACTCGTCACCAACAGCCTCGTCGACATCAACCTCGGCATCCGGATCCTCCTGGGCAGCTCCTACTACGAGGACTGGGCGGGCCAGGACAAGTTCGTCGAGCACGACCCCCTGGGCAACCCCGTGGACGCCCGCCACCCGTGGAACCAACACACCATCCCCGCTCCGCAAAAGCGCGACTTCGATGACAAGTACAGCTGGGTGATGTCCCCACGCTGGTTCGACGGCACCGACTACCTGGCCCTGGACACCGGCGGCGGACCCATCGCCCGTCTGTGGTCCACCGCGCTGTCCGGACTGGTCGACATCGGCTACATCAAGGCCACCGGGCACAGCGTCCAGATCAACCTGCCGCAGACCATGACCAAGCCCGAGATGGCCCTGGAGTGGAACATCCCCCAGTGGAGCAACGCCATCGAGCGCAACCGCTCCCGGACCTACTTCCAGGCCTACGCGGCTGCCGCCGCGCTGCACTTCGCCGAACAGGCCATGGCCGAGATCCGTGCCGGGCACACCCAGACCTGGGAGAAGTTCGACGTACCGGACGAGTCCATCGGCTGCGGCTTCACCGAGGCGGTGCGCGGGGTCCTCTCCCACCACATGGTCATCCGCGACGGCAAGATCGCCAACTACCATCCGTACCCGCCCACCCCCTGGAACGCCAGCGTGCGCGACAGCTACGGCACCCCGGGCCCCTACGAGGACGCGGTGCAGAACACCCCCATCTTCGAAGAGAACGACCCCGAGCACTTCAAGGGCATCGACATCATGCGTGCGGTGCGCAGCTTCGACCCCTGTCTGCCCTGCGGCGTCCACATGTACGTCGGCGGCGGACGGACAATCGAGGAGACCCATCTGCCGACCGGCCTGAGTGGGCTCCTCGGCTGAGGCCCACCGAAGAGCCGAACCGTCAAGGCCCGCGCCGGGCCACGTCAAGACGCCCCACGCCACCCGAAAGGCCGGGTCCACCATGGCGGCAGCGCAAGAGACGCACGTGCAGACCGGGGAGCGGGTAGCTGACCTGCTCGACGAGCTGGCCCGGGCCGCCGGGCCACAAGCCCGGGACCTCGCGGAAGAACTGGTGCGTTCACTGGTCGAGTTCTACGGAGCCGGCCTTGAACGTGCAGTCCGGCTCCTGGAGGAGGCACCCGCCGGAACGGACCCGGTGCGGCTGCTGGCCGCTGATGAGTTGGTCGCCGCGCTGTTGATCCTGCACGATCTCCATCCCGAGTACACCCTGACCCGCGCCCAGCGGGCCCTGGACGAAGTCCGCCCCTATCTCGGCTCGCACGCGGGCGACGTGGAGATCACCGCGCTGGAATCCGGCGAGGAAGGGCGCACCCTGCGCTTGGCACTGCGCGGCAGCTGCGACGGCTGCCCCTCCTCGGCACAGACGGTCCGCTGGACGATCGAGGAGGCCATCGCCCGGCTCGCCCCGGAGATAGACAACGTAGAGGTCGAAGGTGTCGCGGAGCCGGAGCCGCCGGCTCTGCTCCAGATCATGTCCCATCCGCCAGGGGCGACCCCAGCCAACGCCCGGGGCGGGCCGGCCGGCCCGCCGCCCGCAGTCACCCCCGAGGGCGCCACCTGGCACACCCTGGCCGCACCGGCGCCGGTCCGCTCCGGTGAGAGTGCCGTCCGCGACGTGGCCGGCCTGCCGGTGCTGCTGATCCGTACCCGCACCGGGCTCTACGCCTACCGCGACCGGTGCCCCGGCTGCGGCAGTCGGCTCGGCGGAGGGAAGCTTCTCCCGGAAGACGATCCGGCGCGTCTGCGCTGCCCGGTCTGCACCGCCGAGTACGACGTGCGACTGGCGGGTCGAGGAGAGCGGGGCCACCTGGAGCCCGTACCGCTGCTGGAGAACGACCACGTGGTGAAGGTCGCCCTGCCCCAGCTGCTCCAGGAGGCCCACCGGTGAAACCCTCGCCAACCGCCCAAGCCCGCCCGGGCCTGCGCTCCTTCACCCGTCGCCCGGCCCCCCGCGGCGAGCGCTGCGAACTGTGCGACGAACCACTCCCGCAAGAACACCGCCACTTGGTGGACACCACCCGGCGCACCCTGAAGTGCGCCTGCCCCGCCTGTCACCTGCTGTTCACCCGACCCGGCGCCGGCGCCGGGCGTTTCCGGGCGGTTCCCGACCGCTACCTGTACGACCCCGAATTCACCTTCGAGGAATCCGACTGGGAGGCACTCCAGATCCCCGTGGGCCTCGCCTTCCTCTTCCACAACACGGCGCTCGACCGGTACGCGGCCTTCTATCCGAGTCCGGCCGGTGCCACCGAGAGCGAGCTGGCACCACAGACCTGGCAGGTGCTCCTGGCCCGGACCCGACTCGGGGGCCTTCTGGTACCCGACGTGGAGGCACTGCTGCTGCACTGCGAGCGCGGCCAGAGGGCGACCTGCCACCTGGTGCCGGTGGACGTCGCCTACGAGCTCGTCGGGCGCCTGCGGTTGCACTGGCAGGGCTTCGACGGAGGGCCCGAGGCCCGCGCCGACATCGCCGCCTTCTTCGACCGGGTACGGGCAGCCGCCCGCCCGGTCCAGGACGAGGAACGAGGGCCGGCATGACCGACCTCTCCTTCACCTGCACCGGAGTGCGCCCCGAGCCCTTCGCCGCCAGCCCCGTACTTCTCTTCGGACTGCACATCGAGGAGATCGACCACCAGCGAGTGCACGCAGTCCTCCTGCGTTGCCAGATCCGCATCGAGCCGGCGCGCCGCCACTACGAGCCGGCGGAGGCGGAACGGCTGGGAGACCTCTTCGGCACCCGGGACCGCTGGGGCAGCACCCTCAAGCCCGTGCAGTTCGCACACGCCTTCGTCTCCGTCCCCTCTTTCGACGGCGTCACGGAGGTGGAACTGCCCGTGCCGTGCAGTTACGACATGGAAGTGGCGTCGGGCGCGTACTTCCGTGCCCTGGAGGGCGGCGAAGTGCCCCTGCTGATGCTCTTCTCGGGAACGGTCTTCTCCGGGCCCCGAGGCTTCAGGCCCGAACCGGTCCCCTGGCACAAGGAGACCAGCTACCGCATGCCGGTCTCGGTCTGGCAGCGGATGATGGAAGAGCACTTCCCCGGAAGCGGATGGATCCGGGTCCGCAACGACAGCCTTGATCGGCTGCGTCGCTTCCGGTCCCGGCGGGCCCTGCCGTCGTGGGAGTCCGTGTTCGACGTGTTGCTCAGCGAAGCCGGCGAGAGTCCGCCAGAGGAAGCCGGGAGGACGCCGTGACCGACCGATCCGACACCCGCCCCGGCACGAGTGAGGTCCAGGACGTCTTCGCCCAGGCCCGCGCCGTGGCCGACGCCGTCCTCTTCGAGGGCTACGTCCTCTACCCCTACCGCGCCTCCGCCCGAAAGAACCAGTTCCGCTGGCAGTTCGGCGTCCTCGCACCCCCCGACCGCACGGCCGCCACCGGCGAACCAGGTCTCCAACGCACCCAGTGCCTCCTGGAGCCGCGCTCCGCCACCCGCGTGGAGCTCGAACTCCGCTTCCTGCGGGTGCGCCGCCGCGAAGTGGAGCAGACCACCGACAGTGGACGGACCTACCGGCCGGTACCCGAACTCGATCTGCCCGACCGGGTCCTGGTGCCCTGGGACGAAGGACTGGAGGAACGCATCCGCCTGCACGCGCCGCTGGAGGGCCTCTTCGGCCCGCAGGCGCACCGCCACACCGTGCGCTTCGACCTGCCGGCCATCACGGAGACCGAGCCCGTCGCGGACCCCGCTGATCCGGCCGCCGCACCCGTCGGCAGGCTCGTGCACCGTGCCGCCCGCCTGACGGGGGAGATCTCGCCCGCCGCCGAGTTGCTCCCCGGGCCCTACGGTGCGATCCGGATCAGCGTCGAGGTGCGCAACACCACCCCCGGGGCAGCAGGCTCCCATGCCACGCGTGAGGACGCACTCGCCCGCTCCATGGCGGGCACCCACCTGCTCCTCGCGGTGCCCGGCGGACGCTTCCTGTCCCTGACGGACCCGCCCGAATGGGCCGCCCCGGCCGCCCGGGCCTGCGCCAACGAGGGCGTCTGGCCGGTGCTGGCCGGCCCACCCACCAGCAGCGAGGTCGTCCTGGCCACCCCGATCATCCTGGCGGACCATGCAGCGGTCGCCCAGGAAAGTCCCGGCCCTCTCTACGACGCCACTGAGATCGACGAGATCCTCTCGTTGCGCACCGCTGCACTGACCGAACAGGAGAAGCGCGAAGCACGCGGCACCGACCCGCTCGCCGCCGAAATCCTCGACCTGGTCGACACCCTCCCGGGCGAGGTGATGGAACGGCTGCACGGGGCCATCCGGTCGCTGAGCCCCGCCGGCGGCCCCGGCACTGCCGAGCCGACCGGACAGGGTGGGCTCAGCCTGCCCGCCGAGCCCGGAACACCCTGGTGGGATCCTGCTCTGGAGGCCGGCCCGCAGGATGTTCCCGATTCGCTCACCGTCGACGGAAGGGCAGTCGGCCCGGGCAGCCGGGTCCGGCTCACCCCGGGCCCGCGGCGCACCGACGCCCAGGACCTGTTCTATGCCGGCCGCCTGGCCACGGTGGAGGCGGTACTGCGCGACATCGACGGGGACGTGCACCTCGCGGTGACGGTGGAAGGAGACCCGGGCACCGACGTGCGGCGCGCCCAGGGCCGGTTCCTCTACTTCCGCCCCGACGAGATCACCCCGGCACCGGACGCCGACCCGCCCCGGGAGCCGTCATGAGCACCGCAGGACGGGCCGCACCGCGTGCCGAGACCAGGACTTTGGTGGCGGGGATCGGAAACGTCTTCCTCGGCGATGACGGATTCGGGGTGGAAGCGGTGCGCCGCCTTCGCCAGTCGCCACCTCCCCGCGGCGTGGAGTACCTCGACGTCGGCATCCGTGGCCTTGATCTCGCCTATCGGCTGCTGGACGGCTACCGGCGGCTCATCCTGGTGGACGCCCTCGCCCGGGGCGCCGAACCGGGCACGGTGTGCGTACTGGACGCAGGCGCCGAGATGACTGCCCTGCGGTGTCCCCCCGCACTGGACGGGCACGGGCTGGATCCGGCAACCGTGCTCCGTCTGGTGCGGGGTCTGAGCGAAACCATCGGCGGCACCCCGCCGCAGCAGATCTTCGTCGTCGGCTGTGAGCCGCTCGACGTGAGCGAGGGCATGGGGCTCACGCCTCCGGTGGCCAAGGCGCTCCCGGCCGCCCTCGACGCCGTCACCGGTCTCCTCGGAGACGGCCAGCAGTCCACCGCGCGGCGCCGCCCACTCGACCGGGAGGACGGCGCTGGCGCACCGGTCATCCAGAAGGGAAAGAGGGGATGAGGACCATGGCCTGGGTCTGGGCAGGAGCCGCAGCAGCGCTGGCGGCCCTCTATGCGGCTGCGAGGACGGTTCCCGATGTACGGCGCTACCTGCGCATGCGACGGATGTGAGTCACACCGGCGGTCGGCCGGGGGCCGGCTGTTCACTGCCGGCAGGCTCGGTCACCCCCAACTGATCGCAGCGTTCCAAGAACAGATGGAGCGTCATATGCAGTGCGCCCAGCCGAGCGAAGGAGTGCGTCAACTCGCGCGCGCCCTGCCCGGTCAGGCGGTACTCGCGACGAGCCGGGCCGGAGTCCGAGGCGCGCCAGTGCGAGGTGACCGATCCAGCGGCCTCCAGGGTCCGCAACAACCGGTACACATGAGCTGGTTCGGTTCCCGCGCAGCCGAAGTCACGCAGGCGCTCCATCAGTTCGTAGCCGTGTCCGCGTCGCTCGGCGAGCAACAACAAGAGCACCGGCACGAGCACGCCACGCCGCTCGCCGCCGTGGGTCTCCATCGTCTCCATGTCCCGGCGCTTCCCCTGGTGATCGGTACGCGGGGCCCGCGACGACCAAACGCCGCGGGTGAGCCCTCCAGGCTCCCCACGGTAAGCGGGCGCACCTGCCCCGGCGAGTCAGGAAGCCCCGCCCGGAGAGGGGGAGCCGATGCATGAGCTGTCCATCGCGGTCGCCGCGGTCACCCAGATCGCCGAAGCGGTCCAAGGGCGTTCGGGCGTGCGGGTGCGGACCGTCCGGCTCCGCGTGGGCGAGCTTGCCGGGGTGGTGCCCGACGCCCTGCGCTTCGCTTTCGGCATCGCCATCGAGGACACTCCGCTGGCCGGAGCGGCCCTGGAGATCGAGACTGTACCCGGCAGGGCGCGATGCCCCCAGTGCGACCGGGAGGTCGCCACCGGCATGCCGCCCGTTCTGTGGTGCCGCACCTGCGGCCACCCGGTGGAGCTGCTCGCCGGACGTGAGCTGGACATCGCCCAGGTGGACCTCGATGAGGATGACGGCGCCGACGACCACGCCGTCACAAGGGCCTGAGGAGGCACACATGTGCAAGTCCGTGGACCTGCACCAGGCAGTCCTGGCCAAGAACGACGAACGGGCCCTGGTCCTGAGGGACTTCCTCGACCAGCGAGGAACCCTCGCGGTGAACTTGATGTCCAGCCCCGGCAGCGGGAAGACCGCACTGCTCGAAGTGTTGTTGACCGAAGGAACCGCGAGTGGGATGACGTCCGCTGCCGTCACCGCAGACCTCGCCACCGAGAACGACGCCACCCGACTGGCCCGTTCCGGCGCCCCCGTCCAGCAGATCCTCACCGACGGGCTGTGCCACCTGGAAGCGGGCATGCTCCACCGGCGCCTCCAGGGCTGGTTGCCGGAGAACACCGACGTCCTGTGGGTCGAGAACGTCGGCAACCTGGTCTGCCCGGCCTCCTACGACCTGGGGGAGACCCTGCGGATCGTGCTCTTCTCGGTCACCGAGGGCGAGGACAAGCCGCTGAAGTACCCGACCGCTTTCGGGTTGGCCCACCTCATCGTGGTCACCAAGAGCGATATCGCGCAGGCCGTGGGCTTCGAGGAGGACGCCTTCCTCGACCATGTCGAGCAGGTCAATCCCGAAGTCCCGATCCACTTCACCTCCGCGCGCAGCGGGCAGGGCGTCGGATCGCTGCTTGCCCGGGTACGCCGCTACCGGGCGGGTGAAGCGGTGCACCGGCCCGTACTGGCCGGCGCACACGCCCACCTCCTGCACCACCGGCACGAGGCCGCCGATCCGGCAGACTCCCAACCCCGAGCCGCGCTCGACGGCACGGCGTCGTGACGCCCCCCACCACCCGGACGCCCATACCCGAGGACCCGGCGCCGACCCGCGAGCGGCGCCGGGTGCGGGTGACGGGCGTGGTCCAGGGCGTCGGGTTCCGGCCCTTCGTCTACACCCTGGCGGCCGAGCTCGGCCTGACCGGTTGGGTCCTCAACGACCCTGCGGGGGTGGAGGCGGAAATCCAGGGCCCGCCCGCAGCCGTCGCCGGGTTCTTGACCCGACTGCGTGCCGACGCACCGCCACTGGCGGTCATCGAGTCCCTCGCACACCACGCGGTCCCCCTGACGGCCGAGGCCGGATTCACCATCCGGCCCTCCGACCCGGCCGCAACGGGCCGCACCCTGGTCCCACCCGACACGGCGGTCTGTGAATCCTGCCTGCACGAGGTCGCCGACCCCACCGACCGCCGGTACCGTCACCCCTTCGCCACCTGCACCCATTGCGGGCCTCGTTTCACCATCGTCACCGCCCTGCCCTATGACCGGGCCGCCACCACGATGAGTGGCTTCCCGATGTGCCCGGACTGCACCGGTGAGTACCAGGACCCGGACGACCGCCGCTTCCACGCCCAGCCCGTGGCCTGCCCCCGCTGCGGACCGCGCCTGGCCTTCCTGGCGGCCGGCGACCGTCGGGAGGGTGCCGAACTACGCGATGCACAGGCGCTGGCCGCGGCCCGCCAACTGATCCTTTCGGGCGCCGTGTTGGCGGTCAAGGGGATCGGCGGATACCACCTGGCCTGCGACGCTGGGAACCCCGCCGCGGTCCGGGCCCTACGGGCCCGCAAGAACCGGGGCGGCAAGCCCTTCGCGGTTCTCGCCGAATCGCTGGCGGTCGCCGAACGGCTGGCCCACGTCGGCCCGGAAGAACGCGCACTGCTCCGGGGCCCCCGCAAACCGGTGGTCCTGTTGCGCCGTAGGCGGGAGCCGGGGAACGCCGCTGCGGCGCTGGTGGCTCAGGAGGTTGCCCCCGGCAGTCCTGACCTCGGCGTGATGCTCCCGTACAGTCCGCTGCACCGGCTCCTGCTCGGCCTGCCCGAGGATCCGCCGGGACCCGCCGTGCTCGTCATGACCAGCGCGAACCGCAGCGGGGAGCCCATCGTCACCGATGACGGTGAGGCGCTGGAGCGGCTGCGGGGCCTCGCCGACGGCTGGTTGCTCCACGACCGCCCCATCCACGTACCCTGCGACGACTCGGTCGTACGGGTGTGCGCGGGGGCGGAACTGCCCGTACGTCGCTCCCGGGGTTATGCGCCCTTCCCCGTGGCGCTACCGCTCCCGGTGGAGCCGGTCCTCGCGGTCGGCGGAGATCTCAAGAACACCTTCTGTGTGGCCGAGGGCCGCTACGCCTGGCTCTCGGCCCATGTGGGAGACATGGACGACCTGGCCACTCTCACGGCCTTCGACGGGGCTACCGAGCACCTGCAACGCCTGACCTCCGTCCGCCCGGCGCTGCTCGTGGCGGACCACCACCCGGGCTACCGGTCGACCCGTTGGGCGCGGCGGGCAGCGGCCGGGCGGCCCGTACGCACGGTCCAGCACCATCACGCCCATGTGGCCTCGGTCATGGCCGAGCACGGCTTGGACGGCACGTCCCCCGTCCTCGGCGTGGCTTTCGACGGCACCGGATACGGCGATGACGGAGCGGTGTGGGGCGGGGAGTTCCTGATCGCCGACTACGACGGTTACCAGCGCTTCGCCCACGTGGCCTATGTTCCGCTGCCGGGCGGGGATGCTGCGGTCCGCAACCCCTACCGGATGGCGCTGTCGCACCTGCGGGCCGCGGGCCTGCCCTGGGCGCCTGAGCTTCCCTGCACCATGGCTGCGGCCCCCGGTGAGCTACGGCTACTGCGCACCCAGCTCGAACGGGGACTGCACTGCGTGCCCACTTCCAGCATGGGCCGGCTCTTCGATGCGGTTTCCTCACTCGCCGGCATCTGCCACCGGGTGCGCTACGAGGCGCAGGCCGCCATGGAGTTGGAGAACGAGGCGGTCGCCGCGATCGAGGAGTCTGGCGGGACACCCGGCCGGCCGAGTGTGGAGATGCGCTCCGGCGGCTACCGGTTCACCCTGGAACCGCGGCCCGAGGGTGACCAGAAGCCTCTGGTCGCCGACCCCGCACCGGTCCTCGCGGACGCCGTGCGGGACCTACGGGCCGGATGTCCTCCGTCCGTGGTGGCGGTGCGCTTCCACGAGGCGGTCGCCCAGCTGGTGCGGGACGTGAGCGTCGCCGCGCGCGAACGGACCGGCGTGCGGACCGTCGCCCTGACCGGCGGAGTGTTCTGCAACGCGGTCCTGACCGAACGCTGCACCGGTGCACTGGAGCAGGACGGCTTCACCGTCCTGCGGCACCGCAAGGTACCGCCCAACGACGGCGGCCTGGCCCTGGGCCAGGTGATGATCGCCGCCCGGCTGCCCGGTGGACCCGGGCGCGCCGGGAACTGAGGAGGAGCCATGTGCCTGGCCGTGCCCGGCAGGGTTTTGGAGATCGAGGAACGCGACGGCACCCGGATGGCCCGCGTGGACTTCGGCGGAGTGGTCAAGGACGTCTGTCTGGAGTACGTCCCCGACATGAAGATCGGGGACTACGCGATCGTGCACGTCGGCTTCGCCCTCCAGCGACTGGACGAGGAGTCCGCCCGGGCGACCCTCGCACTCTTCGAGAACCTCGGTGTGTTGGAAGAGGAGTTCGGTGACGCCTGGGGCCGGGCGGCGCGGGAGGCGGGCGCGAAGCGCCCCGCCGACACCGGTCCGACCGGCCCGCAGAAGGAGGCAGAACGGTGAAGTACCTGGACGAGTTCAGCGATCCGGACCTGGCCGAACGGCTCTTCGAAGACATCAGGTCCCAGACGACCCGCCCCTGGTCTCTGATGGAGGTCTGCGGCGGCCAGACCCACTCGATCATCCGACACGGCATTGACCAACTCCTCCCCGAGGAGATCAACCTCATCCACGGCCCGGGCTGTCCGGTGTGCGTCACCCCTTTGGAGATCATCGACAAAGCGCTGGAGATCGCCTCCCGGCCAGAGGTCATCTTCTGTTCCTTCGGCGACATGCTGCGGGTGCCGGGCAGTGGGCGTGACCTGTTCAAGGTCAAGAGCGACGGAGCCGACGTCCGTGTGGTCTACTCGCCGCTCGATGCGCTGAAGATCGCCCGGGAGAACCCGGACCGCGAGGTGGTCTTCTTCGGCATCGGATTCGAAACCACCGCGCCTCCCAACGCGATGACGGTGTATCAGGCCAAGAAGCTGGACATCCGGAACTTCAGCCTGCTGGTCTCCCACGTCCGGGTACCACCGGCGATCGACGCCATCATGAACTCGCCCGACTGCCGAGTGCAGGCCTTCCTCGCCGCGGGCCATGTGTGCACCGTCATGGGCATCGCCGAGTACCCCGAACTGGCCTCGCGCCACGAGGTTCCCATCGTGGTCACCGGGTTTGAGCCGTTGGACATCCTCGAAGGCATCCGCCGTGCAGTGCGGCAACTCGAGGCGGGGGAGCACCGGGTGGAGAACGCCTACCCCCGGGCCGTGCAGGTCGAGGGCAGCCCGGCAGCTCGGGCCATGCTCTCGGACGTCTTCGAGGTCACGGACCGCGCCTGGCGAGGCATCGGCATGATCCCGGCGAGCGGTTGGCGGCTGTCCGCGAAGTACCGCGCCTATGACGCCGAGTACCGCTTCTCGGTCCGCGACATGGACACGGAGGAGTCGAGCGTCTGCCGTAGCGGAGAGGTCCTCCAGGGACTCATCAAGCCGCACGAGTGCGCGGCTTTCGGGACCTCGTGCACGCCTCGCAATCCGCTTGGCGCCACCATGGTCTCCAGCGAGGGCGCCTGTGCGGCGTACTACCTGTACCGCAGGCTCCAAACGCCCCCTACCAGGGTCAACGGCTCCGGCAAGGGCCGCACCAAGGGAACGGCGGTGAGCTCCGTTGACTGACGTCACGACGCCCGAACAAGCCCCGGACTTCTCCGGCTGGACCTGTCCCGCCCCGCTACGCGACCACGACAAGATCGTCATGGGACACGGCGGGGGAGGTGCGCTGTCGGCCGAACTCGTCGAGCACCTCTTCGCCCCGGCCTTCCGCAACGAGGTCCTCGACGGACTCGGCGACAGTGCCGTACTCACCATGGGCGGGGCCAAGTTGGCCTTCTCCACCGACTCCTACGTGGTGCGCCCCCTGTTCTTCCCTGGCGGGAGCATCGGTGACCTCGCTGTCAACGGCACCGTGAACGACCTTGCCATGGCCGGCGCGGTACCCGCTTACCTCTCCTGCGGATTCATCCTGGAGGAGGGCGTCGAACTCTCGGTGGTGGGGCGGGTCGCCGAGGCCATGGGCGCCGCGGCGCGTGCGGCAGGTGTTGTCGTGGCGACCGGAGACACCAAGGTGGTCGATGCCGGCCACGGCGACGGGATCTACGTGAACACCGCGGGCGTCGGCCTGGTCCCGCACGGGGTGGACATCGGCCCCGGTCGGGCCGTGCCCGGGGACGTGGTCCTGGTGAGCGGTTCCATCGGCCTGCACGGCGTTGCGATCATGAGTGTTCGGGAAGGCCTGGAATTCGGCGTGGAGATCGAGAGCGACACCGCGCCCCTCTCGGGTCTGGTCGCCTCGATGCTGGTGGCCTGTCCCGATGTGCACGTGCTGCGCGACCCGACCCGCGGGGGCCTTGCCACCTCGCTCAACGAGATCGCCGCGGCCTCGCAGGTGGGCGTGACGCTTGCCGAGGACCGGCTGCCGGTGCCGGAGACGGTCGCCAATGCATGCGCCTTCTTGGGCTTGGACCCGCTCTACGTGGCCAACGAGGGGAAGCTGGTGGCCTTCGTGCCCAGGGAGCACGCGGACGCGGTGTTGGCCGCGATGCACGCACACCCCTACGGTCGGGAGGCCGTCGTGGTCGGGGAGTGCACCGAGGAGCATCCCGGCATGGTGGTCTCGGCGACCCGGCTGGGAGGCACTCGGGTCGTGGACATGCCACTGGGAGAGCAGCTGCCGCGCATCTGCTGATCGCAGGACCGCCGGGACTGGTGGCTCAGAGATGGGCGGCGACGAGGGCGTCGAGCTCCGTCCGCCCGATCGCCCCGGTGATGGTCGCCACCGCTGCCCCCTCCACGAGGAGGACCACAGTGGGGGCCGCGGTGACGCCGTAACGGCGGGTCGGCTCCGGGCAGCGCGCCATGTCCGCCCTGATGACCGTCAATCGGCTCCGGTACTCCTCGGCCACCTCCCGCACCACCGGGTCCACCACCCTGCACACCTCGACCGCCTTGGGCCAGACCCCGATGAAGTACGCGAGGACCGGGCCGTCGGCGTGGCGGAGGATGAAGTCGAACTCCGCGTCTTCCCGCGGTTGGTGGACCCGACTGGCCATCGGTGCTCCTTGGTCTGTTTCGGGGTGCTAAGGGCTGGCCCGCGGTACCTGGCGGGCGCGCGAGAACGGCTACGGCGCCTCGTTGCGTTGCCGATCGCGGCTTGCCCGGTTCCGCGGCTGAACGTGGCGTACGGGCCGCTCTCGGCCTCGAACTGCGGGGTGAGCCCGAGTACGTCACGGTAGTAGCGGTGGACGGTGGGGAAGCCGCGCACCAGCAAGCGTATGTGAGTGGTCTCCATACCGGTCTTTGTCGCCCGGCTCAGGCTGCCCCTGGCAGCCGATCACCCCCGTCGGTGACCGAACCGCTGAAGTGCGGGCGGGCGCCCTCAGACCTGGAACTCGGTCAGGTCGATGGCGTGGACCTGGACGGCGTGGCCGTGGGCGGGGTGGACAGTGTCCTGCTCGTGGCTCATGCCCAGCTTGTCCATGATGTTTAGCGAGGCGGTGTCACCAGGCTGTGCCACGGCGATGACCCGATCCAGTCCGCGATCCTGGAGGGCGTACTCCAAGCAGGCCTGAGCGGCTTCCGAGGCATACCCCTGGCCCCAGAACTGTCGGCCGAGCCGCCAGCTGATCTGCACGGTCGGCAGGAGTTGGGGCAGGTCCGCGGGTACCGACAGGCCGACGCAGCCGATGAGCTCCCCGGAACCGAGCAGTTCGACGGCGAACAGTCCGAAGCCCTCCTCGTCCCAGTCCTCCTCCCAGCGCTCCAGGTCAGCGGCGGTCTGCTCCAGGTCGCGCACCGAACCGTCCTCGACCCATCGCATGGCCCCGGGGTCGGCGTGGATCTCCGCCAGCGGCATGAGGTCGTCCTCCTGCCACGGGCGCAGCAGCAGGCGGGGCGTGTGGATCTCAGTCATGTCCCCATCCTGTCGAACGAGCGACGGGGACGGAAATCCACGGGAGCCGCTGGGCATGCGGGCGGCGCGACCCACCCGGCAACGGCTCGATCGACCACCCGCGGCAGGGGCGGGCCCCGGGAACGCGGGACCCACGGGGCCGTGGCGAGGGGGGTGACCGCCCGCGCTTGGGGGACCAGGCGGCTATCTGGCGGCGGAGCCCTGCCGTCGGCGCGGCGGGCTGCTGCTGTTCGCCAGGAGCGCCTCGGTCACGAGGCGGACGCCCCTGGCCAGGCGACCGAGCTGGTCCAGTTCGATGGCGTACATCTGGATGGTGTTCTCGATGACGACGTCCGCGACACCCATCGTCGGAAGTTCGGCCCGGCTGGTGTGGAGTGCCACTCGCACGGCGCGAATCTCGTGTTGGAGCTGGAGTTGGGCGTGGCGGGCGAGCAGCACATGGTGTCGGGTGAGCGTCGAGTAGCCGGCGTAGCGGGCCGGCAGCAGGTCCCGGAGCCAGCGGGTGGCGGTGCGTTCCCAGTCAGGAGTCCCGGGGGTCTTGACCTGGCAGGGCCAGTCCGGGCTGAGCGTGCTAAGTGCCGTCGGGGACATTCTCGTCGCTTTCGAATGGTGCCGAACTCTGATCGAGAGGTGGTCGGCGGCCTCGGCCCAGGGGTTGACCGAGGCCGCCGTGGCGCCCTGTGATGCGAAGGCCCGGTTCGTACCCCCGTCGGCCGGCGTGAGGAGGAGAAACGCCGGTCGGCGGGTGGCCGTTCCTGGGAGGGCGTGGGGTTTCGCGCTCCTTGGCATCGGGTGGACCCGAGCGCCGTCTGCGAGCAGTAAATATATATACCGTTGAGTAAGCAAGGGTATGAAAAATTTCATGCGCTGCCGAAGCTGAAAACTTCAGCGAAAAATCAGGCGAAAGCGGCCCTCAAAGGAAGAATCCATGCTGGTCGGCGACCTGCTCGTACTGTTCCAGACGGGCCTGGGTCCGCTCGGGGTCCGCGTCCGCCATTCCCTGGAGCAACGCCGCGGACAGCACACCCGGCGCCGCGTAGGAGTCGAAGACCAGCCGGGACCCGGTGCCCGCCGTCAGCGCCACATCCGCCTCCTCCACCAGTGAACCCAGCGCCAGGTCCGTGATCAGCGCCACCCGCAGTCCCGCGCTGCGCGCGGCACGCAGGGCCGCCAGGGTCTCCTTGGCGTGGCGGGGCATGGCAAAAGCCAGCACCCAGGTCCCTCCGGCCGCCCGGGACTGCAGGAGGGCGTCGTAAGCGACGCTGCCGCCCCGCGTGATCAGCCTGACATCGGGATGGATGCGCCGCGCGGCGTAGGCGAAGTACTCCGCCAGCGAGACCGAGATGCGCAGCCCGACCACGGTCAGCGGTACCGAGCGGGCCAGCTCCCGTCCGATGGTCAGCACCTGGTCCGTGTCGGCCAACAGTCGGCGCACGCTCTCCAGGTTCTCGATCTCGGCGTCCACGGCCGCCTGCAACTCGTTGCGGCGGATCTGCTCGCGGCTCTCGGGGGAACCTGCCACGGCGCTCAGCGCGATCGGCTGGAGCACCTCGCGCAGCGCCGGGTAGCCGCTGTACCCAAGGGACGTGGCGAAACGCGTCACGGAGGGCTGGCTCACGCCGACCCGCTCCGCCAGTTCGGTGATCGACAGGAATGCGGCCTCGGTGAGGTGGTCGATCAGGTACTGCGCGATCCGCCGCTGCCCGGGAGAAAGGCGGTGACCGTTGAACAGCGCCCGCACCCGCTCCGCCGGAGCGCGCTCCTGGTCGCCCGGCGGCTGCCCGCCCGGCGTGATCGCGGCTGCCTGCGCGCGAGCCTGCTGCCCCGATGGCACCGGTGCGCCCTCCTTCTGCTGTCACTCCCGTTCCAACATAGCTCACGCCCCGTGGTCACCCGGGGCGGTCACCGGCGCTGACCGGTACCGCCTTCCCCTCCTTCCGGCGCGCCCTGCGGGCGCGACAAGCGAGTCTCGCCAGGCCCAACTGAGGTGTGGGATTGAGTAGGAGTACTCATGGGAGGCCCGCCCCCCTCGGTAAAACTGACGGCAGCCGTCCGCGCACTGCGCGGGACCGGCGCCACAGGAGACGAGAAGGGGCGGATCATGCGTACAGGCATCAGGGGCGGCAGCGGCGGACCCGAAGCAGCAGGCGGGCCGCGAGGGCTGCGCAGGGCGGTGCCGCGCGTGGCGGCGGCTCTCGCCCTCGGTGGCGCCGTGCTGCTCAGTAGCGGCTGCGCTGCGGCGGAGCGGATCTGCAGCGAGGGGGAGTATCCCGTCAAGGCGGTGGGTGGCACCACCGGCAGTGCCTGCGTGCCGGATGCGCAGGAGCCGCCTGCCGGCTACGTCCGCTATCCGGCGGGCAAGGTCCAGCAGCACGTTGACGATGAGTGGGACACCTACTGGAGCACCGTCGTCGTCGACGAGAGCGGCGCCGTCGTCGCCCAGTAGGCACTTGAGTCAGGGGTGGCGCGAGGTCACAGTGCCTCCGCGGGCTTTCCGCTGGCCGCGGACACCTCGACGAACTCCGAGCGTCCCTTGGAGTTCAGTCGGAGGATCGGGACCGCCTTGTCACGCGGGTTGCCGTTGTTCTGGAAGGAGATGAAACCGCTGGCACCCGGAACCTGTTGACTTCCATCCATCTGATGGAACATCCGCGCCACGGCCTTGCCGGTTACCGTGCCCTGCCAACGCGCCGCCATCTGGATTCCCTGGGCGGCGGTGAGGACTGCGTCGTGCCCCATCTGGGCATCGCCGTCATCGCGCGGATCCTGGGGGAACCAGCGGTCCAACAACCCGCCGTCCTGGAAGTTGGCCGCGGATGGTGCGGAGGCCGATCGTGGCGAGGCGCGGTACATGTCGGGATGCGCCAGACCGGTGTAGAGCACCTCGACGCCGGTTTTGGCGGCGTGTGCCAGCTGCTGTGCCGTCAGGTTGGTGATGTCATCGCCAGCGAAGACCATGAACTTCTGGTCCGGGCAGTTGCGGTTGGCGACGGCGTCCAAGAAGTGCGTCAGATGTCGGCCCCGGCCGGCGAAGTACACCACCTGTGGTCGCTGAAGACACAACTGCCCTGGCATATAACGAAGTTCGTTCTGCCATGCGTTGCTGACGGAGGAGTCGTAGGTCATCCGCTCGGCGACCAGCCGCTGCTTCTTCCCCTCGCTGAAGGCCTTGGTGAAAGCGGTGCCCAAGGTGGTGGCGTACAGATTGCCCCGGGCCACGTCCTGCACCACCACTGCGGTGGTCACCCCGCGCCGTTTGAGGTAGGCGGAGGCCGAGTAGGCCTCGTCCACATTGGTCGGTGCCACCCGCACGAAGTGGTCGATGTTCTGGATGTTGGTAGCCGTCATGGTGGCTCCGACCATGGCGATGCCCTCGGCTGACAAGCGGCGTATCGCCGCGAGGTTGCGTTCCGTACTCGGTCCCATCCCGGTCACCGCGACCAGTCGGTCGGAGTGCCTGCGGGCGATGATCTCGTTGACGGTGTGTTCCCAGTGGCCGGACTTGCTGCCCGAGTTGGCGATCAGCAACTTGATCTTGGGGGTGGCGGAGAGGTCTCCTCGGTTATGGCGGTACTGCGCTAGGTAGGCACCCTCCAGTTCGCGGCGGATCGATTCCTCGGAGTTGCTGTCGTCGTCCTTCAGCGTGAACGAGGTCAAGTAGGCCACGCTGACGAACGGTTCGTCCGCCGCGTTCGCCGCCACCCGCTGGTTCTCGGCGTAGATCTTCTTGCGCACCGGCTCCAGGTACGGTGCGTAGCTGAAGGCTCCGTCGGTGACGCCCACGCACTCGGCCGGGGAGCCCAGCTTCACCACCCCCTCACCACACCGGGCAGAGCGTTCCTGTAGCCAACCAACCGCGAACCCGCCGCCCAGGGCCAGGGAGAGGGCCACCACGGTCGCCACCGTGACCCGACGCACCACGTGCAGCGGTAACTCGATGCGGACCACCGGCTCAGCCCTCCCCGCCGATGGTGAGCGGGTCACGCCAATGGCGGTGGCGCTCAGCTTCGTTGAACAACGCCACGATGTCGTTCCTCCGTAGTCGGGACAGCTGGGCGAAGCCGTCGGCGATCATGTCGTTCAGGCGCATGGCCGGATCGGCCAGGGGGTCGCTCCACACCCAGCGCGCGGTCACCAGGCTGTGGATCACCGATGCGGTGTCGACTGTCTGCGCGGGCCGGCGGGGTACGAGCGAGGCCAGCAGGTCAAGCGGTCCGTATTCGGCCGGGAAGCAGTTGGGGGCCGCGGTGATCGTGTTGAACTCGGTGATCCACTGGCTCGCCGGGACCACCAGGAACCGGTCCGTCAGGTGGCGGGCGACTTCCTCGGTCTGCCCGAGTGCCAGTCGGTGGTACATCTGTTGCACGGGCAACCCCTGCATCCGGTAGTGCTCGGCGAGCAGCCCGTGTGCCTGGTCCCAGTCCTGCGCGCTCTTGGCCAGCTGCCACAGCAGCAACCGCCGAAGCCACGGGTGCAGCACGGGCTCCGTCATGGGCGTGTCCGCCAGGAGCCAGCGGGCCCGCATCTCGCCGAACACGGCGTCCCCCGGGCTCAGTAGCCGGGCACCGACCGAGAAGTCCCGGGCCGCGGCACACGCGGCGAGGGTCGCGCGCTGGGATGCGTCGTACTCCCGCAACAAGTGGCCGAGCGCGCTGTGCACCAGAGTGCTGTTCTCCTCCCCGACGCGCAGGGAACGGTCCGGCAGCCCGCGCAGCCAGCGGTCCTGGTCCGGCCCCCACTCCTGGTGTGCGTTCGACTGCCGGAGGACTTCCAGGACCTGGTGGACGGCCCTCGGTAGACCGCCGGTGAGCCGGTGCACGAAAGGTGTGAGGCGGGTGAACGGCGCGAGCCCGCTGGCTCCGCCCAACTCCAACTCGATGCGGATGCGCACCTCGTCGAGGTTGAGGTCACGCAACCGTAGCGGGTACCACCAGGTGTCCTCGCTGTCGCGGGTCGGACGGTTGTCGTGCCAGTCTGCCAGCGAGGCGCGGTCGGGCCCGCGGAGCCGCCAGGGCCAGGAGTCGCCGGTCGCCGGTCCCCAACGGGGCAGCCAACGGTTCGAACTGGCCACCACGGTGAGGGGGTCGTTCGGCCGTCCGCAGACCACCGAGTCGTCATGTCGGGCGCGCAGCAGCAGATCGAGGAAGCGCCGCCCGTACTCCGTGTGCGCGTTGTCGAGCAACAGCAGATACGAACGCGGCATGAAACTGCGCGACGCGTTGTTCCTGAGGTCCTCCAAGAAGGCCGAGAAGAGCACGCGGTCGAGCCGGTCCTGGGTACTGCCGTCACCCTCGTGGCGCCACAGGTTGAGCTCGACCAGTGCCTCCATCGGGTCACTGCTGCGGATCATCGGATGGCGTCCGTACCACTGGGCGCCCCCGGTCAGGCGTGTGCCGAACAGACCCGAGAGGCGTTGAGGCACCCTGCGACGCCCACGCCTGAGCGCGTCCTGGAAGACGGCCAGGGCGACCGTGGAAGCTCCCTCAGGAACGCCCACGGCACCCATGCCCACTTCGAAGAACGCGGCGAGGTAGTCGCCGTGTCGAGCTTCGCTCTCCTCCTGGAACTCGTCCAGTTGGCGCTGCACCGCGCGTCGCCCCTCGGGCAGGCTGCGCATGCGTACTTGCTGGTCCGAGGCCAGCAGGCCGAGACTGAGCAGCGGGAACTGGGAGCGCCCGAACCTCGGCAGTCTGCGCTCCAACTGTCTGGCCAGCAGGCCGAGCGCATAGCGGGGCAGGAGGGACTGTGTCCCGCCGAAGTTGACGAAGGCGAACGGGTGCTCCGGACCGAAGCGCTCCATCAGCGCGCTGTGCGCTTCGCTCGCGCCGCTGCCCCGCGGGCCCAGGAGCAGGGTGACCGGCCTTTCGGCGGTGGGTGGTTCGCCCAGGCAGGCCTCGACGAGCGACAGGATCCCGCTTCGCCCCCGTAGCCCCATGCCCGTACCCGGCTCCGTCACGTGCCCGCCCCTCCCCCTGGGTACAGCTCCGGTGGGATGAGAGTGCCACTGGACACCGCCTATGTCAGCCGTTCCGTCAAGGGCCCTTGATTTGAGCGGAGCCCGGTGCGTCGGGCGAGGAGCGGGAGCACTCCCGTGCCCGGCCCGCCACCTGCACCCCGGGCTCGTGCCGCTCTCCGTGCGGTGAAACAGGGCACCGCCGAGCCACTCAATGGCATGATCGAGGGATGTCTGAACGGATCATTGCCGCCTGTGACGGGTCGTCCAAAGGAAACCCCGGACCTGCCGGCTGGGCGTGGGTGGTGGCGGGCCCCGACGGGTCGCCCCAGCGTTGGGAGTCCGGGGCGCTAGGGGTCTCGACGAACAACGTGGGTGAGTTGACCGCGCTGCTGCGCCTGTTGGAGGCGGTGGACGCCGCTCAGCCCCTTGAGGTGCGGATGGACTCGCAGTACGCGATGAAGTCGGTGACCCAGTGGTTGGCGGGGTGGAAGCGCAATGGCTGGAAGACCGCGAGCGGCAAGCCGGTGGCCAATCGCGAGATCGTCGAGCAGATCGATCGTCTTCTCACCGACCGCGACGTGGAGTTCGTCTACGTCCCCGCGCACCGTGTGGACGGCGACCTCCTGAACGCGGTCGCCGACCAGGCCGCCAGCGATGCGGCCGAGGCGCAGCAGGGATCCGGTACGGCCTTGGGTGACGCCGAGCCGCCGGCTCCGCAGCCGAGCCGTGCCGCGCCCGCCGCCTCGACCCGGCGGCGATCGCCTTCGGCGAAGAAGCCCTCTGGCGCGGCGGCGGCCACCATCAAGGCGAAGTTCCCTGGTCGGTGTCCGTGTGGCCAGCCGTACGCCGCCGGAACGCAGATCACCAAGCTGGATCGGGGCTGGGGTCATCCGCAGTGTCGGAAAGCGATCTGACGGGCTCGACGGCGCGGGCGCGGCGTTGAAGTGCGCACCCGTGACGGGTCGGGCCGAAGGCCGATGCTCCTGGGGCCGGCACGCCCGATAGACTGGGGAGTGGTAGACCGGCGCGGTCGCGGATCCGACCATGTGCAGCTGATTCCGGTGCTCCCCGTGCAGCCAGGCGTACGACCCCCCTCAGCCGGAGCCGAGGGGCACCCGCGAGGAAACCGATGGTGAGTGAGACGGCCAGCGCTGCTGAGCAACTCCAGGCATTCGGCCCGTACTTCGCCTTGACCTGCGAAGCCGACCCCGCCGACCCGACTGGCTTTTGTCCCCTGAGCGAACTGTACGGTGACGCCCTGGCCGCGCGGGTCCAAACGGTGGGTCACCGCCTGGGCACCGAGGACCTGCGGGTCGCGGCGGCCACGTTCCATCTCGGACTGGTGTCGAGGCTCTGGTCCGTGAGCCTGGCCTGGGCCGTGTTGACCGGCCGCGTCCTCGACCTCGACCCCCATCGGCTGTGCTGGCGTAGCCCACCGTCGGGCCCGATGGACCTCTGGCTGCCCGGAGCGGTCCCGCTGCTCCCGGGCCCTACGGCTGTCGCCCTGCACCACTCGGTCACCACCTTGAACCTGCGTCCGCTGGCCGACGCCGTCCGCGAGCTCTGCGGGCTGTCCTCGCACACCCTGCACGGCAACGCGGCGTCGGGCTTGGTCGGAGCCCTGCGGGTGCTCCTGGCAAGGGCGCCGCAGACGCGGGGGGTGGCCGTGCCCTTGGTGCGCGAGCTGCTGGCCGACGGGCCGTTGGCCAGCGCCGGGGACTTCCACACGGATGCCCGTGGAGCCCTGCTCTTCCGCCGACGCAACTGCTGTCTCTACTACCGGGTGCCCGGCGGTGGTCTCTGTGGGGACTGCGTTCTCAACCGTCCGGCGGACCGGAGTTGACCGTCGGGGAGCGTGGCGCCCCCTCGCAGCAACGAGGGGGCGCGGTGGCCTCTCCGGACAGGGAGGGCGCGCGGGTGCCTGGGCACCTGTTGGCACCCATTGGTGGTACTCCGTCCGATGAGTGCAAGCAGATCCGGCAATTTTCGACAAAAGGGAGCCAACTCCGTGCGTGGGCCTCCCTGGAGGGCTATGGAACCGATTTCCAGCAGCACTGATTGTTTCCTGTTGTTGATTGTTCCCGGTTCTTCTTTTTCCGCACAAGCTCGCCTGTGTTCACTTCATGCTGTCTTTGGCTCTTGAAGGGGGGCGTCAGCAAACGCCAGGAGTCACTTTCCGGACAGAAATCGATCAAGGCGTTTTCAGTCAGAGGGCAGATGATGAAAAGCAACCGGATGATCGTCACCGTGGTGGCGCTCCTTATGATCTTCGCCTTGAGCGTGGTGATGGTGCTCGTGAGGCAGCCCGTCGCAGCCGTCACCGCACTCATCCCCGCGGCAGCGTTAGGGGTGCAGCAGATCGTGCGGGTCCGCACCGGAGCGGAGGCCTCTCCCTGTGCCGCGGGGGCAGCACCCACCCGGATCAACGGTCAGGACGGGGAGTAGCAGGCATGGTTGTCTACCCCTCTGCTCCCAGAGGCGTGCCGTCCGGCAGACCGGGAAGGCCGCTGGGCCCCATCGTGGCCGGCGTGGGACAGGCGCACCGCTCCTGGCTGGAGCCGGTGCGGGACGCCTTCTACGCAAGCGGCATGACCCTGGCCGATCTTCAGCTACGCACCGGCTGGCCGAAGTCGAAGATCTCCGAACTGCTGCGAGGTGCGGGCCGCTACCCGAGGTGGGCGTTCGCGCGGGCGGTGCTGGGTGGCCTCGGCTCGCCGCCGCTGCCGTACGAGACCATGCGCCTGCTGTGGGTCCTGGCCGCCAGGGCGGCGGACAAACGGACCACGTGGATCAACAACTGCCTCGGTCAGGTCGGTGACCAACCCCTCGCGGAACCGGAATCTGCCCCCTTGGACTTCCTTGCCTTCCGCGAGATGCACCATGAACACTACGTCGGCTACGCCTCGACCTTCCTGTGCCGCCCTGCTTTGGCCCAGGCAGCCGTGGACGACGTCTTTCGACTGCTCCTGCTGCTCTGGCCCGACGCGCTGACCAGCGACAACCCCGAGCGGTTCGCGTGGCAGGTGCTGCGCCAGACGGTGTGGGAACGCGCGCCCAAGGATGCTGGTCGCCCCTCCCTGGTGGAAGCGGCCTTCGACACCGTCGAACTCCACATCACCGAGGATCCCGTCGGCCAGATCGAAGAGTCCCTCACCCTCTTTCGAGCCATCCGTGACCTGGCCCCCCTCCAGGCGGACGTCATCGTCCTGCTGCACCTACGCGGCCTCCACGAGGCCGAGGCCGCCGAAGAGCTGGGGGTCTCCCTTGCCGCCGTGCGCTCGACCGAGCGGCATGCCAAGCGCAACCTGCACGCCGCCCTTTACCCGGACAGCACCACCGAGGAGGGACACTCCGGTGACCTCAGCGATTGACCAGTTACTCTCCCGGGCCCGCCTGGTGGAGCACCCTTACCCCCCATGCGACATCACCGACCGCTCCCGGTCGCGCTCCGCGCGCAGCGCCGCACCACGAGCCCGCGCGACCGCCCCGGCCTCCACCGTCGCAGCCCAGGACCTACGGCTGCTGTGCGAGACGGCAGTGGCCAGAGCGGCGGTCACCTCCCTCGCGGACTTCCTGACCGACAACCTCCCGGAGCCGGCCGGTGCCCTCGTGCTCGGGTGCATCCTGCAACTCACCGGAGCCGAGGACTCCGCCCGCTTCTGGTGGCAGTACGCTGCAGGCGCCGGTGACCCCGTGGCCTCCTACTGCCTCTACCTCCACCACCTGGCCCTGGAGGAAGGGCCCCAGGCCCGGTGGTGGTACCGCCAGACGGCGAGCGGGGCAGTGGGACGAACCTCCGCCGTGCTCCCTGAGGCGCCGCCCGCGTCACGGCCGGTCTCGGGGCTGGTCCTCACCGGCGTGGCGGCCAAGAGCCTGACTGCGGACGCCAGTTTGTCCACGACGTTGCGCGTGCTGCGCGCCCTGAGGATCAACAGGCAGCAGCGGCGCCGTTCCAGCCCGCTCGGTGCGGTCATGGACTACGTGGCCGCGGCGGTCGGATTCGTGGACGACGACATCGATCTGCCCCTGCCCGACGAGGGGTTCGCCGACCACATCCGGGCGCTGACCGCACGGGCCTGCGCCGAGGCCCGTGGCCCCCAGTCGGGCCCGCGCCTCGAACCGGACCTGCCCGCCCGACCCACCCAGGGGGCCGACGCGGCGGGCCGGCCCCGGCGCCGCCGCCCCAGCCGCCTGCCCAGCCCGATACCGACCGTTTCCGAGGACCTCGCCATCGACCCGGCCGGGTGAAGCGGCCGACTACCCGCCGACCGGGGTGGGGCAGCCGACCGGACCCGAGCGCTGCTGGGCGAGGCCGGCGCCCGATCGGAAGGAGTCTGCCCGCACCTCATGTGGTGGCCCGTGCGGTGGGGATCACAGTGCCCACCAGGCGAGCTGGGCCCCGTTTCCGGTCACTGCGTCGCGAGCCGCGCCCGCTCGTCGGCGCCGGTGCCGCGCAGCAGCGCCGTCCAGGGGAAGGACTCGCCGAAAGCCGGTCCATCCGACCTCTCCTTCCCGCACCGCAACCTTACCCATGGGAAGAGAAAGCGCAGGTCAGGCAAGGTGCTTAGGGGCTCCGTACGGGCGTCCTTGGCCAATTGGGGGTTGCTTGGGCCCAGTGCCCGCCACCCAAATGCAAAGCTCCACACGGCTGCCCCGTGGGCCGTCGCACGGCTTCCCGGACCTGGGCCCAGGACGGCTTCTCAACAAGTTCGGGAAGGGGCCGGCGGGTGAGTGGCGTTCCGATCGTCCGGGACGCTCGTGGACATATGTTCGACGGGTGGTGCCGACTCGTCGCGAAATGACCGGCAGTGGTTCGGCCACTGCCGCACGTACCGGTAGTGGCGCCCACGAGCGGGCGGCGATCCCGCATCAGCGCCAGGCGGGGTGGCCTTCCGGGACGCTGCCGGTGGTCAGGGCCCGTTGCCCACTGCCGTCCGCGCGTACGGCCCAGATAACCGGCTTCTCGTAGGGTCCGCGAACGAAGGCGACCCAACTCCCGTCCGAGGACCAGTTGGGATCCATCTCGTGGGCCGAGGTGGCCACCAGCGCGCGATCTCCGGTGCCATCGGTGCCGATCAGGCGGATGTCCCCCTTGGAACCCGACCCGTAGGCACCCGCCGTGTAGGCGAACAGATCGCCGTCCGGGGACCACACGGGGTCCAGTGCGGGATGGGGGAGGTCGGTGAGCTGCTGTGGTGCCCGACCTGGTGCATCGGGGTCCACGAGGTGGATCTGCCAGTTGCCCGGTGTCGTTTCGAGGCAGATCGCGATGCTGTCTCCATCTGGTGACCAGGCCGGGTCCTCGACCCGGCGGCTGCCGGTGGTCACCTGTCGTGCAGTGCCGTCGAGGACGTCCACGAGGAAGAGTTGCTGTACCCCGGCCTCCTTGCGAAGGACGGCGAGCCGGGTGCCGTCAGGGGACCAGGACACCCGTCCGCCCGCCACCGGGGCCACCTCGCGCGCCTTTGAGCCGTCGGCTCTGGCCACCCACACGGCCGAGCCCGCCGCGCTGCTGCGGGTGAACGCGAAGGACTTGCGGTCGGGGGACCACTGCGGCAGCGTGTCGCAGGCGCCGTCGTCGATGAGTTGTCGGGGCGCATCCACCGTGGACTGGCGTACTGCGATCACACCGTGGCAGGTCTTGGGCCAACCGGCGGCCGTGTCCATTCGGATCAGCAACGGGGCCTCGGGCAGGGCGGCCGGAGACGGGCTGGCCTTGGGGCTCGCGGCGGGCTTGGCGTCCTGCGGGGCCGAACCCTCCCAGGGGCGCCACACCAGCAGGCCTGAGGTCGCGCAAGCCCCCAACAGCACCACCAGACCCACCGCCAGTCGCCGACGGCGCCGCGCCCCGTTCGGGGCAGCTGCCGTCCCGGCGCCGGGCGACCCGGGCTCGATGTCGCGCCGGCCGCCGCTGTCGGTGTCGCTGTCGGGCAGTGAACCGTCCTTCGGAACCTCCGCTCCGGAGGTGGGCCGGCCCTCGGGGCGATCCGTGTCCACGGGCGCGGACGGATTCGCCCCGGCTTCGTCCAGTTCGGTGGCGCTCACAGCCGGCGCCTCGGCTACCGCGGCGGAAGCGGTCGGCAAGTCCTCCGCGGTCGGGGCGGCTTCCTGCGGAACGAGCGGGGCCGCCCCGTCCGGACGTGCCAGAAGCTGGCTGGCAGCCTCGGGAAGCCAGCCACCGTCGGCGCGGTGTCGCACCGTCAAGGAGTCGAGGAAGCGCTGCGGGGTGGGACGCTGGAGGGGGTCCTTCGCCAGGCAGGCCGCCACGACGCCGTGCAGGGACTCTGGGACGGCGCTGAGGTCCGGTTCCTCATGCACCGCCTTGTAGTGAAGTGCCGGCGAGGGCCCGTCACCGAACGCGGATCCGCCGGATGCCTGGCAGAGCACCACGCCCAGCGCGAACATGTCCACCGCCGGCGTCACCGCACCCCCGGTGAGCTGCTCGGGAGCGAGGAAGCCAGGCGTGCCGATCTGGAAACCCGTCTGGGTCAGTGCGGTGCCGTCCAGGGCCCGGGCGATACCGAAGTCGATCACCCGGGGGCCGTCCTCGGCGACGATGATGTTCGCGGGCTTGAAGTCGCGGTGGATCACGCCGGCCCGGTGGATGGCCTCCAGCGCCTCCGCGAGCCCGGCCGCCAGGACGGTGAGGGTGTCCTCCGGCAGCCTCCCGACCCTGTTCAGCACGGCCTGCAGGGTGGGTCCGGCCACGTAGGCGGTCACCAGCCACGCAGGGTCACCGTCCGGGTCCGCATCGACCACCGGGGCGGTGTGGAAGCCACCGACCCGGCGTGCGGCGCGTACTTCTTCGGCGAACCTGCGTCGGAAGCCTGGTTCGGTGCTCAGCTCGGGGCGCACCACTTTGACGGCCACCAGACGCCCGGAGGGGGAGCGGCCGAGGTAGACCACCCCCATGCCGCCCTGGCCCAGCCTTCCTACCAGTCGGTACCTGTCGTTACCGACCGAGGTCGGGTCCCCGGCTTCCAGCGGCTTCATACGTGCCCCGTTTCGCTGTGTGTGCCACGCCAGGATCTCCTACCGGCCGGGCCGCACACCAGTCAACCGGAACTCACTCGGACGACCGCGTCCGGAGCGCTGGGCGTCGGTCGTGAGCGCTGGGAGCCGGGCCCGTCCAAGTTCCGCGGACAGGCCCCCGAGGGGGCGACCGCCGGGGTGCGCCCGTCGCTGGCACGGGCCGGGGAGCGGTCCGGGTGACAGGGGCTGGACCTTCCGCCCGGCATCGCGCCACCGGAGCGGCATTGGAGCAATTTCACGCCAAGTCCGTTCCGAAACAGGCAAGTTGGTGGCACACTCACCTATCTTCTGGGGCGCAGTCCGCTCACTCCAGGAGGCCAGCTTGCACACCAGACCCACTCCTTCGACCCGCCGTGTCTTACGCCGGTCCAACCTGCTCATCGCAGGCTCGCTCAGTGCCCTCGTTATCGCCGTGACCCCCTGGCTGGGGATGGCGAGTCCGGGGCCCGAACCGACCCCGACTCCTTTCGCGCAGCAACAGGCGATGCAGTCACCCCATCACCCCATCGTTCCGGCGAACGCCATGGAACCCGCCGCCCCCCTGCTCGACCGCACTGGCTGGACGGCCACGGCCAGCGACGAGGAGACGGTCGGCGAGGACGGCCGGGCGGTCAACGTCCTGGACGGTGACCCGGGCACCATCTGGCACAGCAAGTGGGCGGGTACCGCCACCCTGCTCCCGCACTCCCTCACCATCGACATGGTGCACACGGCCGTGGTCTCCGGCCTCGTCTACCAACCCCGTGCCAACGGAGTCAACGGACGCATCGGCGAGTACCGCATCAACCTCAGCGACGACGGGCAGAACTGGACGAGTCCGGTCGCCACCGGCACCCTCGCCGACGACGGCGGGGTGAAGACCCTCGGTTTCGCCCCGAAAGGGGCCCGGTACATACGCCTGACCGCGCTGACCGAAGCGGGGAGCCGCGGTCCGTGGACCTCCGCTGCCGAAATCAACCTGCTCGGCGACCCGGGCACGCCCGCCGCCACGGTCGACCTACCGCGCACCGGCTGGACGGCCACGGCCAGCGACGAGGAGATGGTGGGCGAGGACGGCCGGGCGGTCAACGTCCTGGACGGTGACCCGGGCACCATCTGGCACAGCAAGTGGGCGGGTACCGCCACCCCGCTCCCGCACTCCCTCACCATCGACACCCAGCGTGCCCAACCGGTCGCCGCACTGAGCTACCAGCCGCGCCGGCAGGGTGCCAACGGGCGGATCGGCGCCTACACCGTGACCACGTCCACGGACGGTACGGACTTCGGGGCGCCTGTTGCCAGCGGCACCTGGCGCGATGACGACACCGTCAAGACCGCCACCTTCACCCGCACGGTGACCGCCCGCTACATACGCCTCACCGCCACCACCGAGGCCGCAGGGAGGGGGCCTTGGACTTCGGCCGCGGAGATTCGGTTGAGCGGCCCCGCCAATCCTGCCGTGCACGGCTCGTGGTCTCGAACCATCGGATTCCCGCTCGTGCCCGTGGCCACCGCTGTGCTGCCGGGCAACAAACTGCTCGCGTGGTCGGCGTACGCCGTAGATCGGTTCGGTGGGAGCAACGGATACACCCAGACCGCGGTGTTGGACCTCACGACGGGCCGGGTCACCCAGCGTCGGATCGACAACACCGGTCACGACATGTTCTGCCCCGGCATCGCCATGCTCGCCGACGGCCGGGTCCTGGTCACCGGAGGCAGCAACGCCTCCAAGGCCAGCCTCTACGATCCCGCCACCGACACGTGGTCCTCGACCACCGACATGAACATCGCCCGCGGATACCAGGCCATGACGCTCCTCTCGACCGGTGAGGCCTTCGTACTCGGAGGGTCCTGGAGCGGCGGAGCCGGCAACAAGGCAGGCGAGGTCTGGTCACCGGACACCCGCACCTGGCGCAACCTCCCTGGAGTGCCCGTCACCTCCGCGATGACCGCGGATCCGCGGGGTCCCTACCGCGCCGACAACCACATGTGGCTGCACGCGACTTCGGGCGGCCGGGTGCTCCAGGTCGGCCCGAGCCGGCAGATGAACTGGATCTCCACCGATGGCGAAGGAAGCATCACCGCGGCCGGTAACCGCGCTGACAGCCAGGACGCCATGAACGGTAACGCGATCGCCTACGACGTCGGCAAACTGCTGACCCTGGGCGGAGCACCGGCCTACGAGGACACCCCGGCGACGCGGCGCGCGTACACCGTCAACCTCGCTGGCGGACAGGTCAAGGCCGCCCGGACCCAGGACATGGACCACGCGCGGTCGTTCAGCAACAGCGTGGTCATGCCCGATGGCAAGGTGGCGGTGTTCGGCGGTCAGTCGTATCCGGTTCCGTTCAGCGACGCGACCTCGGTGATGACCCCCGAACTCTGGGACCCGGCCACCGGCACCTTCAGCCCGCTCTCCACCATGGCCATCCCGCGCAACTACCACAGCGTGGCCAACCTCTTGCCCGACGGCCGGATCTTCTCCGGCGGCGGAGGCCTGTGCGGCGACTGTGCCACCAACCACGCCGACGGCGCGGTCTTTACTCCGCCCTGCCTGCTCAATGCTGACGGGACGCCGAGGCCGCGACCCACCATCAACGGTGGGGTCCCCAGCCGCACCGCCCCCGGCAGTGCCCTGACGGTGACCACCGACGGGCCGGTGGAGTCCTTCGTGCTGGTGCGGGCCGCCGCAGCGACCCACTCCACGGACAACGACCAGCGGCGGGTACCGCTCCAGTCCACACCCGGCTCGGCCACGCAGTACACCGTGTCCATCCCGTCGGACCCCGGAGTCGTCCTCCCCGGCACGTACATGCTCTTCGCCCTCGACGCCCACGGAGTACCGAGTGTCTCGCGCCTGGTGACCATCGCCTGATGCCACAGTGGTACCCGGGCGCTCCACCCGGGTACCACCGCAACGGGGCTCCGAACGCGCGGAGGCTTCTCCCCGCCCCACGCCATGGAGGCCGGCAGGACTTCCTGGGGGACACTGGCACCGGCCCCGGCGGACGGGGCCGGCCATGGTCTTGGGAGGCATGCACGATGCGCGCGATGGTGTCCTCGGCGACGCTTCCGGCGGGAGACCGGTTCGAGTGGTTCTCCGCGCTCGTCGATGACGCCCTGATGCCCACCTCGATCAGTTGCACCAGCCCTGGTGCCTTCCACGCGGAGGCCTCCCTGCTGGACCTCGGCGCGACGCGGGTGTCGACCTTCCGTTACGCCCCGCTGAGGTCCCGCCGCACTGCGGCCCACATCCGCCGCGGTGACCCCGAGCAGTACCAACTGGCCCTGGTGACGGGCGGAACCATGTGGATCAACCAGCGCCGCAACGAGTCCGGGCCGATCTGCGGCGACCTGGTGCTGTGGGACACCTCGCAGCCCTTCGAGGCCGGCGCACCGGACGAGGGCCCTCCGGTGCGGGCGGTGGTCATCCAACTGCCCAAGGAAGACATGCCCTTCCACGGGCGCAAACTGGACCGCTTGCTGGCCCGGCCGCTTTCCGGGTCCCAGGGCGCCGGCGCGATCCTGGCCCGGTGTATCGCTTCCCTGGTCACCCACGGGGCCGAATGCGAGGCCGCGGCGGCGGAGCGGGTGGGTGCCGCCGTCATGGATCTGGCCAGCGCATGCCTGGCCCAGTACCTCGACGCGTACGAGGAGCTCCCCCGTGAAGCGCAAGAACGGGTGCTGCTGGAGAAGGTCAGTTCCTTCATCGACCTGAACCTGGGAGATCCGCGACTCAGCCCTGCGGCGGTCGCCGCCCACCACCACGTGTCGCTCCGCCGGCTGCACCAACTGTTCGCAAGACGAGAGGAAGAGGGCGTGGCAGCGTCCATCCGCCGTTGCCGCCTGGAGCGTTGCCGTGCCGACCTGTGCAGCCCGCTGCTGAGGGACCGTCCGATAGCGGCCATAGCCGCACGTTGGGGATTCAGCGGCCCTGGCGTCTTCAGCCGTGCCTTTCGGGAGGCCTACGGAATCAGCCCGAGCGAGGCACGTCGGGCAGCCGCTCAAACCGAATGCGCCCAAGGTGAAGGAATCCTGCGCGCGATGTGAACCGGGCCCCGGGCCCGGGGCATATCTTCGGGTGTGCGTTCCCGGTTGATCGGGGGCGCTGGTGGCCGTTCACACCGGCCTTGTCGTACGGGGGTCGACGAGACCGGTGTGGACGATCCGCGAAGGTGTTCGCCGCCCCAGCGGGAACGGCCGACAGTCGCTCTCCCAAACGACCGCCTCCTGCAGCATCCTGGCCACAACTGCTGCGATCTGATGAGGAACTGAACACTCGTTTGGAATCGCGTATGGTTCCTCAATACGATCCGGCGATGATCACTACAAAACGGGTCACGGTCGGGGTGTGCGGCCTACTGGCCGCCCTGACCCTCGGGCTCTTTCCAGGAATCGCCGCCGCCGGCGAGCCCACGGCGCAGGAATCCCCCAAGGTAGAACTGGTCCTGGACGTCAGTGGATCCATGCGGACCCGCGACATCGATGGTCAGTCCAGGATGACCGCGGCCAAACGGGCGTTCAACGAGGTGCTCGACGCCGTCCCCGAAGAGGTCCGTCTGGGCATACGCACACTCGGTGCCAACTACCCGGGCGACGACCGCAAGTTGGGATGCAAGGACACCAAACAGCTCTATCCGGTGGGGCCTTTGGACCGCACCGAGGCAAAGACCGCGGTGGCCACGCTCGCCCCCACCGGATGGACACCCATCGGTCCGGCGCTGCTCGGAGCCGCCGAAGACCTGGGGGAGAAGGACGGCGCGTCCCGCAGGATCGTGCTCATCACGGACGGCGAGGACACCTGCGCCCCGCTCGACCCGTGTGAAGTGGCTCGGGACATCGCCGCCCAGGGAATCCACCTGGTCATCGACACCCTCGGCCTCGTCCCTGACGCCAAGACCCGAAACCAGCTGATCTGCATCGCCGAGGCGACCGGCGGCACGTACACCGCCGTACAGCACACGGACGAACTCTCCGGCAGGGTGAGGCAGCTGGTGGACAGGGCGGCGACGCCGGTGGTCACTCCCGTCGCCACCGAGGGGACGCGCAGGTGCGAGGGGGCCCCGAAGCTCGGCGCGGGTCTCTACACCGACCGTGAGACCTTTGGTGAGCACCGCTGGTACCAGGTGGACGTGCTGCCCGGCCAGGAGCTCCGGGCTTCGGTGAGCATCGCTGCCGACCGGGCCGTCAACAGGGACTACGGAGTGCTGCTGCGTGCGACGACCACGCACGGTCGGGAGATCGTACGTGGATCGGAAGCCGGCGACGGGCGTACCGATCTGATCTCCGCCGGCCTGCGGTACCCCAAGGCTGAGCAGGACGACTCGGACGGGAAGCCGGCGGCGGAGACGGTCTGCCTCCAGGTCAGCAATTCCTTCTCCGCGCCGGCTTCCGTCAAGACCACTCCCGGTATGCCCGTCGAACTCGTCGTCGACCTGGTGGACGCGCCGGGCAAGGCGTCGGACGCGGCGGCCTTCGGTCTCGGACGTGGCTGGTGGCTGCTCGGTGTGCTGGTGCTCACCGGCTTCTTCGCAGGGCTGGTGTGGGGTTGGATCTCCCGCTGGCGTATCGCGGTCTGGAGGACCAACTGATGCGTACCGTAAGGACACTCACCGCCGCCCTGCTCGCCGCCGGCAGCCTGTTCGCCATCACCGCACCGGCGGTCGCGGCTAGCCCGTCGCCCACGGCCTCGGCTGGTGCCGAGGGGCCCAAGGAGGCCGGCACCACCTTCCGCACCGCCACCCCGGTCCACATCGACCAGCAGGCCACCGCCGAGGCTTCCACCGGGGACTACCTCTACTGGATGGTGCCCCTGGAGCAGGGGCAGCGCGGTACGGTGCGCGCAACAGTGGAACTGCCTTCGACCCAGGCCCGGCACGGCGCCTCGACCTGGCGGCTGGACGTCTACGACGGCCTGCGCCGCCGGCAGGCGTGCATGTACGGTGCCCAGACCCGGGCAGTGGCCAAGGAAGCCCCCTCGGTCGAACTGTCCTGCACCCTGCGCCCTGTTCGATCGGGGTCGGAACCCTGGGCTAACGACCCACTACCGGGTAGCTACTACATCCGGCTGACGGTGATCGACCTTGCGCCGGAGGACCTCGGCCTGCCGGTGCGGACGCAGCTGAAGACCGTGGTGAAGGAGACCGGGGGTGCCTACGCGGTCGACGGCGCTCTGGCCGCCCCACTGGTCCCCGGCATCGGTGTGACCCGGGGAGAGGGGGAGGGGACTGCCGCGCAGCAGCGTGCCGACCTCGCGGAGCCCACCGGCGGCTGGTCCACCCGCTGGTGGTCCGATCGTTGGGTGTGGACCGCGGTCGGTGGACTGCTCGCTGCCCTCGCGGGTATCGGCGGGTACGTCCTCACACGGGGGCCGGGTCGGCCCGGCCGCTCCTCGACAGGTGCCTGACCAGCGTTTACGCATACCCCAACGGGGCGTGGAACAAAGGGCGTTACGGGGCCTGCCCGCGAGTCTTCGGAGCGGGCCCCGTAAGGTGACTGCCGAGTCCGGGCCTCGCCCGCTACCACCACGTTCGGCATCCGGGGTCGCCCCCGGATCGGGCCCGCAACCGATGTGACGACCGAGGAGACGCGATGAAGCCGCCCGCCGAACTGAGCTCGCCCATCACGCCGTTCGATGAGGAGTTCGCGACGGATCCGGCGGCGGTCTTCGCCCGGCTGAGGAGTGCCGCTCCGGTGCACCACGTCGCGCTGCCGGACGGTTCACGGGCCTTGCTGGTCACACGGGAGGCAGATGTCCGGGCGTGGCTCGCCGACGCCCGTCTGTCCGTGGACAAGAAGCACGCCCACACCGGATACCGAGGCTTCTGCCTGCCACCCGCTCTCGATGCCAACCTGCTGAACATGGACGGCCCGACCACCTGCGGATCCGTCGCTTGGTCTCCAAGGGGTTCACCTGGGCTTGATCCGCTTTGACGGACACTCCTGATCAGGGGCTTCGCCCCCGGAAGGATGATGTCCATCATGGAGAGCATGGGGAAGAAGAAGCCGCGCCCTCGCCGCTCGTTCACGCCGGAGTTCAAGGCCGAGATCGTCGAGCTGTGCCGCCGGGGTGACCGGTCGGTCGGTCAGGTCGCGAAGGATTTCGACCTGACCGAGACCGCGGTGCGCCTGTGGG
>NZ_JBIAGC010000040.1:0-32451 GCF_042869595.1 Streptomyces sp. NPDC006879
GGCAGAAGCCGTCCGTGACCGACTCCTGCCCGCTACACTCCCACCCGCTCGACGTTTCCCCAGGTCAAGCCACGAAGTGCTGCTGGAGTACTAGGAGGTGCACTCGGTCGTGATCAAGGAAAGCTGGTGAGATCCCTGATCCGGACCATCGCGGCGCGGGGGTGAAGGCCGGCGCGGTAGTTCGCAGGCGTCTTGTCGTGCCGGGTGGCGATGCCCCGAAACCCATGCTCGCCCCCGTTGACCAGAGGCTCGACGGTGGAGCCGGAGCGATGGGCGATGCGGCGAGCGGGTGAGGCGGTGACCTTTCCGCACGTGTGCCGCGGTCATCGCTCACCGTCCTGCGGGAGCTTGAGGTCCCACCCCACGCTCCCTCCTGGGGCACCTCCCATGCGCTTGCGCAACTCCCTGGCCGCCGGTCTCGGCGCCCTGCCCGCGTCACCGGCCTCGGCCGCCGTGGGGTCTTCGGTTACACGTACGTCGGCCCCGACGATGTGAACCTGGGCGGTGCGCTGATGGCCCCGGAGAACGGGGTGTGCGTCAACATCCCCGACACGGTCGGCAACAACGTCGCCGCCCTGCGGTTCCGCTCCGTCGTCCTCAGCTGCCCCCTTCGCGTACCAGCCCCCTCTCTCGCGCCGCTGGCCGCCGGGCGCTCCGATCGTTCAGCCTGCTCAAGAGGTGGCTGGTGAGAGGCCGGTCGTGACGTGGGGTTCCGGGCCGAAACGTTGGCGATAGGCAGAGGGGGTGAGTCCCGTCTCCCGGCGTAGCAGGGTGCGCAGGTTGGCCGGGGTGCCGAGCCCGCTGTGGCGGGCGATGGCGTCGATGCGGGTGTCTCCGCGTTCGAGGAGCCGGCGGGCGAGGGTGACGCGCTGCGCGGTCAACCATCCGAGTGGTGTGGTGCCCAGTTGTGCGCGGAAGCGCCGGTGCAAGGTGGTGGTGCTGACGGCCGCCTCGGCGGCGAGGTCCGCGACCGTGAGGGGGGAGTCGAGCCGCTCCTGGGCCCAGGTCAGGAGCGGAGCGAGCGATTCGTCGGGCAGGTCGGGCATGGGGCGCTCGATGAACTGCTTCTGACCTCCGTCGCGGTGGGCGGGAAAGACGAGTCGGCGGCTGATGGTGTTGGCGGTCTCCGCGCCGTGGTCGCGGCGGATGATGTGCAGGCCTAGGTCGAGCGCGGCGGCGCTGCCGGCGGAGGTGAGGATGCTGCCGTCGTCGACGAACAGGACGTCGGGTTCGACGCGGACGGCGGGGTAATGGGAGCGCAGGAGTTGCGCGCACTGCCAGTGCGTGGTGGCCCGCCGCCCGTCGAGGACCCCGGCCTCGGCCAGGGCGAACGCGCCGGTGCAGAAGGAGACCAGCCGGGCGCCACGCCGGTGGGCGCGGCGTATGGCGTCCAGTACGGCGGGGTGACGGGGACGGTCGACATCCGGTCTGCTCGGGACCACCAGAGTGTCGGCGGCCTCGGCAGCTTCGAGGCCGGCGGCTTCTGTCAGGGTGAAGAAGCGTCCCCGCATGACCGAGCGATCACCTGGCGAGCAGAGTGCGAACTCGTAGAGTTCTCGACCCAGTTCGGGCCGCGGTAGACCGAAGAGTTCGGTGGCGCAGCCCAGTTCGAACGGGTTGGTGTTCTCATCCACGAGGACCGCCACGCGGTGCGGGCGGGGCCCAGCGGGGCCGTGGAAGGATTCTTGCGGCATGTGCATGTTCTAGCACTCACGTTCCGGGGTGGCGGGGCTCCACAATGATCGTCGAGTAGGCGGGTCTTCGTCACCGCGGCTGCGTACGACTCCCGGCCTGCGCTCTTCAACACTTCGACCCGGAAGGGAAACGCACACGCATGCCATCAATTCGACGAGCATCGATCCTGGCGGGGATCACGGCGGGGATACTGGGGCTGACCGCTTTACCAGCCGCAGCAGCCCAGAACCGCACCCTGACGCTGGATGCCAGTGACCCGCTGGCGGCGAAGGCCCTGCAGATCTGCTACGACGCGCACGAGATCGGGCCGGCGGTCCCCTGGCAGGACATCGACTGCAAGATCGGCTACGCCCCGACCGCCTACCAAGCCGCGCCCGGGCCGGAACACCCGGTCGGCGACCGCGTCCTCAACTACGCGTCCACGACGGTCACCCACACTCTGGCCTGGTCGGACACGGTCACGAGCTCGGACAGCTTCGAAGTGAGTACCTCGGTGAAGGCCGCCGTCTGGGGCGCGGCGGAGGTCGCGGTGACCGCCAAATACACCAAGACCTGGACGCGGTCGAGCACTGTCTCGCAGACGAACAGCCTCCCGGTCCCGGCCTGCAACGTCGGCTGGTTCAGCAGGGCCGCGGAGATGGGCACCGCCACCGGCGACCTGCGCCTCGATTTCGCGTCCGACGCCAAGATCAGGAGCGGCACCAAGAAGAGGTACCGGCACGTCGTCATCAAGAACAGCACCTTCAGCGCACCCACCGGCAAGAACGACTCCCTCATCGCTCGCTCCCGCGCGATGACGGCCGAGGAACGCACCGCCTGCGCCTCCTGATGCTCGCCCGCCCGCGCCGAAGGGGGCGCCTCCAGGCGCGGTGCGGGCGGTAGGCCCTCGCCGCATTCGGTCGCGGGCCCCCGAGCGCCGAACGACTTCGGACTTCGTGCTCGATCCCACCGGGAACCTTTCCCCTCACCTCGATGAGCCCGTCCTGCGAGCCGCACCGGCGCGGACCGGTGCGGCACCGCCAACGCCACCAGGCGCTCCAGCGACCGCGCCTGCCCCGAGTCGTGCGGCTCGCGCCGGGTGCTGGGCCTTGGCTCCCTTGCGTACTGCGGGCGCGGTACCGGGCGGGCTCCGCCGTACTCCCAGCGGAGGTACCCGGTTCCGCCTGGGGACGGCCGGGGAGGAGGGCTTCGGCGCATATGGTTCATGCATGCAGATCCGACTCCCCCGGCGCCGCCGGCGCCTGTTGGCGGCTGCTGCTGCCGCCCTCACCCTCACCACCGGGGCGGGCATCTGGAGCACGGCCGCTTCCGACGGCCAAGCACCGGTCCGTAGGCAGGACCGGGTGGCGCAGATGCCGGACGCCGGAATCGACACCTCGTACTTCACCACCCTCGGCGGCGGCAGACGTCCCGCCGTGCTGTTGGGCCACGGTTTTGGCGGGAGCAAGGAGGACGTGCGTCCGCAAGCCGAGCGGTTGGCGCGGGCCGGGTACGCGGTGCTGACCTGGTCGGCCCGGGGGTTCGGTGCCTCCGGCGGCAGGATCGGACTCAACGACCCTGATCACGAGGTCAAGGACGTTTCACGGCTCATCGACTGGCTGGCCGGGCGCCCCGAGGTGCAGCTCGACTCGGCGAACGACCCGCGGGTCGCCGTGGCGGGTGCCTCATACGGCGGCGCGGTCGCACTGCTGGCGGCGGGCCACGACCGCCGGGTGGACGTGATCGCCCCGCAGATCACCTACTGGAACCTCGCGGACGCCCTCTTCCCTCACGGCGTCTTCAAGAAGCTGTGGTCAGGGATCTTCTTCACGTCCGGCTCCACCAACACCACTTCGACCGGGCGCTCCGCCCCGAGGGTCGCCGGCGAGCCCGGCTGTGGCCGCTTCGAAGCAGAACTGTGCCGGATGTACCAACGGATCGCGGTGTCCGGCAAGCCAGACGCCGCGGCGCGTACGCTCTTGGAAGCGCGTAGCCCGTCGGCGGTCGGCGACCGGATCCGGGTGCCAACGCTGATCGTGCAGGGGCAGCGGGACTCCCTCTTCCCCTTGGACCAGGCCGACCAGATGGCCCGCGTGATCCGCGCGAGCGGCGCCGCGGTGGCTGTCGACTGGGTAGCCGGCGGCCACGATGCGGGGGTTGCTGAGACCGATCGTCTGGAGCGGCGGACCATCGCATGGTTCGACCGGTACCTCAAGCGGGACCAGGAGGTGAGCACCGGACCCGCCTTCCGGATCAGCCGTACCGGCGGAGTCGACTCCACCAACGGCACGGCCCAACTGCGCGGGGCGAGCGCCGAACGCTATCCGGGGCTCTCGGCCGGTACCCGGCAGGTGGCGCTCACGGGGCGGGAGCAGCTCTTCGCCAATCCGGCAGGTGGTTCCCCGCCCGCGCTGTCCGCCCTCCCGGGGCTCAGTGGCGCTCTGGGGCAACTCTCCTCGCTGGGTGCCGGGTTCTCGCTTGACTTCCCGGGGCAGTACGCGCAGTTCGATTCGGCCCCGTTCGATGAGGAAGTGCGGATCACCGGCTCCCCCACGGCACGGCTCTCCGTGCGCTCGGGAGCGGCGGACGGCTCGGCCGTGCTTTTCGCCAAGCTGTACGACGTGGCGCCGGACGGCCAGCGAGTGCTGCCCGGTCAGTTGGTGGCACCCTTCCGGGTGGAAGACGCGCGGCAAGGCAGCACGGTGGAAGTGAGACTTCCCGCGGTGGACCACGCAGTGGCCGCGGGGCACCGGCTGCGGCTCGTGGTCGCTGCGACGGACCTCGGCTACGCGTCGCCCACCGTGCCGGCCGACTACACGGTGGCTTTGGAGGGCGGCCTGGCCGTCCCGGTGTTCGACGGCCTGCGCACGTCCAGCGCCGGGTACCCCTGGTGGACCTGGGGGCTGCCGTTGGCGGGGACCTTGCTGGCCGCCGCCCTCGGCATCGGGGCCCGTCGCAGCAGGCGAGCCCCGGCGCCCGACCCGGCGCTCGCCGAGGTGCCGTTGGAGATCGTCGGACTCACCAAGCGCTATGCGAAGTCGGTCGACCGGTACGCCGTGCGGGAACTCTCCTTCCGGGTGGAGAAGGGACAGGTGTTGGGCCTGCTCGGACCCAACGGCGCAGGCAAGACGACCACGTTGCGCATGCTCATGGGTCTCATCCGTCCGGACAGTGGCGAGATCAGGGTGTTCGGGCACGCGATCCGTCCCGGAGCCCCGGTGCTCTCGCGGGTCGGCGCTTTCGTGGAGGGCGCAGGTTTCCTGCCGCACCTTTCGGGTCGGGCCAACTTGGAGTTGTACTGGCAGGCCACCGGCCGGCCGGCGGAGGACGCCCAGATGGAGCGAGCTCTGGAGATCGCCGGCCTCGGCGACGCTCTGGAGCGGGCGGTACGGACGTACTCACAGGGCATGCGCCAGCGACTGGCGATCGCTCAGGCGATGTTGGGCATGCCGGACCTGTTGATCCTGGACGAGCCGACCAACGGCCTGGACCCGCCGCAGATCCGGGAGATGCGTGAGGTGATGATCCGCTACGCGGCCGGTGGTCGTACTGTGATCGTCTCCAGTCACCTGCTGTCTGAAGTCGAGCAGTCCTGCACCCATCTGGTGGTCATGGACCGCGGACGCCTGGTGCAGGCGGGGCCGGTACAGGAGATCATCGGGGGCGGTGACACGCTGGTGGTCACCCTGTCGGAGCCCGTCGGCTCCGGGCTGCCCGAGGGCGTCCCGTCGCATTCCGCGCACTGCGGGGAGTCGAGGGAGGTACTCGCCGAGAAGGTGGCCGCGCTGGAGGGCGTCAGCTCGGCGAGGGTCACGGATGAGGGCCTCCTGGTGCAGTTGGACGCAATGAGCGCCACCGCGTTGATCGGTGAACTCGTCCGGATGGGTGCACCGTTGAGCGGTGTCGGGCCGCACCGGCGCCTGGAGGACGCGTTCCTCACATTGATCGGAGGACCTGCGTGAGCACGCTGATGGAATCCGCCGGCGGCTACCGACCGCAGCACACCCTCCCGCTGCGTGTGGAGGCCCTGCGCCAGTGGCGCCGGCGCCGCACCCTGGTGATGGGGGCGGTCTTGGCGGCCTTGCCCTTCGTGCTGGTGGTCGCCTTCGCGATCGGCGGAGAACCGGGTGGTGGCCGAGGTGGTACCAACCGGGTCACCTTGATCGACACGGCTACCGCGTCCGGCGCCAACTTCGCGGCGACCGCCCTCTTCGTCTCTGCGGGGTTCTTGCTGGTGGTCCCCGTGGCCCTGTTCTGCGGGGACACGGTCGCCTCCGAGGCGAGTTGGTCCTCGTTGCGCTATCTGCTGGCGGCTCCCGTCCCCCGAGCTCGACTGTTGTGGAGCAAGCTGGTGGTGGCACTCGCCTTCAGTCTGGCGGCGATGGTGCTGTTGCCGATGGTCGCCCTGGCAGTCGGTACGGTCGCCTACGGTTGGGGCCCGTTGCAGTTGCCCACCGGTGGTGCGCTGGCGGCATCGGACGCGGTGGGTCGGCTCGCCCTCGCGGTCGCGTTCGTCTTCGCCTCCCAACTGGTCACAGCAGGTTTGGCGTTCTGGCTGTCGACGAAGACGGACGCACCACTGGGCGCGGTGGGCGGCGCCGTCGGACTGACCATCGTGGGCAATGTGCTGGACGCGGTCACCGCCCTGGGGTCGTGGCGGGAGTTCCTGCCCGCGCACTGGCAGTTCGCTTGGGCCGACGCGCTCCAGCCACAGCTGGTGTGGGACGGCATGGTGCGCGGGGCGGCGGTGTCGGTGGCGTACGCACTGGTCTTCTTCGCCTTGGCCTTCCGTCACTTCGCCCGCAAGGACGTCGTCTCCTGAGGCCGGCCCGGGCCGGAAGGCCGAACGCCGCCATGCGTGAGCGGGGAAACCGCAACATCCGGGGCTGGTGGGCGGCTTCGAAGGCGACTGAGCCCGAGGGTCGGCCGGCGCCTGGTCCTTGACCTCGAAGTGTCTCGGGGCGGCTGCGACCGCTACTGGCCCTGCGCGCCCAGGGCGAAGAGCAGGTAGAGGAAGGCGGCGAAGAGGTGGCCGGCGAAGAGGTAGGCGAAGAGGCGCACCACGAGTCCGCGGGGGAACTTGGACTCGATGGAGCTGCGCACGGAGCTCCGCGTCGCTTCGGTGGGCGCCTGTTCGCCGCTGTGGGACTCTGACATGGGTTGGGTCTCCTCGTTGGGTCCGTGAGCCGGACGGGTTCAGTCCCCGCGGCGGTCGCCGCCGAGGCAGAGTCCGGCAGCCGTGCTCTGCAGCAGCGTGTGGACGAACAGCAGCTCGGTACCACCGGGTGCGGCTGCCGCGATGCGATGGGGCGTGAGGGAGTCGAAGTGGGCGCTGTCGCCCTCTTCGAGGAGGTGCTCGGCGTCCCCGAGGTGCAGGCGCAGCGGCCCCTTGAGCACGTACAGCAACTCTTCGCCGGGGTGGACGCGGACGAGGTCGCCCTGGCTGCCGCCGTAGGGGACGCGGACCCTGAGGGCCTGCATTCCCCGCGCGGAGCCGCCCGCCTGCCAGTAGGTCCAGCCGTCCGCTTCGCGGGCCCGCTGCCCGGCGGCTCGTACCACCGGATCGGCGGCCGGCGGCGTTTCGCCCAACAGTTCGGATACGGTCGTACCGTAGGTGCGGGCCAGCCCCAGCAACATCGGTAGCGAGGGTTGTCGTCGCCCGGTCTCCATCCGAGACAGGTGGGCCGGGGAGATACGGGCTCGGGCGGCTGCCGCCTCCAGGGTCAACCCGGTGCGACGGCGCAGTTCGCGCAGCTTGGGAGCAACGATCGGCAGCTCGTCGGTCATGGGTCCATTGAGCCAGAGCATTACCCCAAGGGCAAACTTCTTTGCCTTAGAGGTAAAGAGACTTCCCATCGGTCACACGTTCGATTTATGGGTACCCTTTGGGCATGTACGCACCGCTCCAGGGCTCCCTCTTCGACCAGGCCTCGGAGGTCCACCTCGGCCCCCTCTCCGGCATGCGGCGGCAGCGTCTAGGGAACGGCGCCTGGATCGACCAGCTACCGGGATGGCTGAGCGGCGCCGACGATCTGTTCGAATACCTGGCCACCGAGGTCCCCTGGCGGGCGGAACGCCGCCAGATGTACGAACGAGAGGTGGCCGTACCCCGCCTGCTCGCCTCCTACCGCGAGGATGATCCGCTTCCACACCCGGTCCTCACCGAGGCACGCCAGAGCCTGTCCCAGCACTATGCCGCCGAGCTCGGCGAAGCGTTCGCCACCGCCGGACTGTGCTTCTACCGCGACGGCAGGGACAGCGTGGCCTGGCACGGCGATCGGACCGGACGTTCGTCCCGCGAGGACACCATGATCGCCATCCTTTCCGTAGGTGACCCGCGCGACCTGGCGCTCCGGCCACGCGGGGGCGGTCGGGCCAGTCTGCGGCTACCACTGGGACACGGCGATCTGGCCGTGATGGGCGGATCCTGCCAGCGCACCTGGGAACACTCGATCCCCAAGTCCGCCCGCGCCGTGGGCCCGCGCATCAGCATCCAGTTCCGCCCGCGCGGCGTCCACTGAGCCACGAGCGACACACGGCCGGTCACGCCGTCGATTCAGCACGTCACCACAGGGCCGGCCGCCGATGCGCCCAGGGCCGGGCCGCCTCCAACTGGGCGGCCAGGGAGATCAGCAGGGAGTCCTCCCCATAGCGACCACCGAACATGACCCCGATGGGCAGCCCCTCGTCGGTCCAGTGCAGGGGCACACTAACCGCCGGCTGGCCGGTGGCGTTGTAGAGCGGGGTGAAGGGAGTGAAGGCGGCCAGCGCATCGAACTCAGCCGCCGGATCGGCGTCCACCCGCAGCGAACCGACCGGAGCCGGCAACTGGGCGAGCGTGGGCGTGAGGATCACGTCATAGGTGGAGAGAAGCGAGTCGGCGATCAGCTGACCGAAGGCACGGAAGACGTAGAGCCCTTCGCTGAAGTCCGTGCCGCTGACCCGTCGCCCACGCTCGCGTAGATGACGGGTCAGCGGCATCAAGAGCTTCTCGTCCCGCTCGGGCACCGGACGGGCAACGGCCATGACGGACCAGACCTGTTCGAAGGCCTGACGAATACGCCCGTCCGCCGGCAGGGCCATCTCCTCCACGTGGTGACCGAGGTCCCTCAGCAGGCCGATCGCCGCCGCATGGGCAGCCAGGCACTCCGGATGCACCTGAACCCCGGCCACTGGCGCAGTGGCCAGGGCCACCACCCGCAACGGGGCACCGGGCTCCCTTCCGGCCGCGGCGAGGAAGCTGTCACCGGGTGGGAGCGAGGGGGCGCCGTAGGGATCACCCGACATGGGTCCGGCCAGGACGTCCAGCAGGGCGGCGGCGTCCGCCACGGTGCGGGCGAGCGGGCCGGAGGTGCTCAGCCCACTGACGTCATGGAGCACCGGACCGGCGCTGACCCGACCACGGCTCGGCTTGATGCCGAGGAGACCACAGACCGAGGCGGGGATCCTGATCGAACCGCCACCGTCGGAACCATGGGCGAGCGGAGCCAGGCCGGCGGAGACAGCCGCCGCCGCACCCCCCGAGGATCCACCGGCGGAGCGCTCCAGGTCCCAGGGAGTCCTCGCGGGTGGCGCGAGCTGGTTCTCGGTGTAACACGGGAGCCCGAACTCGGGGGTGTTGGTCTTTCCGAGCAGGACCGTGCCGGCCGCACGCATCCGGACCGCAATATGGTCGTCGATGGCCGGGACGTGATCAGCGAAGGCCTGGGAGCCGAAGGTACAGCGCACGCCCGCCACCTGATGGAGGTCCTTGATGGGGACCGGGACGCCGTGCAGCGGCCCGAGTCCGACCCCCCTCCCCTGGTCCCGGCGTGCAGCGAGGGCAGCCGCCTCCGCCCGCTCCGCCTGTTCGCGGGCGAGTTCGGCGGTGACCGTCACATAGGCGCCGACTCGACCATCGAGCCGTTCGATCCGTTCGAGGTAGTGCTCGGTGAGCTCCGTGGGCGAGACCTCGCCCGCCCGCACCGCACGCCCTTAGTCCAGTGCTGTCAGATCGTGCAGTTCGGCCATGGTCACCCATCTCCTCGCACAGTGGTCGCCAACGATCCTCGCACTACCGAGCGGTAGCCGCCATGGGCCATCCCCAGCTCACCAGTTGGTCTAGACCTTGACAGGTACAGACCATTCCGCTTGAGTGGGTGCGCCGGTCGCGTTCGACAACTCCCCCCACCCAAGGAGCAGTTACATGATGCGAACACTGCGCAAGCGCCTCTTCGCGGCACTCACCACCACAGCTGCGGCAGCCGCCCTCCTGGTCTGCCTGCCCACCTCCCCCGCTGCCGCCACCAGCTGCGCGAGCCCCTGGAACGCGACCTCCGTCTACACCGGCGGCATGAGCGCCTCATACGCGGACCACAACTGGCAGGCGAAATGGTGGACCCAGGGAGAAACCCCCGGCACCACCGGGACATGGGGTGTCTGGGCGGATCAGGGCGCCTGCGGGGGAGGCACCGACCCCGGTCCCGGGCCGGACCCGAACCCGTCCGGATTCGTCGTCAGCGAGGCGCAGTTCAACCAGATGTTCCCGACCCGAAATTCCTTCTACACCTACAGCGGCCTCAAGGCAGCCCTCTCCGCGTACCCCGCCTTCGCCACCACCGGAGGTGACACGGTGAAGAGGCAGGAAGCGGCGGCCTTCCTCGCCAACATCTCCCACGAGACAGGCGGGCTGGTCCACATCGTCGAACAGAACCAGGCCAACTACCCCCACTACTGCGATGCCGCACAGCCCTACGGCTGCCCGGCCGGCCAAGCCGCCTACTACGGCCGTGGACCGATCCAACTGAGCTGGAACTTCAACTACAAGGCCGCCGGCGACGCCCTCGGAATCAACCTGCTCGCCAATCCCTACCTGGTCGAGCACGATGCGGCCGTGGCCTGGAAGACCGCCTTGTGGTACTGGAACACCCAGAACGGACCAGGCACCATGACCGGTCACGCCGCGATGGTCAACGGACGCGGATTCGGTGAAACCATCCGCTCGATCAACGGCGCCCTGGAGTGCAACGGAGGCAACCCCTCCCAGGTGCAGAGCCGCATCAACAACTACCAGCGCTTCACCCAACTACTGGCAGTCCCCACCGGAAACAACCTCAGCTGCTGAGCTGACGCTGACGCCACAGATGACGCCCCAAAGGAGCGGCGGCCGAGGAGGACCGGTCGCCGCCACCCTCGACAACCAGGCTTGGGATAAAGGTAGTTACTAGTGAGTTCTGCACGGCCCACTGATGATGCCTGTGACTGTCGAGCCGCCTTCTCCCCGTGACACCGTTGGGTTCAACGCCGAACGAGGGAGCGGGTGTGAACAAGGGCTACGCCGTATTCTGCGACGCGGACCGGTACTTCTACGACGCGCCGCACCGGCTGTCCGGCGAGGGACCGACAAGCAAAGCACCGGAATACCCGGCAGCAGGCCTCCCGGTACCGGACGGCTGGCAGTCGCACCGCACCGGCGACTGGTTGGCCCTGCGACCGATCCGCCACGAACTGCCCGCCCAAGGCTGGAAGATCCACGTCACGGCCCGCCTGACCAACGCGGAATCCATCTTGGACCGGGTACGAACCTACTGCCTGGAGCGGCAGATCGCGTTCAAGTTCATCCCCAGCCGCTACCTCCTGCACACCCGCAACGCGAAGTACGCCGACCGCGCGGGAAGCGGCAAGTTCATCACCGTCTACCCGGCGGACGACCACCAGTGCGAGACCATCGCCCACGACCTCGATGCCCTCCTGCGCGGCGAGGACGGCCCCTACATCCTCAGCGACCTGCGGTGGGGCGACGGCCCAGTCTTCCTCCGCTACGGCAGCTTCACCCAGCGCTACTGCTACGACGAGCGAGGAGAGCTCCGTCCAGCCGTGGCGGACCCCGAGGGCCGGCTCGTACCCGACCTGCGCGGGCCGGCCTTCCAGACGCCCGACTGGGTGCGGCTGCCCACCTTCCTCCAACAGCACCAGCAGGCCCGAGCCGCGACCACCACAAAGGGGTTGCCCTACACCATCGAGCGGGCCCTGCACTTCTCCAACGGCGGCGGGGTGTACCTGGCCCGTGATCCGCGCACCGGGAAGCAGGTGGTCCTCAAGGAGGCCCGCCCGCATGCCGGGCTGGCAGCGGACGGCGCGGACGCCGTCACCCGCCTGCACCGCGAGCGCAGCGCCTTGGAACGGCTTTCCGGCTCGGGGTGCACCCCCGAAGTCCGCGGCCACTTCACCATCGGCTCGCACCACTTCCTCGCGCTGGAGCATATCGAGGGCAAACCCCTCAACAGTTTCTTCGCCCGCCGACACCCGCTGATCGAGACCGAGCCAAGCGCGGCCCAGCTCGCCGAGTACACCGCCTGGGCGCTGCGGATCTACGCTCTGGTCGAGGACGCCGTGCAAGCGATCCACGCGCGGGGAATGGTCTTCAACGACCTCCATCTGTTCAACATCATGGTCACACCTGACGAGTCCGCGGTGGTGCTGCTCGATTTCGAAGCCGCCGCCCACGTCGACGAGGGCCGTCGCCAGACCGTCGCCAACCCGGCCTTCGTGGCCCCCGCGGACCGGCGCGGATTCGCCGTGGACCGCTACGCCCTGGCCTGTCTGCGACTCACCCTGTTCCTTCCCCTGACCACCCTGCTCGCGGTCGACCGCGCCAAGGCGCGGCATCTGGCAGAGATCATCGCGGAACAGTTCCCGGTACCGCGGGAGTTCCTCGACGAAGCAGTACGGGAGATTCTCGCAACCGGGGCGGAGGGTGCCCAGGAGCAGAGCAGTCCACCCTCGGCCACCCGCTACCTGCCCGTGGAACCCGCCGACTGGCCGCGCAGCCGCGATTCCCTCATCCAGGCGGTCCTCACCTCCGCCACACCCGAACGCGAGGACCGCTACTTCCCCGGGGACATCGCCCAGTTCGCCGCGGAGGGCGGTGGCCGCTCCTTCGGCTACGGCGCCGCCGGAGTCCTGTACGCCATGGCCGCCACCGGCGGACCGCCCTGCCCGGGCGGGGAAGAGTGGCTGCTTGAGCACACCAAGGAGACGGCCTCCGGTACTCCCTTGGGGTTCTATGACGGTCTCGCCGGGGTCGCCTGGACACTGGAGCACCTGGGCCACCCCGAACGCGCTTTGGAACTAGCCGAGTTGACACTTGCGCGCCCCTGGCACAACATCTCACCCGACCTGCACAGCGGACTCGCGGGCCTGGGTCTGGCCCTTGGCCATCTGGGCGACGCGCTGGGCGAGCCCACCCTCAACGAAGCGGCGCAACGCTGCGTGAGCCTGGTCTGTCGTGCTCTGCCCGAAGTGCAGCGTGCAGGCCTCCTGTACGGCGCGTCCGGCGGTGCCCTGCTTCTGCTACGACAGTACGAACGCACCGGGGACACCACACTCCTCGACGCGGCAGCAGCCGCCCTGGCCCAGGACCTCGACCACTGCGTCCACAGCGCTGGTGGAACCCTCCAGGTCAACGAGGGTTGGCGGACGATGCCCTACCTCGGCGCCGGTAGCGTCGGGATCGGCATGGTGCTCGACGACTATCTGGCGCACCGCCCCGACGAGCGCTTCGAACAGGCCAGAGCCGATATCGCGCGGGCAGCCCAGGGCACCTTCTACGCCCAGCCCTCGCTGTTTCGCGGGGTCGCCGGCATGGTGCTGCACCTGGCCCGGACCACCTCTACGGGCGTCGGCGCACCGGGTGAAGCCGTCGCCCGCCAGATCTCAGCGCTCAGCCGGCACGCACTCGCGTACCAAGGTCATCTGGCCTTCCCCGGCGAGCAGATGATGCGGCTCTCCATGGACCTCGCCACCGGAACCGCCGGCTGTCTGCTCGCCCTCGGCAGTGCCGCCGACCCAGACGGGTCCGCCCACCTGCCCTTCCTCCCGCCGCTCCGGCGGCCCCAGAACCGGTTCTGATCTTGCGTCAGGACCGTGAAATGCACCACCCGTTCCACCGCACGACACCCATCCAGTGGCACAAACCGAGAGGAACGATCATGAGCCTGCTCGACCTCCAGTCCATGGACACCCCGAAGGAAGACGTCTCCGCCGAGGTTGTCCTGGGCGCTGACAGCCGAGCCAGCCTGCTCCTGTGCGGCGACAGCAGCCTGAGCATCACGACCTGCCTCTGACGCCATCCGGCGTGTGGCTGAACAGCACACGCCACTGAGCGGATCTGGGCCCCGGGCGGCTTTCGTCGCCCGGGGCCCTTCCCATAGGAGGAGGACGACACCCCTCATGACCTCCGGCCCGTCGGCCACTGACGCCGACAGCGTCCTACGAGCAGCAGCCCGGCACAGCGCCGGCCGCACCACCTCGATCCTGTTGTGCTCCACTGGTTCGGCGGCGGCTTCCCTGGCCGAGCCCCTCGTGCTGGGACGCAGCGTCGAACTCCTGCTCGCGGACGCCCCCGGGGCAGCCCGCTGGACCCTGTGGTGCGCCCTGCTGATCGTCGTGGATGTACTCCTGGACGCGACGGTCGCCTGGCTCACCGCGAGCACCGGTGCACGCTCCACCGGATGGCTGCGCCGCCGCGGCATCGCCCGACTCCTCGCCACCTTCCCGCACCACGCGGCCCGGATCGCTCCGGGTGACCTCTCCACCCGAATGACCGCGCTGGCCACCGAGGCCGGCACGGTCCCAGCAACTGCCGCCAGCGCCCTGTCGACCCTGCTCGCACCCGTGGGAGCGCTCATCGCACTGTTGCTGGTCGACCTGTGGACGGCACTCGCGTTCGTGGCCGGACTGCCCCTGCTGCTCCTGCTGCTCCGTTCCTTCGCCCGTGACTGCGCCGACAGCGTCACCCGATACCAGCACCACCAGTCCACCATCGCTGATCGCCTGCTCGAAGCCCTCGCCGGTGCCCGGAGCATCGCCGCCGCGGGCACCATCGAACGAGAGCGCGAGCGCATCCTGGCAGGGCTGCCCGAGCTGTCCCGAGAAGGACGGCAGATGTGGCGGGTCTACGGTGGAGCCGTCGCCCGCAGCGGAGTGCTCCTACCCCTTCTGGTGTGCGTGGTGCTCGCCGTCGGCGGGACCCGTCTGACCTCGGGAGCCATCAGCGTGGGGGAACTCATCGCCGCGACCCGCTACGCGGCCATCGCCGCAGGCGTCGGCGCGGCCACCGGCCTGTTGGGCTCCCTGGTCCGAGGAAGAAGTGCAGCAGGTCGAACCGCGGAAGTGCTGAACCTGCCCACGATCGTCTACGGGACGGCCGCCCCGGCGGCGCGCGGTCCCGGCGCCCTGGAACTGCGCGGGGTGAGCGTCCACCGGGACGGGCGTCCCGTGCTGAACCGGGTGGACGTGAGCATTCCAGGAGGCTCCACCGCTGCCGTGGTGGGTCGCTCCGGGTCCGGCAAGTCCGTGCTGGCCGCCGTGGCGGGCAGACTGACCGACCCCGATGAAGGACAGGTCCTGCTCGACGGGGACCGTCTGGACTCGTTCGCAGCCGCGGAACTCCGTCAGGAGGTCAGCTACGCCTTCGCCCGCCCAGCGCTCTTCGGAGCCGACGTCCGCTCGGCGCTTTCCTTCGGCGCCGTGGCCCCGAACGAAGCCGAACTGCGCGCGGCGGCCCGCGCCGCGGGGGCGGCCGACTTCATCGGCCGACTGCCCGATGCCTACGCCACCTCGCTCTCGCGAGCCCCCCTCTCCGGCGGGGAGCTGCAACGCCTCGGGCTGGCCCGCGCGTTCGCACACGCGGGTCGGCTGCTGGTGCTGGACGATGCCACGTCGAGCCTGGACACCGTCACCGAGCGCGTCGTGGAACGAGCCCTGGCCGAGCAGGTACGCGCCGGTACCCGACTACTCGTGGCACACCGCCTCTCCACAGCAGCCCGCTCCGACCTGGTGATCTGGCTCGAAGACGGCAGGGTGCGCGCCAGCGGACCACATCACCTGTTGTGGGCCCGCGAACCCGACTACCGCGGCGTGTTCGCAGCCCGGACCCCGCACGGAGAGCCGGAGCAGGACCCGTCGTCCGCCACCGGTCAGGGCGCAGTGGACCCCACCGAGCCAGTAGGTACCTCGCCGGGGGTGGGACGGTGAACACAGGCACCCAGCGCCACACGGGCATCGAGTCGAGTCCGCTCCGCGGTGTCCTGGCCGAGGGCTGGCGCTTCCTACGGGGGCGGCGACGCACCGTCTTCGCGCTCGCCGCCTGGTCGGTTCTGGAGTCCTTACAGACCTTCCTTACCGGATACGGCGTCGCGCGGGCGCTGGACGACGGCTTCCTGGCGGGGCGAAGCGGCATCGGTCTGGCCTGGTTGGCAGTGGCTGGGGTCGCCGCGCTCGTGGGTGGCATCGGCGTGCGCGGGGTGTTCACGGGCATCGCTGGCCTCGCCGAACCGCTGCGTGACGGGCTGGTCAGACGAGCGGTGGCACGAGCGCTGGCCCGGGGGGTGTCCGATGCCTCCGCCACGGCGGACCAGGGCGTGGTCTCCCGGGTCACCCATCAGAGCGAGATGGCCCGCGACAGCTTCGCGGGACTCCTGCTCACCGCGCGTTCCTTCATCTTCACCGCGTTCGGCGCGATCGGTGGGCTGGCGGCGCTCGCTCCGGAGCTCTTGCTCGTCGTGCTCCCGCCCTTCGTCCTGGGGCTGGCCCTCTTCCTGGGCACCCTGACTCCCATGGCTTCCGTGCAGCGCACCTTCTTGGACACCGACGAACTACTCTCCACCGGTGTCGCAGCCGCCAGGTCGGGCCTGCGCGACGTGGTCGCCTGCGGTGGGGAACATGCGGTCGGCCGACCCCTGGAGCGCTTGGTAGACGAAGCCGAGCGCCTCGCCCAACGGCTGGCCAGATGGGCAGCCGTGCGCAGCCTGGCACTCGGTGCCGCCGGCAGGCTGCCGGTGATCGCCCTGCTGGCGACCGCGCCCTGGCTACTGGACCGAGGTCTGACCGCGGGCACGTTGCTCGGTGCGTTGACCTACCTCATGCAGTCGCTGCTGCCTGCTCTCCATGCCCTGATGGCCGCCCTGGGCGCCGCCGGCACGCGCTTGCTGGTGGTGCTGGAGCGCTTCGGCCCCGATGCGACCCGACCGGTGCCCGTCGCCGCCCCCCAGGGGGAGCGCCCACCCGCGGGCAAGGGACCGGACGCCGCCCCGGCGCAGCGCGGCGGCGGCGCGGCGAAGATCCCGGCTGTCGAACTGCGCGGGGTGCGCTTCGCCTATGGCCCCAAGGCACTACCGGTGTTGGACGATCTCGATCTGACCGTCCAGCAGGGCGAGCACCTGGCAGTCGTCGGTCCCAGCGGTATCGGCAAGTCCACCCTGACGGCACTGCTCGCCGGGCTCCTCACGCCTGACCGCGGAAGCGTCCTGGTGGCGGGCAGTCCCGCCGCCCGCCACCAGGGGCCGGTCACGGGCGCACGCAGCACCCTGTTGCCCCAGGAGGCCTATGTGTTCGCCGGGAGCATCAGAGAGAACATCAGCTACCTGCGGCCCGCGGCTGAGCGCGGACAGGTGAGCCGCACACTCGACCTTCTGGGCCTGGGCCCGCTGGTCGAGCGGCTGGGCGGGATGGACGCGGTGCTCCGCCCCGGCGACTTGTCGCAGGGCGAACGCCAGTTGCTCGCGCTCGCGCGGGCCCATCTGTCCGCCGCGGAGCTCCTCCTCCTCGACGAGGCGACCTGCCATCTGGACCCGGTGGCGGAGGAGCGCGTGGAGCGTGAGCTGGCTGCCCGGCCCGGCACGCTGTTCGTGGTCGCGCACCGGGTTTCGTCCGCCGTGCGGGCGGACCGGGTGTTGGTGCTCGACGGCACCCGAGCGGTGTGCGGCACCCACACCGAGCTACTGGAGAGCTCAGCGCTCTACCGGGACCTCGTGGGCCTGTGGCACCCGCCGCAGCGCCGGGACGTTGCGGACGGGCCCCTTTCCACCTGAGCGGATCCCAGCTGGAAAGGGCCCAGCCGCCCACGCGTTCGCCACGATGGGGCTTGGCCAAGACCAGGCAGTGGGTGACGTGCGGGGCGCGACGGGTAGTCACCGTACACCTGCGGTCGGTGGTCAGGGCTGCCCGGTTCGGGCCGCGCAGCGCTCTCGACCGGGCCCGTCGCCTCTGGCTTCGTTCTCGGATTCCCCTCGGCCCGGTGTTGTGCTGTGCGGCGGCTCGTCCGGTGGCTGTGTGTCGAGGCAGTGCGCCCGCGGCGAGGCCCGCCCGGTCAGCCGTCACACCCAACCGGCCACCTGGGATATGCGGATCGCGTCGATGCGGTTCCGGGCTCCGACCTTCCGGGTGGCAGCCGCCATGTAGTTGCGCACCGTGCCCACCGACAGATGCAGACCGCGGGCTATCTCGGCGATCGAGTCTCCTTCGGCGGCGCGTGCCAGAACGCTGAGTTCCCTGGGGCTCAGCGGCATCCTGGAGGCCTCCAGGAACCCGAAGCCCAGGGACTCGTCGACGAACTGTTCGCCCTTGGCCACCTTTCGGACGGCCTGCACCAGGCGCGTCGGGGAACCGTCCTTGTCGACGTACCCGAGGGCCCGGGCTTCCACCGCCTTGCGCAGCGAGCCGGGGCGAGCGGCAGTGGCGAGCACCAGCAGCGCGGTGGGGCGGCCGAGTGCCGGGCCGCCGCGCTGGTTTCCCTCCTCCCAGAGCACCATCGCGCCGGGGCAGTCCGCGTCGACGACGCACACGTCCGGGCGTAGCGACGCGATCTGACAGGTGGCGCTGTACCAACCTCCCGAGGCCACGTGGAACGAGGCTTCGGTTCTCAGCAATGCCGCCAGTGCCGACCTCAGCAGATTGACGCTGTGCAGCACCAGAACGCTGGTCATCAGCTGTCCCCCTCCGGACCTGCGACCCAAGACCTGCCGTCTACCATCCTCCGGTACCTGATGCCAATGCCCCAAGGTCGTAACCGATGAACGTGAGTTTGGGGAGCAACGGGGGCGCCCAGGTTTACCCTCGGCGCTCCCTGGTGCGGCAGTGCGCAGGGTGTGCGCCGGGTCCGGCTGGCCACGGGGGGGGGGGGGGGGGGGGGGGGGGGGGGGGGGGGGGGGGGGGGCGGCGGCGGGGGGCGCGGGGGCCCCCCCCCGCCCCCCCCCCCCCCCCCCCCCCCCCCCCCCCGTCCCGTGTTGGAAACAGCCTCGGCTCCGACCGGGTTCCTGATCAGTCGGCCGGGCGTCGGCCGAGCCCGCTGCTGGCACGGGCTGCCGCCGTGGCCGACATGGCCACGCCCAGCAGCAGAGCGACGGCACCAACGATGACGTTGCTCACCACGCTACGGGTGGTTGCCACGTCACCCGCCACGGCCCAGGGAGCCACGATGGTCCAGGCACCGATCACGATGCCCGCCCATGCCATGGAGTGGGTGCGTTCGTAGGCGGGGCCGAATCCACCCATGACCAGGGCGTACGCCGCACCGGCGATCAGATTGCAGATAGCCAGAGTGGTCAGACCGCTGAAGCCGACGATCCAGGGCGATGCCGCGAGGTAGAGGCCGGTGAGCAGCCCCAGCGTCTCGATGGCTTGCGCCTGCGGGGTCGTCGTCGCCCGCTCGAACCGGGAACGCATCTCGGCTAGGTCGGGGTGCTGCTCAATACTCTGATGGATGGACATGGCGCCACCTCCTGGTGAAGCACTTATCTACCCTTTATTACTTATGTAACGCTTGTCCATAGGGCATGGTCAATGGGTACCGAACCTTGACCTTCCACGCCGTCCCCGGAAGTCGCCCCCGCGCCGGCGCGGGTTCCGCACACCCTCCGCCCTTCCGCCTCCCTCGCGTCGGGCGCGCCGACGTCCACAGGACCGCCGCCGACCGCTCTCCTGCCGATCGCCAGGAGAGCGGTCGGCGGCGCCGATCTGCCTGCCCCCGTCACATTCACCTCGCGGCATCCGTCATAGGGGCAGACACACAGCGCGCGTTCAGGCGCGGAACGAGGAGGTCCCCGGTGAGCGGTCACACGTTCAAGCACGACATGACGATGATGTTCGCGATCCATGACGCGTTGCGGCGCGAGCTGGAGCAGATCGCCCAGATCACTGCACGGACCACGGACGACCCCTGGCAGATCCTGCGGACGGCGGTCGGCTGGCAGATGTTCAAGGACTACCTGCACGTCCACCACGGCGCCGAGGACACCGTCCTTTGGCCCGCGATTCGGCAGGCAGTCGCGGACCGGCCGGCGGAACTCGCGGTCATCGAGGCGATGGACGCCGAGCACGAGGCCATCGACCCCGGACTCGCGGCGGTCGACGCAGCGCTGGCCGACCGGGAGGGGGGTCCGGAGCGCCTCGGAGAAATCATCGGACGCCTGGTGGCCGGCTTGGGGGGACACCTACGGCACGAAGAGGACGAGGCGTTGGCGCTGGTCGACGCCTATGCCACCGATGAACTGCTGCGACGCTTCGGGGCGGAGCACGGCACCCGGATCGGCGCCGCCGGCAACCCGGCATACCTCCCCTGGCTGCTGGACGGAGCTGGCCCCCGAACCACTGCCGCGGTGCTCGGCCGCCTCCCGGAACCGCTGCTCGCCGCCTACCACGAGGAGTGGCAGCCGGCGTACGTGAAGCTCGACCGCTGGGGCGTGAAGAACGGCTCGGCCATCGGCTGACGACGGCGCGGCAGGCAACCCGTGCGGCCAGCACATCGGTGACCACCCCCGTCGATCGGGCCAGCACCTGGAATCCACAGGTGCGGACCTTGACGCTATGCGCCACCGCTCGTGACCTCGTCACGGCCTGCCGGAAGCGATGGCATCACCTGGAACGGACCCGGCGCGGGGCTGCGCACAGCGGCACGAGTAGGCAGACACCAATCGGGCGCTTTCCTCCATCGTTGACGACCGGTGGAGGAGAGCGCCACGCTCGTCGGTGGTGACCTCGTCGGGGTGGGCCGGGGCGGCGCCGAAGTAGGGGCTCGGCGGCACATCGGCCTCTCGACCGCGAGCAGCGATTGACATGGTCACGCTAATTCCACAGGATGACCGTCATACGGATCGAGAACCGGCGCCTGGCGGCTCAAGACACGAGCGAGGTTCCACCACACCAAGGAGGCTCACCGGCATGGACCTCATGCGGACGCCCGACCAGCACTTCGTTGACCTGCCGGACTACCCGTTCGCACCCCACTACACCTTCGTCGGTGCCGGTGACGGCAGCGCCGACACCCTGCGCATGCACTACGTCGACGAAGGCGATCCGAGCTCACCCGAAACGGTGGTGCTGCTGCACGGCGAGCCTTCCTGGTCCTACCTCTACCGGCACGTGATCCCGGTCCTCGCCCGGGCCGGCCACCGGTGCATCGCCCCCGACCTGATCGGCTTCGGCCGCTCCGACAAGCCTGCCGACCGCGAGGACTACACCTACCAACGACACGTGGACTGGACCCGCGAGGCCCTCTTCGAACGACTCGACCTGCATGACATCACGCTCGTCTGCCAGGACTGGGGCGGGCTGATCGGCCTGCGCCTGGTGGCAGAGCACCCCGAACGGTTCGCCCGGGTCGTCGCCGCCAACACCGCGCTGCCGACCGGAGACCACAAGCCCCCACAAGCCTTCTTCGACTGGCGGGAGTTCAGCCAGGCGGCCTACCGGTTGAAGGTGGAGGACATCGTGGACCTGGGATGCCAGAGCACCCTTGCGCCCGCGGTCCGGGCAGCTTACGCCGCCCCGTTTCCCGACGAGTCGTACAAGGCCGGGGCCCGCCGGTTCCCGATGCTCGTCCCGGCCTCGCCCGATGACCCCGCCAGCGCACCGAACCGGGCCGCCTGGCAGGCACTGCGCCGCTTCGACAAACCGTTCCTGTGCGCGTTCAGCGACCAGGACCCGATAACCCGGGGCGGCGACCGGACCTTCCGCGAGCAGGTGCCGGGCGCCGCCGGGCAGGACCACACCTCGGTCAAGGGCGCCGGGCACTTCCTCCAGGAAGACCAGGGCCCCGAGTTGGCCCGGATCGTGAACCGTTTCATCGCACACGGCTGAGTACGGTACGGCGAGTTCCCGGTGTCCGCTGAGGAGGATGACGGCCACCCCTGCGGAGGGACGGCCCCGCTTCTCAACGCTGCACAGCGCTGCCCGTAGCCGGCGACCGGCCCGGAGTCCGCTCAGGGGCGGATGCCGTCACACGCCAGCGGAAGGTGGCGCGGGCCGCGCAGGACCGCGCTCTGCCGGTACGGCGGCGGATCCTCCAACAGCCGCGGGTTCTCCAGCCGGCGCACCAGCTCCCGTAGCGCGATCTGGGTCTCCAACCGCGCGATCGGCGCACCGAAACAGCTGTGAACACCGCTGCCGAAGCCGAGGTGTTGGGCGTCCGCACGGTCCGGGTCGAAACGCTCGGGGTCCTTGAACCGCTGCGGGTCGCGATTGCCTGAGGCCAGCAACAACCAGAGCGAGGAACCCTTGGGGATGACGACTCCACCGACCTCGACATCGGCCAGAGTGGCTCGATGCGGCAAGATGTGAACGGGTGGTTCGAAGCGCAGCAGTTCCTCCACCACCGGTGCGGCGAAGGAAGGGTCCTCACGGAGTCGGCGCAGCAGCTCGGGGTTGCGCAACAGGGTCAGCATGCCGTTGGTGATGAGGTTGACCGTGGTCTCGTGCCCGGCGATCAGCAGGAGCACCGAGGCGCTGAGCAGTTCCATCGTGGTGAGGGATCCGTCCGGTCCGTGCCCGGAAGCCAGCTCGGAGAGCATTCCCTCGCCGGGGTTCTTGCGCCGCTGTTCGATCAAGCCAGCCATATACATGCCGAGTTGCATCCGCGCGTCCTGCAGCACCTTGTGGCGGGCTTCGGCGTCCACCTCCGGATCCGGGTCGAGGCTGCCGGTCAGGGTGTCGGCCCAGACGTGGAAGCGCGCCTCGTCCTCACGGGGCACTCCCAGCAGACGGCAGATCACCGTGACCGGGAACGGGTAGGCGACCCGTTCGACCAGATCGAAGTTCGAGGGATCCTCGATGCCGTCGATGAGCTCCCTGATGATGTTCTCCAGATCCGCCGCCATGTCGTGCACGAGGCGCGGCGCATGCGGCGGGCCGAAGGAACGGTTGATCCTGCGGCGCAACCGGTCGTGCTCCGGGGGGTCCGTCCGCAGGATGCTGGGCGGTAGGGTCGCCTGCTCCTCTTCCTCCTCGGACTGCGCCAAGGGGTCCCCGGCGGTCGTGACGGTGTTCTGCGCCTCTGAGCTGATCCGCGGATCGTGGAGCAGGCTCTGGATCTCGTGGTAGGTACTGACCACGTAGGGGCCGTCGACGAACTGCGAAACGGGCGTCCGGCGCAGTTCCTCGTAGAGGGGATAGGGGTTCGAGCGACTGGAGTAGTCGAGGATCTGGCGAAGGATGGCTTGCGACATGACGGCGCCTCCGGTGCCGGCCGGTCAGTGTCCGGCGGGGGTGAACGTGATCCGCCGGTCGGCCGGCGAGTATCCGCTGAGGGTGACGGTGGGGCCATGGGTGGGAACCGAGGGGTCGGGGAAGTCCGCGGGCATCGGATGGCTTTCCTCGGAACGTCGGTCGACGGTCGGGAACTTCGGCGGGAAGGGCGCGGCGGACTCGATCAGCTGTTGGTAGAACTGCAACCACCGCGACTGGTCCAAGGTCACCGCCGCGATGATCCGCCCCCGGTGTCCGTAGACGGCGGTGAAACTGCGCTCCGCACGGGACCCTTGGGTGATCATGATTTCGGTACCCATGGAGGGCACGCCGACGGACTTGATGTTCACTCCGAACTGGGACGACCAGAAGGCGGGCACCCACAGGTGGGGGCGTCGGTCGGCGCTCTCGCTGAGGATGTTGTGAGCAGCCGTTTCCGCCTGGGAGACGGCGTTGCCCCAGTGTTCCAGCGACAGGAACTGGTACCCGAAGAGGGCATGTGGTGAGCGGGCCACGTCGCCCGCCACGTACACGTCGTCGGTGACGATGCCGCGGACGTCGAAGGCACGGCAGCCGGCGTCGCAGGCGATGCCCCGGGGGCCCGCGGCGAGTCCGGAGCCTGCGAGCCATTCGGTGTTGCGGGTGGCACCGAGGCAGACCACCACCAGATCGGTGTTCACGGTGCTGCCGTCGGAGAGGTGCGCCGCACGCACGCACCCTGCGGAGTCGCCCTCCAGTTGGGTCACCATCACTTCGCAGCGCAGGTCCACACCGTGTTCTCGGTGGAGTTCGGCCGCCACCTCTCCGACGACCCCGCCGAGCGCACCCACCAGGGGGGTGGACCCGCGTTCGGCCACGGTGACGGGTAGACCTCGTTCCCGGCAGGCTGAGGCGATCTCACAGCCGGTGAACCCGGCACCGATCACCAGGACGCGCCCCGGCCGGTCATCGAGCCGCCGCTGGAGTGCGGCGGCGTCCTCCCGGGTACGCAGTACGAGGACCCCGTCGAGTGCCGCCTCCGATTCCTGCGGCCAGGGTCTGGCTCGCACACCGGTGGCGATGAGCACCCGGTCGTACTCCAATTCGTCACCGTCGGCGAGGCGTACTCGGCGGGAGCCCAGGTCGAGGCCCGAAGCGGGTACGCCCAAGCGCCACTCGGCGTCGACGGCACGGCGCCGGGGCAGTGTGGTGTGATCGGCGGGTGAGCGCCCCAGCAGGACCTGTTTCGACAGCGGCGGCCTGTCGTACGGCTCGTGTGGTTCGTCACCGACCATGGTCAAGGTTCCGGCGAAACCCTTCTCTCGAAGCGTTTCAGCCGCGCTCAGGCCGGCCAGGGAGGCACCGACCACCACGATCCGTCCCGTGCGCCTGAACCGTTCCAAGCTCCCGTCATCGGCCATCGCGGGCCCCCTGTGTCACCTCGGCCCCAGGCGTCGGCCCGGAGTCCTGGGGATCGAGGAGGTGCGGGGCGTCCGTCCGGATCGCGTGCACGGGGCAAGCGGCGACGGCCAGCTGCACCGCCTCACGCAACCCGTCGTCCGGCATGGGCTCGTAGAGCAGCGCCTCTTCCCCGTGCATCGTGAAGACGTCCGGAGCGAGGAACGCACACTGCGCGTATCCCTGACAGCGGTTGAGATCGACGACCAGCCTCACCAAGATCAGTCCTTTCGCTACCCCGTCTCCCCCGGACCAGCCTGCTCGGCGGTAAGCGGCACGGCCGCTCCGGAGGCCCGTTGGAGTGAGTCGCCACGCTCTGCCCGCGTGGCGGGAACCGCCCGTACGGTGGGTGCTCGCGCCGGCCCGCCGGTAAGCCCACGCCTACGCCAGCGCCGCTTCGGATCTGCGGAGGGCCGGCGCCGCGCCATGGCCCCCCCGGGCCTACGTGGGCCACCGGACAGTGCCCGTCCGCGTCGCGGGGCGTCCCGTCCCGCCCCGTGGGTTGGGTGGGCCCGGCACGCACCAGTGACGCTGGCGCCTCACCCCCTCAGCCGGCGTCCACGACGCTGAGGGCGAACAGGGCGCCGTCCGGGTCACGGAGCGTGATGGACCTGCCGACGTCATCGGTCTCCGTCGGGGCGGCGACGACCCCACCGAGCTCGATGGCTGCGTCAACGGCGGTCTTCAGGTCGTCGACTCGGAAGTGCACGTGCCAGCGCGGGCGGACCTGTGGATCGGGGGCGGCTTCGACCCCGCCCGCGGAGATCCGGGCGACGGGGTGGCCACCGTGCCGTAGGACCACGTACTCGCCCTCGTCGTGGTACCAGACGTCACAGCAGTCGACTCGGCCGCACTCCCATTCGAGGACCTCACCGTAGAAGATCGCGGCGTCGAAGACGTTGCGGGTGCGCAGCTCGATCCAGGCGGGTGCGGTTTCGCGACCCACTCCCCAGTCCGGAATGACCCGCCCCTCCCAGATACCGAAGACCGCTCCCTCCCGGTCGGCGGCGAGCGCGGCCCGGCCGGTGCCGAAGGTCAGTGGTCCGACGGCGACGGTCCCCATGCGCTCACGGATCCGGTCAGCGGTCACATTGGCGTCGTCGACGGCGAAGTACGGTGTCCAGGTCACCGGAACGTCCAGGTTCTCCGCGACCGCTCCGATGCCGGCCACCGGCACTCCCCGGTGGAATCCGATCGAGAAGTCGTCACCGAGCGGGCTGGCCCGGAACTTCCAGCCGAGCACCTCACTGTAGAACTCCTGGGACGCGCTGAGATCGCGTGCCAGGAGGCTGACCCAACAGGGTGCGCCGAACACCTCGTGACTTGACGTCGACACGTCTGTCAACCCCATCCGCCGCTCGTACGTGATCGTCGGCCCCAACGTAGCGCCGAGCGGGTCGGGGGTCGGTGAGGCGGGTCCGGCGGCATGGCGGGCAGCCTCCGTCGGCGGTACGTCGTTGACGGCACGCACCAACGCCCCATCCGCTCGGTGGAGCGTCCGCGCCGACGGTGTGCGGGTACCCAGGCTCGGAGCCGGCACACTCCGCGGGAGGCGGTGGGCGCGGGCCCGGGACACGGGCTCGGGTGGAGGCCGGACCCGTGTCCACCGTGCGGGGTCAGCCGGTGACGGTGATCTGCTCGGACGGGTCGGTGCTGTCGGTGACCTGGTAGGTGGCCGAGAAGGTGGAGGTGGTGGCCCTGGTCGGGCAGCCGAATCCCCCGGTGACCTTGACGGGGACGGTGGCGTTGACGAAGACCAACGTGGAGGGCGCGGCGTTGGTCCAGGTTCCGGCGACGGCTGCCGGGGCAGTGGGTGCGGCCGTGACCGTGCAGCTGGCGAGGCCGGTGGTCTTGAGGACCAGGCCCTGCGTGGGTACCGTCAGCGAGCCGGTGACGGGCTGGCCGTGCTGCATGGACACCGTCCAGTCGCCGCTGGATGTGACGGTAGGTGTCACCCCCGGGAGGCTGGCGGTGCATGAACCGTAGGTCGGCGGGGCGACCGCCGAGGTGACGGGGCCGGCAGGGGCGTGGTTGTCCGGCGCGGAGGGAACCGCGCCGGCCGTGGTCGAGGTCCGGCACGTCACCGTGACCGAACCGGCCTTGAGTGTGGCCGTGCCACTGAGGGTGGCGGAGAAGCCATGGCCGGCCGGGGTCACCGTGGTGGATCCTGCCGCGGAAGTCCGATCGGGGGAAGCGGCAGAAGCGGGGACCGCGCAGATGAGCGCCGCGGTCGTGGCGAAGCCGACTCCGAGGGCCCGTGCGCTAAGGGTGCGTCGCGTCTTCATGCGCGTGCTCCTTGGGGGGAGGGGGTTGCGTGGCGTGCGGCTGCCAGGCGAAGGTCAGCCCGCCGCCGAGGATGCCGAGGAGGGTGCCGATCAAGAACCCGCCGAGGTTCGACAGCACCAGAGCGGCAGCAGCGATGAGGGTCGTCACGATGCCTGCGAGACCGCGGTACTGCGGTGCGAACCAGGCCGAAAGGCCCATGACGATCATGATCAGTCCCATCAGGACTGAGGGGATTCCGGCCACGCCCTGCTGGAGCATGATCTCCAGTGGGGCGAGTGGCAGTGCACAGATCTCGGCGCCGGCCAGGATCGTGAAGAGGCCGCCCCAAAAGGGCCGGCTCCGGCGCCAGTGGGTCAGAAGCATTCCTTCTTGCCCTTGGATACGGACATGCTCAGTCCGGAGAGCTTGAAGGTCCCCGCGTTGGTGGCCCAGGCGGTCTGGCGGAGGTTGCTGATGCTGACCGTGTCGGCCTGTTGGGCGAAGAGGTCCTGCATGCCCTGCGCATCGGCGGGGCCCTTGTCCAGTGTGGAGGCGTCGCGCCCGATCTCGATGTTCCGGAAGCTGGCGTCGCCGGAGAGCTGGGTGGCGTCCACGAAGAGGTCTCGGGCCTCCACAGGTGTACCTCGTCCTGCGGAGAGGTACAGGGAGATGTCGCCGACCATGGGCAGGGTGGTGACCACCGACTGGCACAGGTTGTTGAGTTTGGCCGTGCGGATGGCCGTGACCGCCACGGGGAGCAGCTCGTCGCGGGCGTTGGCGTCGATGCTGCCGTACTGGGCGAAGCCCTCCCCGCTCAGGCTGTCGGCGGAGACTTTGAACTGCTGGCCGGAGACCGCGAAGGAGGCTGCGAGGGCTCCGTTGGCCACGGCGACGGCAAGGGCGGCCGTGAGGGTGAGGGCCGGGACGGACAGTAGGGCGAACCGCCGCCAGCTGACCTTGCCCTCCGGCCTGGTTAAGTCGTGCTCGTCCTGCATGACTGTCCCCTTTGCGGATGCATGGGTGTACTCGCCGGTATTTCCGACGAGTTGAATGTAAGAGTGCCAATGACGGTTGGCAAGGTTGTGCGAGCGGTGCCTTTCGGCCTACTCCGGCGGGCCTTCCTGCGCCCCCAGCAGCGCACGCAACTCCTCCTGTACCCGCCTCGCCATGGCCCGCGCGAACTCCGCCGCCACCACGTCCCCAGCGAACGGACGCAGCGCCTTTACCGCCTCGGTGATGCGCTCGACCTCCGCGGAGGACAACTGGTCCAACCCCAACTCGCCGATCACGTGCCCCCGAAACAGGTTCACGAAGCGGTCCGCGATCGCAGCAGCCTGGTGCTGCACGAACGCACCCGCATCAAGGATCTCTTCCAAGGGCACCCCCTGCCGCACCAGAGCGAGCGTGGCTTCCAGCAGCCGACCATTGGGGTAGGTGGCGCTGTCACCGTCGATGCGTAGATAACCGAGCTCCCGGGCACGCCTGGTGTCCTCGGGGGTGGCCGACCCGCCGAAGAGTGCGGCGAGTTCGGCCAGCCGCAGGGTAACGGGCTCCTCCTGGAGCCAGTCACCGGTCATCGCGGCTTCCAAGCCCAGGAGTTGGGCGATCCCACCACCTCGCTGCCAGGCGTCGAGGAGTTCGGCGATCCCGTTGACCGTGTAACCGCGGCCCAGTAGGTCGGTGATCAGCCGGAGCCGCGCCACATGGTGATCGGAGTACCAGGCGATACGACCCTCCCGGCGTGGTGGTGGCAGCAACCCGCGCTCCTGGTAGTAGCGCAGGTTGCGCACCTTGACACCGGCCAGCTCGGCGAGTTCCTCCCGGCGGTAACGGATCCGGCCGCCGCCTTCGTCGTCCTTCGTGTTCACCCGCGGGAGTGTAGGGCGCGGTGCTGGTCCAGAGGCGGGCGCAGAGCATCGTTGCGTGCCAGGAACCACACGCCCAACGCGATCACCGAAAGGACCTCGCCGGCGATGCAGACCCCTGTCCAGCCGTACCGGGACCACACCCAGGTACCGACGAGTGAACCGACCGCGCCGGCGACGAAGTTGCCCGAGATGTATGCGGTGTTCAGCCGGCTGCGCGCCGCCGGGTCGATTTCGAAGATCCGCGACTGATTCAGGATGTGCTGGGCCTGCACCCCGACGTCCAAGGTCACCACCGCGGCCAACACCACGAGGAGCACGTGGCCGCCGAAGCCGGCGGCCACCCAGGACAGTGACACGACGAGCCAGGACAACCCGACCGCGGTCACCGAACGGCCCCGGTCGTGCAGTCGGCCCGCACCCTGCGTGCCCAGCGCACCAACCAGGCCGGCCAGGCCGAACAGCCCGATCACGGACGTCGGGTACTCATAAGGAGGCCCGCTCAACAAGAAGGTGAGCGCCGTCCAGAACATCGTGAAGACGACGAAGCCGAGACCACCGAGCACCATCGACACTTGCAGACCCCGCTCCCGTACCACCAGACGCAGCACGGAGCGCAGCAAAGAGCCGTACGGTTCACCCCCGGCGCACGGAGCGAGCCGGGGAATGGACCGGTACAGCAGGAGACCGAGGAGGACTTCGACCGCCGCGCCCGCCAGGAACACGGCTCGCCAGCCGGCCAGGTCGGCGAGCACGCCGCTGAAGACGCGCGCGGCCAGGATCCCGGTGATCAGGCCGCTGACCACGATGCCCACGGCCTTGCCCCGGTGGGCGTCCTCGGACAGGTCCCCGGCGAGCGGGGTGAGGATCTGCCCCGCCACCGCGGTCGCGCCCACCGCCGCCGTGGCCACGGCCAGCGCCTTCACCCCGGGGGCCAGGGCGCAGGCCAGCAGCGCGAGGGCGGACAGCATCATCATCAGCGGCACGAGCCGCCGACGGTCCCGGTAGTCGCCCAGGGGGACGATGAAGAACACGCCCAGCGCATAGCCGACCTGGGTCGCCGTCACCAGCAGGCCGATCAGGGCCTGCGGGGCGTCCAGTTCGGAGGCGATGACCCCGAGCAGCGGATGGAGGAAGTACAGACTGCCCACCGCGACGCCCGAGGCCGTCGCGAAGAGCAGCAGGAGCACACGGCTGAGCCCACCGGAAGCGACTGTCACGGATTGCGGGGCACCGGCGAGAGGCCCTGATCGATCCGTACGGCTCATGTGTCGCTCTTCTCCCACCCGATGGCCAATGAGCCGTGGGTCAGTTCACGGCCGTACGGGCGCGAGCCAGGATCGCTTCCGTGTCCACTCCCACGGGCAGCGTACCGAAGGCGCCGCCGCCCTCCGCCCCCAGGCGGGAGGCGCAAAAGGCGTCGCCCACCGCGTGGGGCGCGTGCCGGACCAACAGTGAAGCCTGCAGGACCAGCGCGAGCGTCTCGGTGATCCGACGAGCCCGGTACTCGTCTTCCGCGGGATCGGCCAACTGTTTGCGCAGACGGGCCGTGCTGGCATCGAGGTGCCGGTTGGCGCCCGCGGCCAGTTCGATCTCACCGAAGAAGGCTTCGACGGTCTCCGGTTGCCGAGACATCGCACGTAGGGCGTCGAGGGCGGCCACGTTGCCGGAGCCCTCCCAGATGGAGGACAACGGTGCTTCGCGGTAGAGCCGGGGCATCCCGGAGTCCTCGATGTAGCCGTTGCCGCCAAAGCATTCCAACGCTTCCGCCGCGTGCGCCGGGGCTCGCTTGCACACCCAGTACTTGGTGACGGCCAGGCCCAGTCGGCGGACCGCCGCTTCGGCACGGTCGCCGTTCGCGACCCGGTCGGTGGCCCCGGCGAGGCGTAGGGCGACCGCGGTCGCAGCCTCCGACTCCAGTGCCAGATCGGCCAGCACATTGCGCATCAGAGGCTGTTCGATCAAGGACTTGCCGAAAGCCCTGCGGTGGGTGGCGTGGTGGACGGCCCGGACGGTTCCCAGCCGCATTCCCGAGGCGCCGCCCAGGACACAGTCCAAGCGGGTCATGTTGACCATCTCGATGATGGTCGACACTCCTCTGCCCTCCTCCCCGACGAGCCAGCCGAAGGCGTCCTCGTACTCGATCTCGGCGGACGCGTTGGACCGGTTGCCGAGCTTGTCCTTCAGCCTCTGCAGGCGCAGCGCGTTGCGGCTGCCGTCGGGGAGGACCCTCGGCAGCAGGAAACAGGAGAGCCCGCCGGGGGCTTGGGCGAGGGTGAGGAAGACGTCCGACATGGGGGCCGAGGTGAACCACTTGTGGCCGGTGAGGCGGTAACCCCCGTCCGCCGTAGGAAGGGCCCGGGTGGTGTTGGCCCGGACGTCCGAGCCCCCCTGCTTCTCCGTCATCGACATGCCCGCGATCAGGCCCGTCTTGCCGCGTGGTGCACGTAGCCCGAAGTCATAGCTGCGGGCGGCCAGAAGCGGCTCCATCCAGGTGGCGATATCGGCGTTTGTGCGCAGGGCAGGGACAGCGGCGTAGGTCATGGAGATCGGGCAGGAGTGCCCGGCCTCCACCTGGCCCCATAGGTAGAACTTGGCGGCGCGGGCCACATGGGAGCCCGGCTGCCGCTCCTGCCAGGGAGCTGCGTGCAGGCCGTACTCGACGGCGGTGCGCATGAGTTCGTGCCAGTACGGGTGGAACTCGACCTCGTCGACGCGGTGGCCGTAGCGGTCGTGGGTACGCAGCACCGGCGGGCACTCATTGACCAAGCGGCCCCATTCGGCGGCCTCTTCGGAGCCGGCGAGGCGCCCGAGCCGGTGCAGTTCGGTCGCTGCCCAACCGGCGCCCTCCCGGGTGACCGCATCCAGTAGGACGGGGTCCTGGGCGACGTCATGGCCGTGGTGTGCGGGGACCTGGTTGGTGACCTCATGCGTGGGCGACATGCTGCCCTCCAAGGGCGCGCTGGGTGAAGGCGATCAGCTGGGGGATGACATCGTCGGGATCCGCGTGCCCCTCGGCTAGCGGGCCGACCAGTGCTTCGGCTACCGCACCGACCAACGCTGCTGCCGTCAACTGCGCTGGCTGCGGTGGCAGTTCGCCCGTGTTGACGCCTTCGGCGATGGCTCGGGCGTAGATGTCGCGAAAGGCCCGGCGAAAGACCAGCCGTTCGGCGTCGACCACGGGGTCGACGGGCTCGGCCAGCAAGGCGAAGGCGCGGCGAGGCGCATGGAGCGCGCGTACCGCAAAGGTCTCGACGGCAGCGGCGACACGGGCAGCAGCCGGTCCGGGACGGTCCGCGGCGAGGCTGACCGCCTCTACCTCGCGGGCCGCCAGAGCGCGGAAGAGAACGGCGGCCAACTCGGCCTTGCCGGAAAAGGACTGGTACACGCTCCCGGCTGAGATCTCGGCTTCCGCAGCGATGGCTGCGATGGTGCAACCGGCGTAGCCGTCGCGCGAGATGAGGCGAACGGCGGCGTCGAGGATCTCTTGGCGTCTGGAATCGAGGCGGGCTTGCACGGCGGGGGTCCGGCGGTAGGGCACGCGAAGGATTGAAGCACTGATTCACCACTTCACACCAGGGTTGAGTTCCGGTCAGCTTTTCCCTGTGAGGACAGCCACAAGCCCGGAAGGCGGGCCGGATGATCTTCACGAATCCTTCGGATTCACAATAAGATCTTCACACTTTGAGCCTGCATGCAGAGCGATCAACAAGATCCACTTAATAGTTCAAACGGGTAGATCGCGCCGGTTGTCTGCATAGCGGCCCATCAACGCCCTCCTCACTTCATTCCCTCCGGAACGCCCTGATAGGCACGGAGCGTGGGGGGGGGCCCCCCCCCCCCGGCCCCCCCCACGGCCTTTTAAACCGGGGGGTGCGCCAGTTCCCCAAAAACCCCCCCCCCCGCCCCCGGGGGGGCGCCCCCCGCCGGG
>NZ_JBIAGC010000040.1:32461-56914 GCF_042869595.1 Streptomyces sp. NPDC006879
CCCACCCCCACCCACACTAACACCCCCCCCCCCCCCGCCCCGGGGCGCGCGCCGCCCCCCCCCCCCCCCCCCCCCCCCCCCCCCCCGCAACTGCCTTTGAACCAGTGAGGATCCTCATGTCCCAGATCACCCGCCGCCGCGCACTCGGGGGTACCGCCGCAGCAGTGGCAGCCCTCGCCGTGGCCTTCCCCGCCTATGCCACGTCCGTCGCCGGGTCGCCAGGCGGTCACGACGGTCACGACGGTCACGCAGACATGGGCTCCGACCCGTCGATGCCCGCCTCCTTCGACGAGGTCTACCAGGGCCGACGGATACAGGGCGGCCCCGCCCAGCACGGCGGCGGCCACCACGCGGCCATGGGCCACGAAGGCCACGCTGGGGGCTACCGGGTGCTCATCGACGGCAAGGAACTGCACATCATGCAGAACGCCGACGGAACCTGGATCAGCGTGGTCAACCACTACGAGACGTACGCGAATCCGCGCGCCGTGGCACGGGCAGCCGTCGTCGAACTCCAGGGCGCCACTCTCGTTCCGCTCGCCTGACCGTCCGCGCCCGCACCTGCGCGCGAGTGAACCGCGCACCCCGCACCACTTGGAGAAGCCCGATGACCATACGCAAGAACCAGGCGGCACTGACCGCCGACGAGAAGCGCCGTTTCGTCGCCGCCCTGTTGGAACTGAAGCGCAGCGGCAGGTACGACACCTTCGTCAGCACGCACAACGACTTCATCATGAGCGACACGGACAGCGGCGAACGCGTCGGCCACCGCTCGCCCTCGTTCCTCCCCTGGCACCGCCGCTTCCTGATCGAGTTCGAGCGCGCCCTTCAGTCGGTAGACCCCGCGGTCGCCCTCCCGTACTGGGACTGGACGCAGGACCGGACCACCGCCTCCTCCCTGTGGGCACCCGACTTCCTCGGCGGCACCGGTCGCAGCCGCGACGGCCAGGTCACCGACGGACCCTTCTCCTACTCCGACGGGAACTGGCCGATCAACGTCCGCGTGGACGGCCGCCGCTACCTTCGCCGCTCCCTGGGCTCCAGCGTCAGCCAACTGCCGACCCGCGCCGAGTTGGACAGCGTCCTGGCCATGTCCACCTACGACATGGCGCCATGGAACAGCGCCTCGGACGGATTCCGCAACCACCTGGAGGGGTGGCGCGGCGTGAACCTGCACAACCGCGTGCACGTGTGGGTCGGCGGCCAGATGGCGACCGGCACCTCCCCCAACGACCCCGTGTTCTGGTTGCACCACTGTTTCATCGACAAGCTGTGGTCCCAGTGGCAGCGCCGTCACCCCAACTCGCCGTACCTGCCCGCCGCCGGCACCACCAACGTGGTCGACCTGCACGAGACGATGCGGCCATGGAACGACGTCACCCCGGCGGACATGCTCGACAACACCCCGCACTACACCTACGACACGGCCGCCTGAGACCCACCCCGCCACCTCACCTGGCGCCATCGGCGCGCGGGGCCCGGTCGCGGTGCGCCGCCCGGACCCAACTCGCCCACGAGAGGGCATGGCCCCCCGCCGAAGCGGGGGGCCATGCCGGCGGGCGCCGGCGCATCCCCTCCCTCCTTTCCGAAGGGGGGAGGAACCGGGATCAAGCGGATCCCATGATTCCGGGCCGGATCGAGGCAGGGGTACCGTATGCGCGGCCCGTCCGATCCGGGGTGTGAGACCTTCTTCGAAAACTCCGGCGCGATTGTGGTTATCGGGCCGGTGCCCCGTGGTCTCCCAGATGTTGGGCATCAACGTCGGCCGGGACAGGCAGGGTGAACGGAACATGAGCACACAGCACACATCGGCACTGGTCGTGGCCGCGCAGAGCGGTGACCTCCGGGCGCAGGACCAGCTGATCGCCGCCTACCTGCCGCTGGTCTACAACATCGTCGGCCGGGCACTGAACGGCAGCTGTGACGTGGACGACGTGGTACAGGACACCATGCTGCGAGCCCTCGACGGACTCAGCGGCCTGCGCGCCCCTGAGAGCTTCCGGTCCTGGCTGGTGGCCATAGCCATGAACCGGGTACGCGCGCACTGGCGCGACCGGCAGAACGGGCTGGCCGCAGACGCGCTGGACGAGCACCAGGACCTCGCCGACCCCGGAGCCGACTTCGTCGACCTCACCGTGGTCCGACTGAACCTGGCCGGACAACGCCGGGAAACGGCGGAAGCCACCCGCTGGCTGGAGCCGGACGACCGGGCGCTGCTCTCACTGTGGTGGCTGGAGTGCGCGGGTGAGCTGACCCGCGAGGAAGTCGCCTCCGCGCTGGAACTGTCCCCGCAACACACCGCGGTCCGAGTGCAGCGGATGAAGGCTCAGCTTGAGTCCGCGCGGGTCGTGGTCCGGGCGCTCGGAGCGAACCCGCCCTGCGGTTGGTTGCGGCAGGCCCTGGAGGGCTGGGACGGACGGCCCTCGGCGCTCTGGCGCAAGCGAATAGCCAGGCACGCCCGCGACTGCGCGCAGTGCTCGGGACTGTGGAGCGGCCTCATGCCGGCAGAGGGTCTGCTCGCCGGCTTGGCACTACTGGCTCCGACCGCAGCGCTCCTGAGCGGCATCCACGAGGAGGCGAGCTTCGCCGCCCAAGCGGCCGGCTCCTTCGAGCCGGCGCCGGACGTGGAGACGACCGCGCCGATACAACTCGGAGCGACGCCCGTCCCCACCGGATCCCGGGCAGCGCACAAGGGCGACGGTTCCGGCGTGACGGGCAGTCGCAGCAGCCGCCGGCAGCAGCGGCGCACCTCCCGGCGTCGGGCGGCGGCAGTCGGCGGGGTCACCGCTCTCGCTCTTGGCGGCGGGGCTCTGTACCTGGTCACCACACCGGGTCCCAGCAACAGCGTCATCGCCTCCGATCCGATACCGGCGGCTTCCACCTCGGTCGCCTCCTTGTCCGAATCGACCACCCCACCACCCAGCCCCACGCCGAGCTCCTCCCCGAGCGCGAGCGCCTCACCATCGCCTTCGCCGTCCAAGGCCTCGCCGAGCCCCTCGAAGAGCAGCGCCGCTCCGACGAAGAAGGCGCCGGCACCACGCACCTCCAGCCCCACACCACGCCCTACCCGGACCAGCAGCGGCACCACCCCGTCCGGCAGCACCGCCCAACAAGTCATCACCCTGGTCAACCAGGAGCGCGCCAAGGCTGGTTGTGGGCCGCTGAAGGAGAACTCGCTGCTCCGCAGCGCCGCCCAGAAACACTCCGAGGACATGGCGGCCCGCAACTTCTTCGACCACACCAACCCCGACGGAAAGAGCCCAGGCGATCGAGTCACGGCCACCGGCTACCGCTGGTCGAGCTACGGCGAGAACATCGCCATGGGCCAGCGCGGTGCCTCCTCCGTGATGAAGGCCTGGATGAACAGCTCCGGCCACCGGGCGAACATCCTCAACTGCTCCTTCAAGGAGATCGGTGTCGGCTACTACACGACCGGCGGCGGCCCCTGGTGGACGCAGGTCTTCGGTACCCGCTCCTAAGCCCGGACCCGGGCTTGGCGAAGGGCGGTCCGCGAACGGACGATTCGACTCCCCCGTCACCCTGGACACGGCGGGACGCCGTTCCTTTCGGCGAACCCCGAAGCGTTCTGAGCGGCACCGCCGCGGGCTTCTGTGCACGCCAGAAGCCCGCGGGCGCAGATGCCCGCGCTGACGCGAGAGGCGAGGAGGGACCGTCGAGAAGCGGACGGGCCCCTCGCCTCGGAGTGAGGCCATGTCAGTCGGTATGGGGGCTCATCGGGCATGTGATCGCCCTCCTCCTGCCGGACTGTCGGGTCACCCGCAGTGATCTGCTATGTAGGGCAGTCGGCGCATGTGCCAAGGGCCGGCGCCTACCTGGTTCCTGGGTGCGTGGGCCGAAGCCCCGGGCCACCGCCGGGGATTGCGGCAGATACCAGTACACCAAGGCTCCGGAGTCGAGCGGGACAGGCGCCCTCAGCCTCCTTCGTGCGCCCGGCGCAGGGCGGCCAGGTCGATCTTGACCATGCCGAGCATCGCTTCCGTGGCCCTTCCGGCGCGCTCGGGGTCCTCATCACCGACGAGGTCGATCAGCTCGCTCGGGAACACCTGCCAGGAAACCCCGTACTTGTCCGTCAGCCAACCGCAGGCGACACCTTGGCCCCCTCGGTGAGACGGTCCCAGTAGTAGTCCACCTCGGCCTGATCGGCGCAGCGGATCTGGAAGGAGACCGCTTCGTTGAAGGTGAAGCGGGGCCCGCCGTTCAGCGCGACGAAGGCTTGTCCGTTGAGTTCGAACTCGACGGCCATCACGGAACCGACCGGTCCCGGGCCCGCCTCGGTGTAGCGGCCGATCCGGCCGATCCGGGAGTTCTCGAAGACGGACAGATAGAAATTGGCGGCCTCTTCCGCCTGATCGTCGAACCACAGGCAGGTGGTAAGACCTCCGCCGACCATGAATGCCTCCTCGCGGTGGATCTCCCCGGCCATAGCGCCGCACCGCTCACGACGCCGGTCCGGGCATGACACCCGGTGGGACGGGTTTCAAGAAGGAGACCGTCCAAGGAAGCGGAACTCATCGAAAGACCGCACCCTTCTTCGCGGATTCGCCCGTTCGCACCCCGGGAAGCGAAGGTGCCGCGCCCGCAGCGGGTCCGCTCGAGGAGGAAAAGCTCTCGCCCACGCCGGGCCGGCAGGGGAAGATCGCCTCATGGAGTGTGAACGGATCGCCATGGGTCGTGTCGCCCTGCGTCGACTCGACGAGGGACGGCTGCGGACGCTGCTGGCCGCCGCGGTGCACGGTGCGCGCCCGGAAGAGGCCATGCCGCCGGTGGACGCCCCGCCCGGGTGGAGCAGGCCCCGCCAGGCGGCCTTCTTGGAGTGGCACCGGGCCCGACGCCCAGGGCTGGAAGGGCCGCTGCGTGAGTCGACCTACGCCGTGGTGGAGGACGACCGTGTGATCGGGTCCGTGCGCCTGGCAGGCACCGATGACAGGGACGAACTGGAGTGCGGAATCTGGCTGGCGCGCGGAGCGCGGGGACGCGGCGTGGCCGCGGCGGCGCTGCTCGCCCTTGGCTCCCTGGTCGAGGCCTCGGGCACGGCCCGGGTGCTGGTGGCCCGTACCACGGCGGCGAACCGCGGCGCCGTGCGGACGCTGGAGCGGCTCGGCGCGACCATTCAGCTGTTCCCCGACAAAACCGTGCGGGCACGGCTGTCGCTCATCCGCGAAACACCTTGATGGGCCGGGTGTGCTCGTCCCAAGCCGCCCAGCCGGGTGTCCCTGCCGTTGCGAAGTCCACCCATGCCCGGTGCATTCGGTCGGCTAGCTCCTGTGGTGCACCGGGCCCGGCTAGCCGGATCGAATCCGGGGCCCCGGCCGTGTCGAAGACGAAGCCGAGTTCCAAGGCGTGGCAGGCACCGAGGTCCGGCACCTGGGACTGCCAGGCGAACTCGTACAGGTAGGCAGGCGCGCCCGGCGGCCGGGACGCTGCCAGCCGTCGCAGCGGATCGCGCAGCAGGTGATCGGCGACCATCTGGCCGAGCACCTCGCCGGGCCCCGCCCCAGGGTGGGCCCGCTGGCAGGCGCGGACCGCCGCCGGGCCCCGGCGGCACCGGGCCATGGCAGCCGCCAGTGTGAGCGGGCCGAGGCGGTCGAGTCGGGGCAACAGCTTGGTGGGGGCCAGCCACAGCCGGTGTTCTTGGGTGGTCCACCCCAGCAGCAGCGGGACGTCCACCGCGTCGCCCTCGATGAGGGCCTCCAGCGGGGGGCGGGGCACGGTGTCACCGTCGGAGACGATCCCGAAGGACGGTCCTCCCAGCAGGGGGCTGCTGCGACGTGTCACCTCCCCTTGGGCGTTCAGCAGTGCGGCGCGATCGACCGCCCGGAAGGCAGCCGCCGTCGCGGGAATCCCCAGCCGATCCGCCATCCGGGTGATGATGGCGCGCACCCTGGACCGTGGCAGCGTCTCTGGCGCACCGCTTTGGAGAGCCGCCCGGTGGAAGAGTCCGCGCGCGGCTGGGGACGCGAGCAGGGTGCCGATGCTGATGGCGCCGGCAGACTCCCCGAAGACGGTGACCCGGTCCGGGTCTCCGCCGAAGCCGCCGATGTTCTCGTGCACCCACCTGAGGGCCGCGATCTGATCCCGTATCCCGAGATTGCAGGGAGCGTCCGGGAAGAGGCCGAATCCTTCCACTCCCAGGCGGTAGTTGAGGGTGACGAGGACGATCCCGTCACGGGCGAAGGAGGTGCCATCGTAGACGGGCACCGCCGATGAGCCACGAGTCAGGCCCCCACCGTGGATCCACACCATCACGGGCAGGCGGTCCGCGCGGGAGGGGCTGGGCGTCCAGATGTTCAGGTTGAGGCAGTCGTCACCGGCAATGGCGGGGTCGGCCAACAGCTGGTCGAAGGGCGGACGGTAGGGAACTTTCGGGGCGGTAGGACCGAAAGTCGCGGCCTCGCGCACCCCGCTCCAGGGCTCCGGGGCCGCCGGAGGCATGAAGCGGTGGACTCCGAACGGCGGTGCGGCATAGGGAATTCCCCGGAAGACCGCGACACCGGCGCGCCAACGGCCACGGACTCGGCCGTGGGTGGTGCGCGCCTCGGGGTGTGCACCTGCTGTCGGGGACGCTTCGGGGACCAGGCCCGCGGAGGGGTTCTCGCAGTTCACGATGCCGCCTTCCTGGGCGCGCCACCTCCAGGCCTGGGCGCACCGATCCGTTTATCCCTCCATCTGTATGTACGTCGATACGCACGTGTTCGCCATCCCGCCCCCTGCGCGACCCCGTCTCGCCGTCCGGGCCCAACGGCCCGGCCGGTCCGGCTCGGCGCTCGCCCATCGCGCCGAGCCCCGATGAATCCGCCCGGCGCGCCGCCCGTGCGCGGGGCGGGGCTCGAAGGCCCGGCTTCAGGCCGTCCGGGGGCGGATGGAACGGCCTGGATCGAGGCACCAGCTCAGCAAGGTGGGCCACATCCCGTATCCGGCGTCCATGTCGAGATGCCCCTGGCCGGCCAGGAGGTCCACCGGGATCCCCAGTGGCTCACCGAACAGCGCCGCCGCTCCCTCCGGGGCATAGGGATCGTCGTCGGAGCACACCAGCCGCGTCGCATGGGCCGCCTTCGCGAGCTGCCGCTCCGCCAGAGACGGCGGCGCGAAACCGGAGATCTCCGGGTGACGGTCCAGGACCGACGGGGACGGCGGGGCGACCAGGAGCACGCGGTCCACGGGGGTGGCGATCCCCCCGTCCCGGGCGACCGCGTGCATCCACAGCAGGCAGCCGAGACTGTGGCAGAGGACGGTCCGGCCCCCGGCGGGCTCGGGCGCCATGGCCGCCAGCTCGCGGTCGAGAGCGGAGAGCCAGTGCGTGAGGCGGGGATGATCGGGGTCGGGGAGCTGGGGATAGCGGACCTGGTGCCCGGCAGAGCGCAGTTCGCCGGCCAGCCAGTGCTGCCAGTGCCCGGCGGGTCGCTGGTTCTGCCAACCGTGCAGCAGCAGAAACGAACCGGTGGCGGCGGGGACGTTCACACTCATGTTCACCTTCGCGGGCGTTCAGCGGCGCGGCCGTCAGTAGCGGCGCGCGGTCGGATGGGAGTTACGGACGTCCCGTTGCGGGCGAGGCGCCGCGGTCTGGCGTCGCCAGGACGGCGGCGCGTCGATCGCTTCGACGTCTGGGGGGGGTGCCTCAGGCCGGCAGCAATGCGCAGCGTCTCACCAGGTCGTCCATGGAGAGCCCGAGGGCTTCGGCCAGAGCCGCAACGGTGAAGAAGGCAGGCGTCGGAGCCCGGCCGGTTTCGATCTTGCGCAGGGTCTCGGGGGACAGCCCGGCGCACGCCGCGACGTCGGCCATGCTGCGTGAACCTCGCGCGTCACGCAGCAACCTACCCAGTCGCTCGCCCCGGGCATGCTCCTGCGGAGTCAAGGGATTGCGTACCATCCCACCATTCTAATACCGGTATAGTAATTGGAATGGTGGAACTGAAGTCCCAAGCCTCCCTCAACGCCATGCGCCCGGCCGGCCAGGCCGTGGCCCGGGCCCTCGATGCCGTCCGACGGGCGGCCTCTGTCGGCGTCTCCCTCCTGGAACTGGACCAGGTCGCCCGGGAGGAGCTCCTCCGTTCCGGCGCGAACTCGCCCTTCCTCGGATACCACCCCTCCTTCGCCCCTGTACCGTTCCCCGCCGTGATCTGCGCATCCGTCAACGATGCGATCGTGCACGGCATCCCGAACGAGTACCGTCTGCGCAGCGGCGACCTCCTGAGCGTCGACTGCGGTGCCCTGGTGGATGGTTGGGCGGGGGACGCAGCCATCAGCTTCACCGTCGGAGCCGCCCGCCCCGCCGACACCCACCTCATCGAAACCGCTCAACAGGCCCTGAACGCAGGCATTGCGGCGGCCGTTGTCGGCAATCGCATCGGCGATATCGCGCACGCCATCGGCCGCACCTGCCGAGCGGCCGGCTACGGGATCCCGGACGGTTTCGGCGGTCACGGCATCGGACGCCAGATGCACGAGGACCCAGGGGTACCCAACGAGGGCCCGCCCGGCCGCGGTCTGAAGCTACGCGCGGGCATGGTGCTCGCCATCGAGCCCATGCTGGTGGCGGGAGGCACCGACGACTACCGCACCGACGCGGACGGTTGGACGCTGCGTACCCTCGACGGCAGCCGCGCCGCACACGTCGAGCACACCGTCGCCATCACCAAGGACGGTCCGCGCGTACTGACGAAAGCCTGAACACCCCACGAACGAGGAGACCCCAGACCCGGCTCCGGCAGGCGCAGCACGACCGCCAGGCACCGAGCCGCGGGACAGCCCCTAGAAGCGTCCTGAAGATCTTGAAATCACGCCCGGCTTGTACCGGTTCATGGCGATTGATATTAGCGGGCAATCCGGGGCGAGCCGGGCAGTCGAAGCAAGATCTTCATCGGTCTTCTAGCGGTTGGCTGGCGGATGCGAATCGAGCCGTCACACGGCGCAGAACTCGTTCCCCTCCGGGTCCTGCATCACCCACCAGTGGCCGCCGGGCCCCTGGTCGACCTCGCGGACCCGGCGCGCTCCCAAGCCCTCCAGCCGGGCCACCAGTTCATCGCCGCCACCGGGCTCGCCGTGCACGTCGACATGCAGTCGGTTCTTGCCCGCCTTGCTCTCGGGCACTTCCTGGAAGAGCAACCGTCGCCCCCGCCCGACGCCACTGGTTTCGTCGAAGGGGTCATCGGGGTGCCGGATCGCGGCGTAGCCGCGGAAGGTCTTGCGACCGCGATGCTCCCTGACAGCCCCCTCATCGATGTGGCCGGAGGCCAGCAAGCGCTCGACGAGAGCGCTGGGATCCTCCACTTCGTATTCCAGAGCCGCCGCCCAGAAGTCCGCGAGGGCAGATGCGTCCGTGCAGTCGACGACCAACTTCCAACTCAGAGCCATGCCCCCCACCTTCGACGGTTGACCGCCTGCGTGCAACAGAAGATCCACCCGAGCTTCGACGGTGCCGTCGCTCCGGCACAGGGCCAGGACGCGCCCTGGGCGGTCGGCTCGCACACTCAACGGGGCGCTCCGGCCGGTCACTCCGCGTCACACACAGGGCACTACTCTTGACGTCATGACGATGCGCAGGGGTGCCCGGCTGAATGTGGACGACATGATCGAGGACCTGAGGACGCTGGTTGAAGTGGAGTCACCCTCGCGTGACCTCGACGCCTTGTCGGATTCCGCCGAAACCCTCGCCGCCGTCGTCGAGAACCGCCTCGGCGGACGGGCCACTCTCCTGGCGAGCGCGGGCGGGCCTCATGTCCACTGGTCAGCCGGGGGCGATCCCAAAGTGCTGATCCTCGGTCACCACGACACGGTCTTTCCACTCGGCACCCTCGAACGCCGCCCGTTCAGAGTCGAGGCGGGGCGTGCTACCGGCCCCGGTGTCTTCGACATGTTGGGCGGTCTCGTCCAGGCGATCCACGCAGTGGCGACGCTCAAGGACAGGTCGGGAGTCGAACTCCTGGTGACCGCCGACGAAGAAGTCGGCTCCGGCGCCTCCCGCGCCCTGATCGAAGAACGGGCGCTTGCCTGCGGCGCTGTCCTCGTGGTCGAAGGCGCCGCTGACGGTGGGGCGCTGAAAACGGGCCGCAAGGGCTGCGGAACCTTCCACGTCCAGGTCTCGGGGCGGGCTTCGCACGCCGGACTTGAGCCATCCGCCGGCGTCAACGCCCTGATCGAAGCGGCACACCAGGTGCTGGCCATCGCCGCCCTGGCACGCCCCGATCGGGGCACGACGGTCACCCCGACCGTGGCCAACGCGGGCACCTTGGACAACGTGGTTCCCGCAGAGGCCAGCATCACCGTCGACGTACGGGTCGAGTCGCAGACGGAGACGGAGCGGATCGAGTCCGCTTTCGCGGCGCTCACCCCTCGTCTCGACGGAGCCGAGATCACCGTACGAGGAGGCATCGGCCGGCCCCCGATGCCCCAGTCGGCCTCGGCTGAGCTCTTCACGCTGGCGCGGCAGCTCCTTCCCGACTTGGAAGGAAGGGTGGTTGGCGGAGGGAGCGACGGCAACCTCACCGCCGCGCTCGGGGTGCCCACGCTGGACGGGCTCGGAGCCGTCGGAGGCGGTGCGCACGCCGATCACGAGTACCTGGTGATCGACGCCATGGCCGAGCGGGCACACCTCGTCGCCGAGCTGATCCGGGCCGTCGCGCGCCGCGGGGGAGTTCGGGGACGCACGGCGGGTACGGCCGACAAGACGGGCTCCGCATGATTGATAGTCGCTGACGAACCCCTCGCCTCGAACACCCCCGACGGGGGCCACCGGGCGCTGATCCGCGTTTCGGCGACCTGTCAACTTCCCTCCGCGGCCGTGTCCGGGGCCGCGCGGCGGGGTTGAGCCAGGTGGAGGGCTCCGGGACGGCCCGGGCCCCAGGTATCTCATGAGGTCTTCACATGCGTATCGGCAATTTCTTCAAGTCAGCGCTCGCTCCACTGTCCTTGCTGCTCACCGCCGTGACGGGTGGGTCGGCGCACGCGTCCAACGGTGACTTCCAGTACTTCGGACAGGACGACAAGGTGCACGCCGTGCAGGACTTCGACGGCTGCACGCGCTTCATGCCCGGCGGTGGAGGCGGCCAGCCGGTGGTCAATCACACCGGCCACGCCCTGCTGCTGTTCGCCGACCACTCGTGCCAGGGACGGCCGGTGGCGATGGTCGGAGCCGGCCGGAGCGCACAGGTCCAGCCCTTCTTCGGCTCGGCTCGGGCAACGGTGTGAGCTCGCGCCGGATCGCGACCCGGTGCAGCGGAAGAGCGGCATTCGGCGCTCTTGAGATGTCCGGCAGTCGCTTTCCCCGTGTCGGCCCCGGTCCGGTGCAAGCCCTCGGTGGGCACGGCGGAGCACACCCCGCACGCCGTTCCCTGACGGGCAAGACCGTCCTTGGCGGCGCCCTCGGAGGGTCCCGGGTCACCGGGAAGGCCCAACGACCGTGACCCCGAGGCGACCGGCGCGTTGAACCGCACGTCATGGCCGCAGGTCCTGCGGCTCATTCCTCACGTCTCTCAAGGAGATATCGATGTCGCGTATCGCGAAGGTCGCTGCCGTCACCGCTGCCGCCGGTACTGTCCTGGCCGCCGGCGCCGGTCTGGCCGCCGCCGACGCCGGAGCGAAGGGTGCTGCGGTCCACTCCCCCGGTGTGCTCTCTGGCAACCTCCTCCAGGTGCCGGTGCACGTCCCGGTGAACGTGTGCGGCAACACCGTCAACGTCATCGGGCTCCTGAACCCGGCGTTCGGCAACAACTGCCAGAACCTGTCGGGCCACGACATGCACACCGACGGCTACGGCGGCTGACGGTCGCTCCCCCCGCGTGGGTGGACCACCAAGGACGCCCCTCCTTCCGCAACCATCGGAAGGAGGGGCGTCCTTGTGCGCACCGGCCTTGCGCGAAGCTCCTGCGCGCAAGGTGTGCTGCCGGGGGATCACGCCTCGTAGCGATAGACGCCCTCGTGGCTGAGGAGCTCGGCGGGGGTGACGTCCCAGGGGGGCATCGGCTCGTCGAGGCTGAGTACCCGGCCGTACTGGAGGTCCGCCCGGCCCAGCCTGCGCCGGGGCAGGTAGCCGGAGTCGGGGTGCGCCTGCTGCCAGCGGTCCCAGAGGAGGTCCACGAAGGAGTGGTGTAGCCAGAACACCGGGTCGTTGGGGGCAGTCCCCCCGGTCATGTGGCCGCCGACCCACTGGTGGACCTTGTTGTGGTTGCGCCAGCGTTCGCTGCGCGGGGCCGCCCAGCCCTCCAGCTTGTTGCGGAAACCGCCCTTCGACGCCCGCGAGTCCCAGGGCGAAGCATCGTAGACCGGGTCGTTGATCGCCCACTGGAGTTCCGCACGGGTCGGCAGGGAGATCGGGTTGTGGGGGCGTCCCAGGTTCCGGCTGAGATAGCGGGCTTCGGTCACACCAACGGTGACCGGCCAGTTTCCGCTGCCCTCGGCGAAGGGGCCGGTCATCACCTTGTGGTCACTGTCCCGCCCGCTGCCGCCGAGGAAGTCCTCGGCCCATAGGGAAGCGGCCGGGGTGTTCTCGGAGGTCCAGTCCCAGTACGGGACGGAGACGGCAGGGTCGATCTGCCGCAGGGCCCTTTCGAACTCCAGGAGATAGCGTCGGTGCCAGGGGAAGAACGAGGGGGACATGTGGCCCACACGCAGCCCGTCTTCGTCGTCGGGGCGGAACCAGCGTTGGTGGACGCGTACGAACTCGTCATACTCACCGGTGCGTTTGAGCTCCAGGACGGCGGCCACGAACCTCTTCTTCTGTGAGGTGGTCAGGTTCTTCTGGTTCTGGCGGGTGTACACGGGCGGAGGTCCTTCCTTTCCCTCGGGTCAGCCGTGGTGCGGGTGGCGGGTGAGGGCGAGCTGTGCTGTGCCGATCTCATCGACGGCGGCCCGGGCGAGGGCGAGCGGAGTCCCGAAGGACTCGTAGTGGTTGACCATGCTCATGAAGCCGCCGTCGGCGCGGCGCATGACGTGCAGGGGGCGGCCGTCCACCTCGATGTCGATCCGGTCGCGGGCGCCATCAGTCGTAGCAGCGGTTCGGGTGCCTTTGAGGTGGCGACCCCGGTAGGTCTCCTCGAAGAGCGGCACTGGCGCCGGCCCGCTTTGGCCGGGGCGGGCAGGCACGCGGCTGGCGCGGACGAGCGGGGTGAGTGCTGCGGCCGTGGTGGCAAGGACGGTGGCGACGAACGCGGCGCGCAGGGCGAACCTCCGGGTGGCGGGCGCCGCCGTCGGGGTGGCCCACCGGACGAGTTCGGTGGTCAGGCTCATGCTCGCTCCTTCGACATCGGCTCGTGGGTCTAACGCCGGCGTGCGCCGGGAGGTCACCGGTGCACGGGCACGCGCCGGGTCCGGGGGCTTACGGCAACCGGACGTCCGCGGGCCGGCGCGGAATCGGCCGCCAAAGGGCGGCGCCAGTGGGAGGGGGTGCGGCTCGGCACCACGGATGTCTTGCCGGCTGATGCCTCACTGTGCGATACATGTCTAGACCTTTGATCGGCAGGCTGTCAGAGAGGCAACTACGGTGCGGCTCCTCCGCGTTCTCCCCTGCACCGCGTTGGCGCTCTGTTGGGCCGCCCTGGTCGCCTGCGGACCGCCCGCGGACACCGAGCCCCCACCGACGCCCACCGGTTTGACCGTGTACGCGGGCAGTTCGTCCTCAGCACACGTGATGTGGGACATGGCGCCAGAGCGGGACGGAGTCAGCGCCTACGAGGTCTACCGGGACGGCGCTCGCGTACGGGAGGTTCCCGCCACCAAGCACATGGTCGACGTGGCCGGGCTGACCCCGGCCACGGAGTACCGATTCGCCGTTCGGGCGAGAGACGCGGCCGGTAACCTCTCACCGCTGAGCGTCGGGGTCAGCGCCACCACGCGGGCGCACGCACCTCGGGACACCGGGCCGCCGACCCGGCCCGCACGACTCACCGGCAAGGCCGTCGGCGCCCGTGCCGCGGAGCTGTTCTGGGGCAAGGCCGAGGACGATGTGGCGGTGACGGCCTACGACGTCTACCAGGCCGGGGTGCGCATCCACACGGTCGACGGGCGCCAGAGTCACACCCGCATCACCGGGCTGCGGCCGGACACTGTCTACACCTTCACGGTGCGCGCCCGGGACGCGGCGGAGCAGTCCTCCACGGACAGTCCCGCCGTGGACATCACCACGGCGACCGCATCGGGGCAGGGTCCGAGCACCGCGGTGGCGGGGTTCGAGGCGACGATGCGCCCCGGTGCCGACGGCGCGGTCGTGGAACTCTCCTGGTTGCCACCTCGCACCCAGGGCGAGGTGCGGGCTTACGAGCTGTACTCAGGGGATCGTCTGATGACCACGGTGCACTGGGGTGAGGGGGCGGCGCCGAAAGGGCGGGCGACTTACCTGATCACGGTGACGGAACCACCGGGGACGGTGTGGAAGCTGAAGCTACGGGCCCGGCTGCCGGATGGAACCTGGGGTTCCTTCTCAGCCGTCCGCACGATCACGCTGGGCGGGAGCTGAGGATCGGCATCCTCGATGGCCGAGCGGGTCCGGTATCGGCAAGGGCCAGGTCCGAACCTTCAGGCGAAGGATAAGTGCGTATTCCAACCAGCCATGCGCGGGATTCAGTCAAGAACGATCACAGAGACCACAGGAGGGGTGACACTAGGCCAGAATCGGGCGCCGTGCTGGGGAATTTGCCGTCGGAGACGACGAGCTTCGTGGGCCGGGCCGTGGAACTCGGCAGGCTGGGCGGTCTGCTGGAGGCCGGGCGACTGATCACCTTGACCGGAGTGGGCGGGGTGGGCAAGTCCAGACTCGCGCTGCGCACCGCCCGCAAGGCCCGGTCCCGCTACCGTGACGGGGTCTGGTGGGTGGATCTCTCCCCACTGCGCGACCCCCGGCTCCTGGCGGTCCTCATCGCCCGGACCCTGGGCCTGGTCGAACAGTCCGCCCGCACGGCCAACGAGGACCTGTGCAGTTGGCTATCCGACAAGAACCTGCTGCTGGTGCTCGACACCTGCGAGCACCTGGTGGCCGAATGTCGCCACCTGGTCGCCGAACTGCTCCAGTCCGCACCGGGGCTGTCCATCGTGGCCAGCAGCCGACAGCCCCTGGGGTGCAAGGGCGAGTTGGTGTGTGAGGTCCGTCCACTGCCGGTGGACGGAACGGACTGCGATGCGCTGCGCCTCTTCCGCGAACGAGCCCGTGCCGTGCTGCCCCGACAGGACCTTCGCGATCCACGGTGGACGGGAGCCGCCACCGAGGTCTGCCGACAACTGGACGGGATTCCGCTCGCCCTCGAACTCGCGGGCGCCCGGCTGCGCATGTGGACGGTGCAACAGGTGGCAGAACGCCTGGGCGGGCGCTTCGAGGTGCTCTCGGACCCTTGGATGTCCCGTCCGCAGCGCCACCGCACGATGCGGACCGCGATCGGCTGGAGCCACGAGCTGTGCCAGCCATTGGAACGGCTCCTCTGGGCACGCCTTTCCACCTTCTCCGGGGACTTCGACATCGCATCGGCGCAAGCCGTCTGCTCAGGCGGGCCGCTGGGTCCCACAGAGGTGGAGCAGACGCTGGCGGGACTCGTCGGCAAGTCCGTGGTACGACAGAGTGCGGCCGGGCCGCCCGCACGGTTTCGGATGTTGGACACCATCCGCGAGTACGGCCGTCACTGGCTCAAGGAGCTCGGCGAGGAGCACGTGGTCGCCGACCGCCACGCCCGCCACTACGCGGCGCTCGCCCAGCAGGCCGAGGGGCAGTGGCTCGGCAGCCGGCAGCTCTACTGGGCGGACCGGCTCAGCGCCGAGCACACCGACCTGAGGACCGCACTGGAGCACCTGCTGGCAAGCGATCCGGCGCAGGCTCTGGAGATGGCCGCGGACCTGTGGTTCCACTGGTTCTGCTGCGGGCACCTGCGCGAGGGACGGCAGTTCCTTGAGCGGGCCCTGCGGTCGGGCCCGACGGAACCGAGCCAGGCCCGGACCCGTGCCCGGTGGACGCTCGGCATCACCGCCCTCCTCCAAGGCGACCTGGCGACGAGTCTGGGCCTGGGCCACCAGTTGGTACGCGAGCGGGAGCATGAGCCCAAGCGGCGCGATGAAGCCCACGGCAGACGGCGTCTGAGCCAACCCGCACGCCACGCCGCGGAAGCCGAGCTCCGGGCCGCCCACCTCCTGGGCACCTCCCTCCTGATGCCGGGCGACGCCGCCAGCGCCCTGGAGGTGACCCGCGGGGCCCTGCGGGCCGCTCCGCAGGGGCTGCACCGCACCTCCGGCGGGCTGCTCTGCCGGCTCGCGACCTCGTACGCCCTGTGTGCACTGGGCCGGAACGAGGAAGCCGCGTCGGAGGCAGGCGCACTACGGGAAGTCTGCGCGGCGGCGGGCGAACACTGGATGCGGGCCTACGCGGACTACATCCTCGCCCTGGCGGCGCTGGCCTCCGGAAAGCCGCAGGTGGCCGCACGCCATGCGCGCGCCATGCTGGCGGCGAAGCGGCTCCTGCGTGACAGCTTCGGGATCGCGCTCGGACTGGAACTGCTGGGCGCGGCGATCGCCACGCAGGGCGGGGGCGAGGAGGCGGCCCGCCTACTGGGCGGCGGTCACGCCTGGTGGCGGGCGGTGGGGCTGCCCCGGATGGGCTCCCCCTCCCTGGAAGCGATCCGCGCCTCGGCCGAACACAGCGCGCGGTCCAGCGTCGGGGACCAGGCCTACGAGCGCGCCTTTCGCAGCGGTGTGGAAGCGGCGGCCGGATGGTGACCTGGCGCCGGCTCTTGGGCCCCCTGGGCTCAAGAGCCCGGGCGCGCCAAGCGTTGCTCCTCCGCGCCGGCGGCCACCAGGATGCCGTCCAGCAGGCCCGGGAACAGCCTCTCCAGGTCGCTGCGGCGTAGGTCGTTGAGTTTGGCGGTGCCTCGGTAGTGCTGGCGGATGACACCGCTCTCGCGTAGGACCCGGAAGTGATGGGTGGACGTCGACTTCGTCACCGGCAGCTCGAAGGCCGAGCAACCGAGCGCCACCGGACCGGGCGAGGTGGATTGCCGCTCGGCCTCCGCCAGGGCACAGACGATCTGACGGCGGATCGGGTCGGAGAGGGCGTGGAGCACGGCGTCCAGCCTGATCTCGGCGAGCTCGGGGTGGGCGAGTCCGCGGGTGTTCACGGCTGTGCTCACTGTGGTGTCACGTCCTTCACGTCGCTCGTCGCTGCCATGGGGCGGCTGCTTCTACTCCATTGTACGAGGATCTTCGTAGTTTGACAGATGACGTACTACGACGGCTATCGTACTTACGTGTACGGGCAGCCTGCCGAAGGCCGCCGCGTTTGGAATGGAGCCTGCCGTGAGCAACCTTTTCGACCCCTTCACCCTGCGTTCGGTCACCTTCCCCAACCGGATCTGGATGGCTCCCATGTGCCAGTACTCCGCCGCCCCCCAGGGGCCGGAAGCAGGCGCCCCCCAGGACTGGCACTTCAGCCACTACACGGCCCGGGCCGCGGGCGGCACCGGACTGGTCATCGTCGAGGCCACCGCGGTCTCCCCCGAGGGCCGTATCAGCCCCTATGACCTGGGCATCTGGAACGACACGCAGGTTGCGGCCTTCCGCCGCATCACGGACTTCCTCAAGGGGCAGGGCACCGTCCCGGGCATCCAGATAGCCCACGCGGGGCGGAAGGCCTCCACCGAGCGCCCCTGGAAGGGCGGCGCCCCCGTGGGACCGGAGGCTCACGGCTGGCAGCCCCTTGGCCCCAGCGCCGTCCCCTTCGCCGAGGGCCACCCGGTGCCCACTGAACTGACGCCCAACCACATCCACCAGATCGTGCGACAGTTCGCGCAGGCCGCCGGCCGAGCGCTGGAAGCAGGCTTCGAGGTCGCCGAGATCCACGGCGCCCACGGCTACCTGATCGGCGAGTTCCTCTCGCCGCACTCCAACAAGCGCACCGACTCCTACGGGGGCTCCTTCGAGAACCGGGCGCGGTTCGCCCTGGAGGTCGTCGACGCCGTCCGCGCGGTCTGGCCCGAGCACCTCCCGCTGTTCTTCCGGATCTCCGCCACCGACTGGCTGGAGGAGAACGGCTGGACCGCCGACGACACCGTCCGCCTCGCCGGGTTGCTCAAGGAACACGGAGTGGACCTCCTGGACGTGTCCACCGGCGGCAACGCCGCGGGCGTGCGCATCCCGGTCAGCCCCGGCTACCAGGTGCCCTTCGCCGAGCGGGTCAAGCGGGAGGCCGACCTGCCCGTGGCCGCGGTCGGCCTGATCACCGAACCGGAGCAGGCCGAGAAGATCCTCGCCAACGAGGAGGCGGACGCCGTACTGCTGGGCCGCGAGCTGCTGCGCGACCCCTACTTCGCCCGGCGCGCCGCTCGGGAACTCGGCGCCGAGGTGGCCACTCCGGTCCAGTACCACCGTTCCTGACAGCTGCCCCGCGGTGCCTGGCAGATCAGCACACGGGATCAGAACCGGTGCACCGCGGGGTCGAAGGGGCGCTTCGGGGCACGTAGTGGGACGCCCCGGCCGGCCTCGCGTACCGGCGGGAGTCCGCCGCAAGGACGCTGGGCCATCCGGGGCATACCGGCCCGCACCGGCGTCCCGCCCGCCTGAACGGAGCTACCACCGGGCACTGATCACGGTCATGAAATACCTGGTGCGGGACAAACTGATCGCCGTGGGCGACGACTACTGGATCGAGGACGAGGAAGGCCGCCACGCCTTCCTCGTCGACGGAAAGGCGTTGCGCCTGCGCGACACCCTGGAGCTCAAGGATGCGCAGGGACAAGTGCTGTTGACGCTCCGTGAAAAGGTGTTCAGCCTGCGTGACACGATGACCCTGGAACGCGCGGGAGCCCCTCTGGCATCGGTTCGCAGGAAGCGCCTGTCGTTGCTGCGCAACCACTACCGGGTCGACCTGGTCGACGGCACCGAGCTTGACGTGAGCGGGCGCATCCTGGACCGGGAGTTCAAGGTGGAGTACCAGGATGAACCGCTGGCGCTGATCTCCCGCAAGTGGTTCCGGATGCGCGAGACCTATGCGGTCGACGTACTACGGCCCGAGGCCGACGCCTCGTTGTTGCTGGCCGTCGCGGTCTGCGTGATCCGGATGGCGGAGCGGGAACGGGAGTCGGCCTGACTGCGACCGAACGAGGGGCCGGCGGCTCCTTTCGGACCCCCTCGGCGTACGGCCCGTCCCCCCTGGCGGTGGGGGACGGGCCGTCGTCCTGGGCGGCCCTCGCGTACCACCCTGACGGACTTTGACATTCCCCTGCGCGTTCCTCCACACACCCCATCGGGATCTGCGAATTCTGACAGAGCCCTGAATCGAGGTGTGTTGAACGGCGCGTGCGGTCCCCACAGACTTCACAGACAAGATCTGCCTGACCGGCGGACGCGCACGCCCAACCGTTCTTCTCGGGGGAGGACTTCATGATCTCGCGTAGGGCCGCCTTCAAGGCCGGCATAGGCCTGACCACGGCCATCGGCGGTGCCGGGCTCCTGGTTCCGGCGCTCGAAGGAGTCGCGGCGGCCTCCGACCTCGACCCGAACAGCATCGAGAAGTTCCAGGTGGCGATGCCACGGCCGAAGGTGCTGCGACCGACCTTCTCCACCGGGCTGGCAAGCTACTACACCGTCACGATGAGGGAAGTCGCCCGGGAGATCGTCCCCGGCAAACCCACCACCGTGTGGACCTACAACGGCCAGTTCCCCGGCCCGGTGATCCGGGCACGCTCGGGTGAGCGGGTGGTGGTGCGCCAGATCAACCGACTGTCCGTGCCGACGTCGGTGCACCTGCACGGCGCCCATGTGCCGCAGAGCAGTGACGGCGGCCCCATGGACCTCATCGCCCCGCACGGCGGTCAGAAGGTCTACACGTACCCCAACCACCAGTCACATGCCAACCTCTGGTTCCATGACCACTCCCACCACACCGAGTCGGAGAACGTCTTTCGTGGGCTCGCCGGGTTCTACCTGCTCACCGACCACACCGAGCGCCGACTGAACCTCCCCCGCGGCTCCTACGACGTGCCGATCGCGCTGCGGGACGCGCGCTTCGACGCCGAGGGTCAGTTCGTCTACGTCATGGGCGACTTCCTCAAACGCAGCGTGATCCTCGCGAACGGCAAGCCCTGGCCCTACTTCGACGTCGCCGCCCGCAAGTACCGCTTCCGCCTCTTCAACCAGTCGAACCAGCGGTTCTTCACGCTGCGCCTGTCCGACGGCTCACAGATGCAGCAGATAGGCACGGACGGCGGCCTCCTCCCCGAGCCCTACGCCACCTCGACGGTGTCGCTCTCCTCAGGTGAACGCGCCGACGTGGTCGTAGACTTCTCCCGCTACCCGGTGGGCACCACGGTCGAGCTAGTCAACAACGACACCGGTCCGGCCGCTCAGGTGATGCAGTTCCGGGTGACTCGTCGGGCCCACGACCGCAGTTCGGTGCCACCGGTGCTGCGCTCTCTGCCCGCCCTGGCGAAACCGACCGTGGAACGGTCGTTCGTCCTGAAGATGGACGAGGCGGTGGGCCCGGACACCAAGGCATGGATCAACGGGAAGGTCTACGACCACCAACGGATCGACACCGAGATCCAGTACGGCGCCACCGAGGTCTGGACGGTCTCCAACGCCAACCAGCGGGCGCCGCACAACTTCCACCTGCATCTGGTGCAGTTCCGGGTACTGGAACGCAACGGCATACCGGTGACCTCCGGCCCGGAGTTCGGGCTCAAGGACACCGTGAAGATCATGCCCGGCGAGACGGTGAAGCTCCAGGCGACCTTCACCGGATACCGGGGCACCTACCTCTATCACTGCCACATGCTGGACCACTCCGCGATGGGCATGATGGCCAACATGAAGATCGTCTGATCCAGTACGCCTTGCTTCGGCGTGTCACTGCGTGCTGCGCCGAAGCAGGGCGAGTTCCTCCCTAACCGCCTGGGCCAGCGGAGCGAGGTCCGGTACGGCCCCGCCGTCGGCGAGGAGCCCGAAATGGACCGCCCCCCGGTAGGTGGACACCGCCACCGCCAAGGACTGCCCTCGGGCCAACGGTGCCAGCGGATAGACCTGTCGCAAGGTGCTGCCCCCCAGTGAGAGACCGATACCGGGCAGCGGCACGCTGGTGACCAGCACGTCATAGAGCAGCCGGGCCGCCTGGGCGACCACCGGCCCGCCGAGGCGGTGCCCCAGCGCCGGCACATGGTCGGCCAGCAGTGCCACCGCGCCCGCGCCGCGGGCCGGGCCGGCCTCCTTGTTGCGGTCCATGTCCGCGCGGACGGCGGCCAGTCTTCCCAGCGGGTCCGGGTTGCCCACCGGCAGCCGGATCAGGTAGCCGGACAGCCGGTTCGCGCCACCGGCTCCACCGTTCGGACGCCGTCGGGAGACGGGGATCAGCGCACGGGGGGCGACGTCCCGCACGGGCTCGCCCCGGGTCTGGAGCCAACGCCGCAGGGCGCCGGCCACAACGGCGATCAGCACGTCGTTGACGGTTCCGCCCGCGCTCTTGCGGATGAGGTGGACCTCGTCGATGTCGAAGCGGACACCTGCGATCGTCCGAGTCCCACCGACCGCGTCGGCAATCAGAGCCGCCGGTGCAGTGCTCGGCAGTCCCGCCCGGGCGACGGCGGCCCCGATCTCCAGGGCCTGACCAACGTCCTGCATGCGGCCGTGCAGGCGGGAGAGCAGCGCGCCGGGTAGCCGGCGCGGGTCGGGCAGGAGCAACTCGGGGGTGACAGCAGGGGAGGACTGCGCGGGTACGGTCCTGTTCGCCGGGCGTCGGGGGGGCGTCCGCTCAGCGCCCTGGTCGAAGAGGGTGGCGGCGAGGGCCAGGGCGCCGAGACCGTCTGCGAGCGCATGGTGGAACTTGAAGAGGACCGCGAAGGGAGTGCCGACCCAGGCGGCCGGGTTGCGGCCCTCAAGGACGTACGCCTCCCAGGGTGGGCGCCCGCGTTCGAGCGGGCGGGCCATCAGCTCGCCGGCGACGGCGTACACGTCGGGGTCGCTGCGACCGGCGGGGACGAGGTGGATGTGCCGGGAAGGGTCGAAATCGGGATCCGGCCGCCAGGCTGCGGCGCCGAGCGGGAAGAGGACGTCGCCGATCCGGCGACGCAGCTGGGGTACCTCGGCGCAGCGCTCCGCGAGCAGACGGGCGGCGTGGCGAGCGGCGCCGGGACGGTTGGCGGTGAAGTGGCCGAGGGCGCCCAGATGCATGGGGTGGCCCTCGGACTCGATGTGCCAGAACGCTTGGTCGAGCGGGGAGAGGAGTTCGGTGGTCACAGCGTGCAGTGAAGCGCTTGCAACCAATCGTGTTCAAGTAACTTACCGTTACCAGTTGATTTCGTTCGTTGATGATCGGCCGAATGGGGTGTGGGGACCGGGGAGCGAGCACGGGGCCCGGGGTGAGGTGCACACTGGCCGGAGCAAGTCAGTCCGCATCCGTGGAATCGGGGCGCAGGACTCCGGAGGTACCGATCATGACCGACGTGCTACTCACCGTGGGCACCCGCAAAGGACTCTTCGTGGGCCGCAGGCGCCAAGGCGTGTGGCAGTTCACGGAGCCCTGCTTCCAAGCGCAGGCCATCTACGCCGTCGCGATCGACAGGCGTGGACCGCAGCCCAGGCTGCTGGTCGGCGGAGACAGCACGCACTGGGGGCCATCGGTGTTCCACTCCGACGACCTCGGGGCGACCTGGAACGAGCCACAGCAGCCGGCGGTGAAGTTCCCCACGGACACCGGGGCCTCGCTGGAGCGGGTCTGGCAGCTCCATCCGGCCGGACCCGCCGCCCCGGACGTGGTCTACGCGGGTACCGAGCCGGCGGCGCTCTTCCGCTCGACGGACCGGGGCGAGAGCTTCGAACTGGTACGGCCCCTGTGGGAGCATCCGACCCGCTCACGTTGGGTTCCGGGCGGCGGGGGCGAGGCCTTGCACACGGTCATCACCCACCCGCGCAACGCGCAGGCCGTGACAGTCGCCGTCTCGACCGCGGGCGTCTTTCGCACCCGCAACGGGGGCGAGGACTGGGCGCCCTCCAACCGTGGCGTGTCAGCGGTGTTCCTCCCCGATCCGGAGCCACCGGAGTTCGGCCAGTGCGTCCACAAGATCGCGCAGGATGCCGGGAACCCGGACCGCCTCTACCTGCAGAACCACTGGGGTGTCTACCGGAGTGACGACGCGGGCGCCCGGTGGACGGACGTGGGGGGTGGGCTACCGTCCGACTTCGGCTTCTCCGTGGCCGCCCACCCGCACCGCTCGGGCGTGGCCTACCTCTTTCCGTTGAACGCGGACTCCGACCGGGTTCCCGCCGAGCGCCGTTGCCGGGTCTTTAGGACCACGGACGCGGGGCAGAGCTGGCAACCGCTCGCTAAGGGCCTCCCGGAAGCCGACCACTACGGCACCGTGCTGCGGGACGCGCTGTGCACCGACGACGCCGATCCGGCAGGGGTGTACTTCGGCAACCGCAACGGCGAGGTCTACGCGAGCCTGGACGACGGGGAGAGCTGGCGGCAGTTGGCCAGCCACTTGCCGGACGTGCTCTGCGTCCGCGCAGCGGCGCTGTGAGGGGAGGAAGCGCCTGGTCCCCTCCTCCAGTCGTTCAGTCCTCAGCGGGTGGGCCCGGCTCCTCGTGCGTGGAGCAGTGGATGCCGCCGCCACCGGCGGCGATGGCGTCGATCCGGACGGGAACCACCTCGCGCTGCGGGAAGTGTTCGCTCAGCAGGCCCCGGGCCCGGTCATCGGCCCTGCGATCGCCGAACTTCGGCATGAACACGGCGTCGTTGGCCACGAAGAAGTTGGCATAGGTGGAGACGAACTCCTCCCCCTCCCCGGTGATCCGATCGGGGTCCGGCTGCGGCAGGTCGATGACCTCAAGGCGCCTGCCACGCGCGTCGGTGGCCTGGGTGAGCACGGACCTGGCCTGGTCGGAGGATCGGGACCAGGAGTCCGGCCGCGTCCCTGGGAACGCCTTGTCGAGCAGCACCACGCCGGGTTCGGTGAAGCGCACCAAGCTGTCCACGTGTGCGTCGGTGATGTCCTCTCCGCGCACTCCGGCCAACCAGATCACCTTCTCGACGCCGAGGTCCTCCTTGAGTTGGGCTTCGATCTGGCCACGGGTCCTGCCGGGGTTGCGGTTGTCGTTGACGATCGAGCTCTCGGTGACCAGCAGGGTGCCTTGGCCGTCGGTTTCGAAGGAGCCGCCCTCGGCGACCAGGGGCGACTGGGTGCGGGGTAGCCCGAACCGAGCAAGCAGCGTCCGTCCCACCGTCGCGTCCTGAGTGTGTTCCTGTTTACCGCCCCAGCCACTGAAGTTGTAGTCAACTCCGGTCACCCGTCCGCCCTCCTCCACGAACACCGGCACGGTGTCCCTGGCCCACAGGTCATCGACGGCGAGCGGAATGACCTCCACCTGTGCACCGCAGGCCCGTTGGTGTGACTGAGCGTCGTAGTTGTCCAGTTGAGCGTGTGGGCGGGCAGGGTAGCGCTGGCGCGAGGTGACGAGGCGGTTTCCGGTGATCTCGTAGTT
>NZ_JBIAGC010000041.1:0-56275 GCF_042869595.1 Streptomyces sp. NPDC006879
AACTACAGACCCTCCTCGCCACCTGGACCGGCGCCTGCCCCACCTGCCACCGCGACATACCAAGCACCACACCAACCTGACCAAGCACTACTAGGGCGTGTTGTGAGCGTCCCGACTGCCCCGCGGCGTCTGGCACGCACGCTCGCCGTGTTGTCGGAATCACCCAAGTACGGGGTGACCCTCCGCCTTGCGAGCGCCCGCACCAGAGGCCGCGGGGCCCGCCCTCCGGACGGACAGCGCTACCTTCGCAACACGCCCAAGGACCGACACGCGCGAGTGCGTCCGAGATGTCGGAGCGCTCACCGTGCAGGGCCGATGAGGGATTCTTCCGCGGCGACGCGCCGTTCCTCCGTGAGATCGATCGAGCGGCAGAGCAGGAGGTAGGTCAGTCCGGCCACGGGCAGGCCGACGAACACGGAGTAGTCGGTACCCCCCAGCGCCCGGGCTGCGAAGCCGGTGAAGGGGACGGTCACCATGAAGGGAACCATCACCGCCGCGCAGAAGAGGTAGGAGAGGTTGCCGCGCCAACCCCACCGTCCGTACATCCCCCTCGGATTGAACAGTTCCGTGATCGCGTAGGTGCCCCTGCGGACGAAGAAGTAGTCGACCAGGTTGATCGCCGTCCACGGAGTGAAGAGGTAGGTGAGGAAGATGAGGACGTTCCCGTAGAACGAGTTGAACCGGTCGACGCCCACGAACTGGGCGATCCCCCAGACCAGTACGAACATGATGCCGATGCAGACCGCGCGGATGCGGCGGGTCGGCCGCACGGGAAGGAAGCTGTCCCGGATCGAGATGATGGCCATCATCCCGCCGTACTGGTTGATCGCCATGACGGCGAGCAGGCCGACCAGGAGCGTGGCGACCACGACCCGCCCCAGGCCGTCCGCCAGTCCGTCCGCCAACTGCTCGAAGGCGGCCACGGGTGTGGCGTCCGGTGCGACGGATGAGGACACCGCACCGATGGCGAAGACCCAGATCGCTGACAGGGCGCTGGGGGCGTAGGTCCACCAAAAGGCCGACCGTGTCGTGGTCTGAGCCGGCAGGTAGCGGGAGTAGTCCGAGACGTAGGGCGCCCAGCCGAGCTGGAATCCCGTCACCATCACGAAGACGGTCATGAAGGCCGCCGTGTCGAACACGCCGAACTCGAAGAAGGCGGGGGGCAGTTCCTCCCCGGCTACCACGGACAGCGTCAACACGCACATGGTCGCGGCCATGGGCCAGGTCAACCATCGGCTCAGTCGATGGATCCACCGGTATCCGAACAGGGCGATGACCGCGGCCACAGAGGCGGAGAAGAGATAGCCGAGGCTGTCGTCGATACCGAACAGGATGTGCACGGCGTCGCCGGAGAGGATCGCGTCCGCGGCATTGAAGGCCAGGTAGTTGACCAGAGCGAACACCCATACGCTCAGAGCGGCTCCCAGGTATCCGAACTGGGCGCGCGACTGCACGAGTTGCGGGAGACCGAGATGCGGTCCCTGGGCCGAGTGGAACGCCATGAAGAACGTACCGAACAGCGAACCCAGTACCGTCGCGACGAGGGTCCACATCAGACTGGTGCCGATGCTCAGCGCGGCGACCCCGGTGGCCATCGCGGTGAGGTTGATGTTGCCTACGAACCACAGCGCCCCGAGGTGGCGCACCCTACCGTGACGCTCTGCCGTGGGGATCCAGTCGATGGATCGGATCTCGATGCCGCTCGGGTCGGCGGCGCTGTCCTGTGCGGCCGTGGTGAACGGCGCATGCGTCGGCGGGCTGGACATGGGCATGTGTTCCTCGTGGTGCGTGGCGGCGGTCTTTGGGCGTCGAAGCCCCGGCCGGCTGCCATCGACAGTCGGCGGGGGCTCCGACGGGGCGCAGCCGCGTGCTCCGGCGGCTTCCGCAGTGGGGAGTTCACCGATGCGACGCGTGCCGACGCCCATACCGCCCGAGCATCACAGGCCGGTTCGCGCGCGGCGTGAGCATCGCCTACTCATTTTGGTGCCGGTCCACGGTGTGGTGCCCCAGCCGCCGCCGCTTGCTGTCAGGAGGCCCGGGCGGGCTTGGCCGCAGTGAGGGTGACCGTCGCCATGCCCATCTCGACGAGACCGGGGCGCGCGAGCCGGTCGAGGACGGTCGGGGTGTCGTCGGGGAGCACTCCCGGCAGCCTTTCGATCTCCGGGGCGAGGTGAGCGAGGGTCAGGCGCCAGAAGCGGCCCATGGGGCTGTCATGGGTCACGGTGGGCACAGTGGTGCGCAGGGTGATGTCCGTCAGGCCCTTGGCCGTCGCGGTGCGGGGCAGGTCGAGGCCCCAGTGGGTGCAGTCGGTACCGAGACGCTCCGCCAGGACCCGCAGGGCGCCCAGCGAGACCCGACGGTAGGTTTCGTCCCGCGCGGCCTCCAGGGAGAACAGGGCAGGCTCCTCGATGATGAGTCGGCCGCCGGGGGCCAGCCAGCGGACGATCCGGCCGAAGGTCTCCTCGCGGGTGGGCAGGTGGTGGAGGAGGTAGCGGGCGTGGATGACGTCGAAGGAGCCGTCGGGGAAACCGTCGGCCGTGACGTCGTGGTGGAGAATCTCCAGCCGGTCCTCGCATATCGCGTCGAGGAAGCGGAGGTCGACTTCGGTGGCGGTCACGTGGGCGGTGGGAAACAGGTCGAGCATCCGGCGGGCAACGCTGCCGGTCCCGGCGGCGAGTTCCAGGCACCGGCGGACGGGACCGGATGCAGGGGCTGCCAGGGCATCGAGGGAGATCGGGTCGAGGACCTCGGCCAGGGCGGTCAGGCGGGCCCTCTCGTCCGCCCTGGTGTGGCTGAATATGTGGTCGCCGTAGCGTTCGGTGCGGGTGGTCAACGGGCTCTCCGGTTGCTCGGGGTGGTGACAGGGGTGAGGTCGGCGGGTGACAGGGTGGCGGGGTCACGGTGCCCCGTGAGGGCGAGTGCGCCGGTGAACTCGGCTTCGAGGCACCGCAGGACGTGTGTGACGCCTTCCTGCCCTCCGATGGCCAGGCCGTAGAGCCACGGCCTGCCGATCATGACGGCGCTCGCGCCCAGCGCGAGGGCGATGAGGACGTCGGTCCCGGTGCGGATGCCCGAGTCGAAGAGGACGGGGACCCGGCCGCCGACGGCCGCGACCACACCGGGCAGGCAGTCGAGAGCCGCTAGACCGCTGTCGAGCTGGCGTCCGCCGTGGTTGGAGACGATGAGCGCGTCGGCGCCCGCATCGGCCAGCAGGGTCGCCTCGTCCGGTCGGCAGACACCCTTGACGATGACGGGCAGGTCGGTCCAGGCGCGCAGGAGCGCGAGGTCCCCGGGGTGGAGGGCAGGGCGGGTGTAGAGGCGGTTCCAGGTGGCCGCCGCGGCCACCACCTCGGCGGGGTCGAGGGCGGCGCCGCGGGCGGGTCGGGGGCCCATGACGGCCAGTTCGCGGAAGCGGCGGTCCGACAGGTAGTTCCCCATGCCGTGGGCGCGTTGGAAGGGAAAGAACGCAGAGTCGAGTTCGCGGGTGCGCCAGCCGGCGACGTGGCAGTCGCCCTGGAGCACGATGGCGGAGTATCCGGCGTTCTCCGCGCGGTCGATGAGCGAGCGGGCGAGTTTCTCGTCGTCGGGCCAGGCGAACTGGAACCACCGGCGCCCCTCTGGGGCGGCCTCGGCGACGTCCTCCAGCGCAGTCGAGGTCGCCGAGGACAGCACCTGCACGACTCCGGTGTCGGCAGCGGCCCTTGCCGCGGCCCGCTCGGCCTCGGGGTGGGCCAGATCGGCCACCCCGGCGGGGGCGAGCAGCACCGGCATGGCCATGGGGGTGTCCAACACCGTGTACGAAGGGACGCCGGGCTTTCCGTCGCGGAGGATGCGGTAGTTCAGGCCCCAGCGCGCAAAGGCGTCCACGTTGGCGGCCACGGTGCGCTCTCGCCCCGCGCCCCCCGCGATGTAGTCGAAATGGGGGGCCGGTAGCTTCTCGCGTGCCGCGTCCTCCAGCCCTTGAACGGTGAAGGGGAACGGGCTTCCGCCTGCGGCGAAGACCTGGCTCTGATAGCCACCTGCGTAAGGCAATCGGGACTCCTTCTGTGCATGACCGTTCTTGGCCGGCGGTCGGGCGCGGGCCCGGTCGTGTGTTGCGGGACGCTGGCCCGCGGTGGGGGAGGCGCCCCGCAGTCCACGGGGCGTGGGATGTGGGTGCGCCGGGGTGCCCTGCCGACTCCGAGGGACTACCGACGGCTTCCTGCCCACGGTCGACGTGGCGGACGCCCTAAGGACTGTCCGGTGGTACCCGGCGGGCGTGCGACGACGGCTACGGCGCCTCGCCGTGTTGTCGGATCGCCCGAACACACCTGTTACGAAGTCCACCCTCCGCGTGGCGATGCACCGCAACTGACTCCGCACGCCGCCCCACCGGATAGGGCCGGGCAGCCCTTGGCCGGCCGCGGCGCCTTCACGTCGGCGGGCCGCGGGGCGAGAGTCCCTCGATCCCATCCGGTACTTCTGCCGAGGTGGGGCGCGGCCGTTGACGATCGGGCGCCGACCACCGCAGGACGACCGGAACGAGCCCGGCCGTCTGTCGGCGCCCTCTCGGCCACCGGGCGGGTCAGGGCTGGCGTCTCAGCCGGAGGGTGCGGCGGTCAGCCGGTGGCGGGAGGGTAGACGCTGTCGACGGTGTCCTGGTCGGTGGTGGTCTGCCACTCCATCACCTTGCTGCCGTCGGTGCGTTCCAGGACGTAGCGGTCGGCGCGGAACCAGATGCTCTGGGCCAGGCGCTTGCCGTTGGCCGGGTAGGCGCGCTCGACGGTGACCGTGGTGCTGCTGGAGTTCGTGGTCTCGGTGGCGACCTTGGTGCGCAGCTGGTAGCTGACGGTGGTGCTCAGGGAGGCGGAGAAGCCCTTGTACTCCATCGAGGTCGTGGCGGTGACGGAGATGCCGGTGGTGGTCTCGACCTCGCGGGCGTTGGTGGTGGACATGCCCACGGTGGTGCTCTGGGATTCCGTCTTGGCGATCTGGCCGCTGTGGTCGTAGTAGTAGACGACCTTGTAGAAGCCGTACCGCTTGAGGAGGTAGTAGGGGCTCTCCTGGGCCTTGCGGGCCTGCCCCAGGGCAGCGTCGGCGACCAGCGGGGAGGGCAGAATCGTGGTGCCGATCAGGACCTCGGGGGTCGCGTCGGGATTGGGCCGGGAGTACGCGGTCGGGGCCGGGACGGGGCTGGCGCCGTAGTTGGTGGGGCCGACCTCGGCCTTGATGATGCGGTCGTAGCTGGCCTCGCGCTCCAGCTCCCAGATCTGGGAGTCCCCGTCCGCGCCGGACACCCGGTAGTACTTGTTGACCTGGCCGTTGCCGCCGCTGCCGAAGCGGTCAGGGGTGAGGAACAGGCCGCCGTTCTTGTTGCTGAGCGTGTACCCGGTGCCCTCCGGCCGCAGGATCCAGATCTGACTGTTGCGGACGGTGGTGTTCGCGGTGTTCTGCGGGTTGTCCAGGTTCACCCGCACCGCGCCGCTGGAGTAGTTGTCCGCGGTCAGGATCGTCCCGCCGACCTTCTGCTCGATCAGGTACTCGCCATTGTCCAGGCTCAGCACGTTCCACGTCTGCGACAGCCGCCCCTGGCCGCTCGCGACCGACGGGTAGATCGTCGCGTAGCTGCTCGCGCTGAAGTCGGCGCTGGTCAGGTAGAGACCCGTGCGCTTGTTCTTCAGCCGGTACGAGTAGCCCACTTCCGGATTCACCGCAGGCATCGTCAGTCCCCCTCCATGTACGACATGACACCGAGAAACTACACATCGTGTGCGGCTGGCAACAGACGGCAGTTTCCGGCCGCAGGAGGAAATCGAGTCCTTGACGGAACACGGCGTCGTGCAAGTGCGGCTACCAGACGTGCTTGTTACTCCCTAAGGCACCGGGGGAACCCGTGACGTGGTCCTGTGCCGGCTCCGGGACCGCCACCATTGTCCCGGGATAGCCTCGTGACCGAAGAGGTCGCCGGATTGGCGCCGGCCGGCAGGCGCCATGCCGTCAGGCAACGTCACCGCCCGCGCCTCCGGCACCTCCGTCGCGCCACAGGCTGCCGGCCGATCCGTCTGTGCCCGTACGCCCGTTCAGCCCGTTGCCGCCGGCACCACCGTCCCCGCCCACCAGGGTGACGGTCGCGGACTTCCCCGAGTCGATCTTGATCGTGCCTTCGTTGGCGCTCTGGCCGTTTCCGCCGTTGGCGCCAGGTGCTCCGTCGAGGCCGAAGGCGCCGGTCACGGTCAGCCCGAACACGCCCGTGCCGGTGTAGGCCAGGGTCGCCGCACCGGAAACCGTGGGGGTTGCGCCATCGCCGGTGATGGCGACGGTAGTGTCACCGCCGGAAATGGACCAGTTCTGGTTCAGGCTTCCGGTGCAGGTGAAAACCGTCACCTGATCGGCGGTGCTCCGGGTGCAGTTCGACGGCGTGTCGTCGGCCCGTGCCGACGCGGCCGATGCCAGTGGCAGGATGCTGCTCAGTACGGCGATCGATGCCAGCATCGGCACGCGGGCACCGTTCCAGGATGTACGGAGCACGATCAGTTCCCTCTCCCAGGCCGGTCCGGTCCCTGGACTCCTGACCCCCACCACTGCCGCCCAGACACATCACCGTTCGAAAGCACCGGATGATCGGCCCAGAGCCCGTGCCGACCCGGCCCCGCCTCGACAAAGAACACCTACGCAGCATTGCGAAAGGTCGGCCGGACCGCCCTCGCCGCCGACGCGGCCCACGATCGGCCCGCCAGCACCCGTCGCCTCGCCGGCAATCGCGATCCGATCACACTGACCATCCCGGAAATCCGCCACCTACTCGCCCCCGTCTCCCACTCACAGGCCGTGGCCGCGACTGTGCCGAGAAGGCTGTGGGCGGCCCACGCGTCCGCTACGCCCTCGACGAGAACCCTGTGAGTTTCTGATCAATAGCGACTGCGGTCGTCGTTTCCGGGGAGAGCGACTGGCGGCCGTGGCACGGGGGCTGGACTTGGATGAGCCGTCTTGTCACTGGACGCTGCTGGAGACCGAGCAGGCGATCGTGGCGGGCTGTGGTCCAGTTGTGCGTCGTGATGCTACCGAAGTTCACTGCGCAGCAAGGCCGTTCATTGCGGCTGGGCGTTGCGCGGTAGATGCCCCGCGACGCGGCGGGCGAGCGGGGTCAGGCGAAACACCACCGGCAACTGCACGCTTGCGGCCGTGCTCGCCACTGCACGCGGCCCCCACCGGGTCTGACCCGAGGACGTTTGGCCCGACGTTCGGAGACCTTCGACCCCGGGCGTGGCCCCGCGTGGTCCACGAGATTGGAGGACGCCACCCAGTGGACCACCCATCCGTCCCCGAAGGGATCGCGATCATGGCAGTGCACGAGCATGCGCATCGCAGAACGGGCTTCCACCCGTCGGCCGCCTTCCGCAGGAGCAGGAGCGCCTCCTCGACCGCGGACTCGACCGCGTTGGGCGCGCACACCGCCGCCGCCCGCGCTCTGGCGTCCCTACGGATCCTGACCGGGTCCGTGTTCCTGTGGGCCTTCCTGGACAAGACGTTCGGCCTCGGCTACGCCACCACTTCCGGCAGGAGCTGGATCGACGGGGGGTCGCCGACGAAGGGCTTCCTCAGCTCCGTCGCCGCCGGGCCGATGGAGTCGACCTTCCACGCGTGGGCCGGGGCGGCCTGGGCGGACTGGCTCTTCATGCTGGGCCTGCTCGGCATAGGTTTGGCCGCCATGACGGGGGTGGCCCTACGGCTCGCCGCCGTGGCGGGCACGCTCATGATGGCCCTGATGTGGATCGCCGAGTGGCCGCCTGCGCGGCACCTGTCCGACGGTTCCGCGAGCATGTCCACGCACCCCTTCACGGACTATCACGTGATCTACGCCTTCGCGCTGATAGCCGTCGCAGCCGCGGGAGCAGGCACTACCTGGGGGCTGGGCCGGGTATGGGCGCGGCTGCCCGTCGTGAGGGACCACGACTGGCTGCGCTGACCTGCCCCAACGGCATGACAGGGCCCGCCCGGATCCGTCCTGCCACTCCCACCCGCGCCCGCGTCGGCCGGTGCGCACGAGTTTGCTCAGCGTCGACCAGCACGTGTGCGGCCCCTCCTGGCACCTGCCTGGGCGGGGCTGCCCGTGTGTCCCGCACCGCGCCTGCGTGCCGATCGCCGCCGCGCGCAGGTGTGAGGTGGCGGGCCGCCAGACGGGATGGGTGACCAGGCGTCTACGGGTCACCTCTCAGAGGCTGGCCGCGTGGTCGGGGACATAGGTCTGCAGATCACGCGGTGGGCGCTCGTAGCCGCGCGAGGGCGGGCGCTGCGGGAGCTCGATGACCGGCGGCGGCACGTCGCCGTAGGGCACGGAGTCCAGCAAATGGGAGATCATGTTCAGTCGAGCCCTTCGCTTGTCGTCGCTCTCGACGACGAGCCAAGGGGCCTCGGAGATGTCGGTGTGTACCAGCATCTCGTCCTTGGCCCGCGAGTACGCCTCCCAGTGGGTGATCGACTCCAGGTCCATCGGCGACAACTTCCAGCGCCGCAGTGGGTCCTGGAGACGCCGTCGAAAGCGCTCCTGCTGCTCGATGTCGCTCACCGAGAACCAGTACTTGCGCAGCAGGATCCCGTCCTCTACCAACATCCGTTCGAAGACCGGGCACTGTCGGAGGAACAGCCGGTGCTCCTCCCCGGTGCAGAAACCCATCACGCGCTCGACCCCGGCGCGGTTGTACCAGGAACGGTCGAAAAGCACGATCTCCCCGGCCGCCGGGAGGTGTTCGATGTACCGCTGGAAGTACCACTGGCTGCGTTCTCGTTCGGTGGGCTTCGGGAGCGCGGCGATCCGCGCCACGCGCGGGTTGAGGTGCTCGGCGATGCGCTTGATCGTCCCTCCCTTGCCGGCCGCGTCGCGCCCCTCGAACACGACGACCAGCCTGGCACCCTCGGCTCGCACCCACTCCTGAAGTTTGACCAGCTCAGTCTGTAGACGGCGCAGTTCCTTCTCGTACACCTCGCGACGCAGCGTCGCTGTCTTCTCCCCGGCCATACCCAGCCTCCACGAACTTGCCCGAGCCCGTCCCATCCGACCCGGAACGCGCCGGGCATCACAGTACTTCCACATGCCGAGGACGCCGACGTCGCTCGCGTGGCGAAGCGGTGGTTCACCGAGGCGAGGGGCGGTCCTGAGAGCCACCTTCTCGCGCCGCGGTGCGCTGCACCAGACGCCGCGCGCGGGACGTGCACCATGTCGAGGGGCGGGCCGGTCGGTCGCCTCCCAGCCCGGCGGTCGTCAGGGCACGCCGCGGATGCGGTTGACGAGGAGGCCGCCGACGAGGGTGACCACGGCCGCGGCGGTGTACAGGCCCGTATAGCCGCCGAGATGGACGATGACCTGCGAGGCGAGGGCAGGGGCGATGACCTGGGGTCCGGAGTTGGCGATGTTGATGCGGCCGAGGTCCTTGGCGTGGTTGGCGGCCTCGGGTAGGACCTGTGTCACCAGGGCCTGGTCGACTGCGAGGTAGATGCCGAAACCGGCGCCGAGGCGCCTGCGGCGGCGAGCGCGGCCGGCCAGGTGTGGAGCAGGGCCAGCAGCAGTGCGGCGGCGGCCATGACCGGTGAACAGAGCACGACGAAGCCCTTGCGGCGGCCGATTCGGTCGGACAGCGCGCCGACGGGGATGGCGGTGAGCGCGGCGCACAGGGTGTAGACCACCGTGAGGACCAGTACGCCGGTGCCGGGGTCGTCGTGGTGGACCGCGTCGGCGAGGAAGTAGAACAGGTAGAGGGTGCCGAGGGCGTTGCCGAGGTTGATCAGGAAGCGGGTGAGCCAGGCCCAGCCGAAGTCGGGGTACCGTCGCGGACTCACCCAGAACGATCCGACGAAGGAGCGGGCGTCGAGGGCCGGGCGCGGCGCCGGCGAGGGCGCCGCCGATGATCCACGGCCGGCGGCGCCCAACCTGCTTGTGGTCCGGTCGGACAACGCACCGGCGATCGGGTTGGCCACCACCGGCACGAGCGCACCGAGGCCGGTGACGACCGCGAGCGCGGTGGTCTTGCCATGCGGGTCGATGCGCTCCAGCTGGAGGGGAAGCAGAATCTGAAGGGGCGTCATGAAAGCCATCAAGGCGGCGAGTGTGGCCAGTGAGAGGGTCGACGTCCAGCCCGCCCCGACCGGGGTGTCGGGCGCGGCGTGGAGGGCGGCGTGATCCGGGGCGCCTGCTGCGGGGGTCGTCTCGGCCATGATGGATGCGTCGCTCAGGATCGCTGGTGGGCGATCAGGCTGCGGTACCACTCGAAGCTCGCCCGGGGGGTGCGCAGCTGAGTGGCGAAGTCCACTTCGACCAGTCCGAAGCGCTGGTGGTAGCCCTCTGCCCATTCGAAGTTGTCGAGCAGCGACCAGGTGAAGTAGCCGCGCACGTCCACCCCGCGGGCCACGGCGCGAGCCACCGCGTCGATGTGCCCGGCGAGGTACTCGATGCGCGCCTGGTCGTGCGACCCGATGGGCTGTGCGCAGCCGTTCTCGGTGATCCACACTGGCGGTAGGGCTTTGCCGTAGCGCGATTTGAGGCCGGTGAGTAGCTCGGTGAGCCCATCGGGAACGACGGGCCAGTCGCATGTGGTTCGTTGGTAGGGCTCCTGGGGCTCGGTAAGGTCGAAGGGGAGTCCGGCGGCGGGATCGGTCGGGGCGGTGACCCAGGTCGGGTTGTAGTAGTTGACGCCCAGTCCGTCCAAGGGTGCGCTGATGGTGTCCAGGTCTCCCTCCCGGACCACCCCTCCCCAGCTCGGATCGGTCATGTCGTAGTGCGACAGGTCGGGGTAACTTCCGAGCAGAATAGGGTCGTTGAAGAGTCGGTTGTGTAGGGCGTCGTACGCGGTGGCCGCTGCCGAATCCTCGTCCGAGCGGGCGTCGGAACGCAGGCGGACGGGAGTGCAGTTGTTGGCGATCAGGACCCGCGCGTCAGGGACAGCTGCCCGCAGCGCCGCGGTAGCCAGGCCATGGCCCAGGAGCTGGTGGTGCGCGACGGGCAGAGCGCCCAGCATCAGTGTGCGGCCGGGGGCGTGCACCCCGAGGCTGTAGCCGAGGGACATGTGCACGAAGGGCTCGTTGAGGGTGATCCACCGCTTGACCCGGTCCCCGAGCCGCTCGGCGGCCACGGCCGCGTATGCGGCGAACCGGTCGGCGGTCGCGCGGTTGAGCCATCCGCCCTCGTCCTCAAGGGCTTGCGGGAGGTCCCAGTGGAACAGCGTGGGTGTGGGCTCGATCCCGGCATCGAGCAGAGCGTCCACCAGGCGGTCGTAGAAGTCCAGTCCGCGCGGCTCGACCTTGCCCGCGCCGCTTGGCAGGATGCGCGGCCAGGAGATGGAGAAGCGGTACGCGTCGAGTCCGAGCCGGCGCATCAGGGAGACGTCCTCGTCGAACCGGTGGTAGTGGTCGCAGGCGACGTCGCCGGTGTGCCCGTCCCGTACGGTTCCGGGGCGCCGGGTGAAGCTGTCCCAGATCGACGTGCCCCTGCCGTCCTCATCGGCCGCTCCCTCGATCTGGTACGCGGCGGTCGAGGCACCCCATAAGAACTCGGAGGGGAGCCGGGGGAGTCGGGCGGCATCGACTGAGGTCGATCTCATAGGGCACCTGCCTTCGCTACGGATGCGGGTGTTGCCGATGTCCGGCGGTTGGGGGCGCTCCTCCCGAGCCTCTGCCGGTACTGGGTCTCGCGCTCCACCGGCGGCTGTGGAAAGGGGCGTGCGCGGTTCGGGCCAGCCGTGCGGAGTGGGCCGCACCGTAACATGAACATCTGTTCATGTTCTATGGGGCGGACCGGCTGGCGAAGCCGGTGGGAAACGTTCTCTCCGCGAGGCGAGATCACACCCCAAACCGCCGCAGCCAGAGACCTTATGGCGCCCCAACGGACACCCGGGGGCGAGGGGCCGAGGTGCGCCCTGCCACCTCCGGACGGTCGTGTGGAGCCTTCCCCGGGGCCACCCATGCCCCGAACGCCTCGGCTCAGCCTTGCTCGGGCGAGAGCCGTCCGCGCAGATCCTCCCAGTAGGCGTTCAGCATCCGTCTGAGCTCCTCCACGGTTGCCAGGTCGGGTTCACCGTCACCCTTGAACACCTCGTGCAGCACGGCGTTGGCCGCCCAGACCGCCATTCGGGTCGCCCGCCGAGCCCGCTCACCACCCGGCTCACCCGTCAGGTGCTCCACGATGCGCAACAGGCCTTCGGCGACGAGCGTGTTGCTCGCCTCGTCGGCCCGCGCAAGCTCCGCACTAAGGTGGCGACCGGCCCACAACGCCATGCCGCCCGGCTGAGACCGGAAGAGGTCGACGTAGACGTCGACCACGGTGTCGACCAGGTCGGTCAGTTCACCCGCGAGGGCCCGTCCGACGAGTTCGTCGACGGCGGTCTTGAAGGCTTCGAGGTACCGCTGGCCGAGTGCGTCCACGACCGCGCTCTTGTCGGGGTAGAACTGGTAGATGCTGCCGACCGGCGAGCCCGCCTCCTGGGCGACTCGCCGCATGGTCAGTGCCTCGTACCCCTCTAGGGACAGGATCCGGTCAGCCGCGGCGAGGATAGCTTCGACGCGGGCGCGGCTGCGTGCCTGCTGCGGATGCCTCTGCCGCCCTGACCGCGACTGTGGCGGTGGCTTCGCTGCATCCCCCATCAAGCGCCCCTGGTCGTCCGACTAAGGGGCTCTCCAGCCATCCCTGATGGAGCGGCACACGGCGGATGCCGTACATCGCGAAGCGGGAGAGGCGCCCTCTACACGGGGCGCATTCGGATGCTCAGGCAACACGGTGAGATGCCGTGGCCGGCGTCGCAGGTCCGCCGGGGATGGCGGAGCGCCCTGCGGCGAACCTAGCACGCTGTCGAGCGGTGTCGGCTGTCGCGTCGCCAGCTTGCGGGCTTGTTCCGCACCCCCGGGGGGAGACCTCCGACTCTGTGATTGGTCGACCCGCGCCAGTGGTGGCGCGAGGCCGAACGCCGAGCACCGTCAGCGGGGTGGTGTGACGCCTGTACGAGGTCATTCTTCGAGCGGGACCCGCAGGGTGCGCAGGGCGGTGGCGAGCATCTTGTACTGGCCGATGAGCAAAACGAGTTCGATCAGTTGCGGTTCGTCATGGAGCGCGCGGAGCTTGGCCCAGGTGTCGTCCCTGAGGTCGCCGGTCCGGTGGAGCTCATCCGTGGCGGCGATGATCAAACGATCAGGTGGGCTCAAGGGGGCACCCGGCTGGGAGCGGGAGATGGCCGCGATGGCCTGGAGGGAGATTCCGGTCTTCTGGGCGATCGGTGCGTGGTGTTCCCACTCGTAGGAGCAAGAGCTCAGGTGGGCCGTTCGCAGGATGGCCAGTTCGCGAGTTCGCGGCGGTAGGCGTCCGCAGAAGAGCAGGAGGCCTGCGAAGCCCACCCAGTGGCGAAACAGTTCCGGATGGCGTGCCAGGACGGTGAAGATGTTCAGTGGCTGGTCCTCCTGGCCGGGTAGAGGGTAGGGCAAGGTAGGAAGCAGGGCCGCCCATTCGTCACGGGGTAGCGGCTCGATCCGGGGCGGGCAGACGGGTTTCGGTGAGGTGTCCTCGGCTTGCATGCGTAGTGATCCTTAGTCTTTCCGGCCGTTGCCCGTTTCGTGCGGCGGGGTGGTGGACGGACTGGTGTGATAGGCGCGGGCGCGCAACTCTCGGAGCAGCCCGGCGGCCTGTGGGGCGTAGCGGCTCAGGTACCAGGCAGCCCGGGCTGATGGGGAGCCGGTGACTACCGCGCGGTTGTGGTCGACGGCGTGCAGGATGCGCCGTGCGATGGTGTCGGCGTCAGCCGTAGGGGTGCGGTAGCGCCGGATCTCGGCGCGGGAGTTGGCGGAGAAGGTGGTCTCCTGAAGGCCCGGATTGGTGTGGTCGAGGAACGGGGTGTCGACGAATCCGGGGCAGGCGACGGTGGCCCGCACCCCGTTGACCGCCGCCTCGGCCCGCAGGGCGAAGGTGAGGGAGACGACGGCTGCTTTGGCGGCTGCGTAGGGGGCGAGGAGCGGGGGATGGATCAGTCCTGCGAGGGATGAGATATTGACGATGTGGCCGCTGCCCTGACGGAGCATCAGCGGGTACGCCGCTGCGATGCCGTGGATGACTCCCTTGAGGTTGGTCTCGATCGACTGGTTCCAGTGGTCGAGGGTCAGTTCCTGGAAGCTGCCGGTGACCGGTACCCCCGCGTTGTTGAACATCAGGTCGAGGCTGCCGTGTTCGGTCGCGGCCTCCTGACAGATCCGGTCGATCGCCTCGGCGTCCGCAACGTCTGCGGTGGCGGTGGTGATCGGAGCGCGGGCGTGGTCTTTGATCGAGGCGGCTGCGGTCTCCAGTCGTTGGAGGTTGCGGCCGACGAGGACCACGGTGGTGCCACGCCCCACCAGGCGGGTGGCCATGGCCAGGCCGATCCCGGAACTACCGCCGGTGATCACGGCCACGGCTCGGTGCCGGCGGCGTCCGCGCGCCGGGATCACCGCGGTCCTTCCGGGATCGGGTGATACACCACGCAGGCCGAGGCCGGACCGGCCCCGGCAGCAAGGAACATGACGGGGGAGGCGGGGCCGAGGTGGTCGGAGTCCTGGGCGGCCAGGTAGTCGGCGATCAGCGACGCGGTATGCGGCGCCGGGGCGGAAGGGTCGCGGTCCACCAGGTTCCGTCGTGGCACGCCGAGGCGTTCGGCGACGGCAGCGCCGAGGCCGGGGGTCGTGCGCGAGACGATCAAGCGGGTGCGGTTGAGGTCGAGACCGTGCTGTGCTGCGTACTCCTCGGCGAGTCGGGAGGCGTGATGGGCGAGGAGTTCGGTGGCGTCTGGATCGGTCTGGACGATGGTTTCGTGTCGGGCCTGCCCTTGAGGAATCGTCAGATCACTGTAGCCACTGATGGTTTCGCCGCCTTTCAGGATCGATGTTGCAGCAACCTGACCGAAGCCGCTGCGGGGATCGCTTCCCCGGGTGAGCAGCATGGCCGCGCCGGTGGCGTCGTAGGGGAAGGAGGACGGCCGGTGAGCTGCGAGGGAGGGGTGTGCATCGGAAGCGGTGATGAGGACGTGCTGGACCTGGTCTTCGGCCAGGAAGGCCTGCGCGACCTGGATGGCGCTGATCACCCCGCACGCCCCGTTGAGGAGGTCGAAGGAGAGCGCGGCGACGGTGCCGCCGTCCCGCGCGTAGTCGGGGGTGATGCCGAGGTCGCACTGGATGAGGGCGGCCATGGCCGGTTCGATGAGGTTCTGGTCCCGGTAGATTCCGGTGTTGATCAGTAGGCCGACGTGTTCCGGGGCGACACCAGCTCGGGCGAGGCAGAGCTCGGCGGCCAGCCGGGCGTGGGCGACGCTGGAGCGGACGGCCTGGTCGGTGTGTGTGGCCGCGGCCAGGAGAACGGCGTTCATCTCACACCACCTCCGGGGAAACGGTGGCGGAGGCCACTCCCATGACCACCCCGGACGCCGAGACGACGATCAGGTACTTCGTGGGACCTGCGCCCCGACGTTCACGCAGATGGTCGTGGAGTGTGACGAACAGCGAGGTGGAGGCTGTGTTGCCGTACCGGTCGAGGACTTTCAGCGCGGGGGGCATCGGCCCGAAGGCGTGTTCGCCCACTGCCTTGACCCGCTCGACGAACTGGGCGCTGACTTGATGGGGGATCAAGTAGTCGAACCCCTCCTTCTCGAACTCCAGGCCGAGTTGGTCCAGCACGTTCCGATACAGGGAGGGCCACTGGCGCACCACGTCCTCGCCGTGCAGGCTGCCACTGTCCGTGTGCATCGTCATGCCGACGGCATGCTCGCTCGGGAGCGCCGTGCACAGGCGGGCGAACCGGGAGCTAGTCATCAACTGCACGTAGTGGATCCGGTCGCTTCCGCCGGGTGCGGCGGGGTCGAGGACGGCAGCGGCTCCCGAGTCGCCGACCGTGAGCGAGGCGAGCCGTGGGTCACGGAGGCCGCTGAGCTCCTTCTGGGCTGTCTCGGTGACGGTGGTCGCGCACTCACCGCTGACGACCAGGCCGTTGCGGACCTGACCCGCCCGGATCATGCGATCGAGGACCGTGACACCGGTCATCATTCCGGCACAGGCGTTGGACAGGTCGAAGGAGCGGGCTCCGGCAGCTCCGATCTCGCGGCAGACCTGCAAGGCCAGGGACGGCTCCCACTGCATGCGTTCGCCGCGAAAGCGGGTGATGGACGTAGAGATGACCACGTCCAAGTCCTGCGCGCGATAGCGGGAACGAGCCAGGCAACGCCGTGCGGCCGAGAGCGCCAGGCCTAGCGAATCCTCGCCACTGTCCGGGCTCCGGTCGCGGACACGTCGATTCGAGATTCCGGTCAGGGCGGCGAGGTCGACCTGGAGGGGGTGAGTCAGCCCCGCGACTACCTGGGAACTACTCACCGCGGTCGCTGGGAGGTGGACCCCGATCGACTCAATGCGGGTCTGCACGGTCAGGGCCTTTCACGAGTCAAAGGAACAGGGAGATCCGAGGGGGCCGGACGCACGTCGGCCAGGCGGAAGGGGTCCGCTTGTGGGAACCCATGGGTGGCCAAAGCGGCGACGACCTGCGGAAAGTCCCACCCGGTCCGCATCGGCACGACGACGGTGCTTTCCGGAGCGTGGGCCCGCACGAACGGAGCGAGCAACGGACGGGGCGAGCACTCCAGGAAGCGGTGGGCGCCGGCCGCGTGCAGGCTCCTGATCGCCGCGTCGAAGGGCACCGGATGGAGGAGGTGGTGGATCAGCGTCTGGCGGAGCTCCTCGACGCCGAGGCAGATCCGGCCGAACAGGGGTGAGAAGATCGGGTGCGTGGGCGGCTCGAACGGGATGTGCTCCGCGGTGGCCAGCACCGTGGCCGCCACCGGGGCGAGCAGTTGACTGTGGAAGAGGAAGCCGGTCTTCAGGAGCGTGCAGGTGACCCCCCGTTCCCGGGCGTGGTCAAGAAGACCGGTGACTGAGCTCGCCGGGCCGGACACGACCGTCTGTGTAGGGCTGTTGGTGCATGCGATCGCCAAGCCAGGGCGGTCCACCGCGGCGAGGAGTCGTCGGGTCGCGTCGACCGGCTGGCGCAGGGCCAGCAGGGCCCCGGAGGGTGATCCGTGGGCGGCGCGGGCCCGGGCGCAGGCGACGAGCAGTGCCGCGGCATCTTGGGCTGTCACGACGCCCGCCGCGGCGAGAGCGGTGACCTCGCCGAGACTGTGGCCGAGCAACAGCATCGGGTCTGACCCGCACCGGGGTGCAACCATCCTGAAGATCGTCAGCCCTTGTGCCAGAGAAGAGAGGTGGAGGAGCAATTCGTGTCGGGGTTCTGAGAGGACGGGCGAGGAACCGGGCTCGCGGAGCAGCAGGTCCGAGACGGTGCCCCCGAGGGGTATGTGTTGTACGGACCGGTCGATCTCGTCGAGTGTCCGCCGCGCCTCGGGATGATTGCGCACCGCGTGCAGTGAGCCGGCGACGCACGACCCGACCCCCGCGAGCAGGGCGACGGTCGGTGTGGTGCTCATGACCGGTGGTACCGGGGGGAGTGGGCCAGCGTCGTGAGGGCGAGCACCACGTTGTGGCCGCCGAAGCCGAGGGAGTGGTTCAGCGCGGTCACTGGTTCCGCCGGCAACACCAGCGGTTCACGACGTACCAGCGCGAGGTCCAGCGAATCGAGGCTGTCGTCCGCGTTGAGTACGGGCGGGGCTAGTCGGTGATGGAGCGTCAGAGCTGTGATGACGGTCTCGACCGCGCCCGCCGCGCCGAGAAGATGCCCCATCCCCGACTTGGGTGCGCACACCGGCACTCGGGGCGCGTGGAGGCCGAAGACCTGGTGGAGGGCGTTTGCTTCGGCCAGGTCGCCCTGTGGCGTGGAGGTGGCGTGGGCGTTGATCAGACCGACGCCGTGGGAGTCGACTTGGGCGTCGCCGAGGGCCGCTTCCATCGCGGCGACCAAGCCGTTGCCGTCGGACGGCGGTCGGGCAATGTGGTGGCTGTCGGAGGACAGGCCGCCACCGCGTAGCTCGCAGTAGGCGGGTGCTCCGCGGTCTCGGGCGAACTCGGCGCTCTCCAGGACCAGGACTCCGGCGCCCTCGCCGAGCACGAACCCGTCCCGGTCCTTGGCGAACGGTCTGGAAGCCAGCTCCGGCTCTTCGTTGCGGCGGGAGAGCGCGTGCATGGCAGCGAAGGAAGCCATGGTCAAGGCGTTGATGTTGGCGTCTGTTCCGCCGGCCAGGACCACTTTGGCCCGTCCGGACCGGATCGCCTCCAGGCCGAGCAGCACGGCCTCCGCACCGCTGGCGCATGCGCTCACCGGAGTCTGCACCCCGGCCCGTGCCCCGAGGGCCAGACCGACCTGGGCGGCTGCACTGTTGCCCAGGAACATGGGGACGGCATAGGGAGATACCGCCCCGGGGCCCTTGTCCTTGAGGGTGTCGTAGGTGTCCAGCATCGTCTGCTGCGAGCCCAGAGCGGACCCGATGACGACCGCCAACTCCTCCGGCCGCGGGCCCTGGCCCGAGCCAGGAGCCGACGGCGAAAGGCCGGCGTCCTTCCATGCCTCCAGTGCGGCGCTCAACGCGAACTTGGCTGAACGGTCGAGCCTCTTGACGCCTTTGATCGGCAGCCCTGCGCCTGGGTCCGCGGCAGCCTGGGCCGCGATGCGTACCGGAAGTCCCGCTGCCCAGGGCTCCCCAAGGGCGCGCACTCCCGATCTCCCGGCGAGCAGGCCGCGCCACATGGCGGCCGTATCCGTTCCCAAGGGGGTGCTGCTTCCCAACCCGGTGATGACCACGGACGTCGGGGAGCTCTTCATGAAGGTGAGCCGTTCTGTGTCAGCTGGAACCCGTCCGAGGGCTGGTCGTTGACGCGGTCGAAGAGGTCCTGCACGGTGAGGACTCCGTCAGCCTGGTTCTCGGGGATCGTGACGTCGAAGCGTTCACGGATGATGGTCACCAGTTCGACGATCCCCAGAGAGTCGAGGCCGAGGTCCTCTCGCAACGATGCTTTGGGGGTGACGCTCGCGGGCTCGGCCTCTGAGACCTCGGCCACCAGTGCGGCGATCGACGAGTAGTCGGTGTGATGGGCGCTGTTCGACATGCTTGTCTCCAGGGCTGTTTCCGGTGAGGTGAAACGCTGCTGAACCAGCGTGCCTCAACTAAAGTCGTTGAGGTTTCGTTTTTCCATGGTCCGCTGGCACCACGACCTGGCTGGGTCGTTCTTCCTAGTCTCTTGTCATCGACCCTGTGTGGGAATTCTTGGACCGCCCAGGAGTCTGGCGACTAGCTCGGTGCGATCTCCCACCTTGAATTTCACGAAGATCGAATGGCAGTGGTTCTTGACCGTGTTCTCGGAAATTCGCAGGGTGCTGGCGATTCGGCGGTTGGTGCGCCCCTGGAGAAGCAGCTCCACGACTTGCTCCTCACGGGCCGTCAATGGCGCCAAGGCGGCTGGAGGGCGAACGTGGTTTCGGGGATCGTGGGTGACTTCGATGGGTGAGGAGCTCTGGGGCTGCTGCACCTCAGCCCGGTTCGCGGGGGCCAGTCGCAGGATGTTCAGATCGCTCTCCAGGCGGATGAGGATTCGGTGGATCTCTTCGATTGCGGCAAGGCATGAACTGTATGCCTCGGCGGGTGGGGCGTGACGGTGTTCAGAGCATTCCATTGAGACCTCTGTACTTGCTTTGCAGATCGATTGCCAGGCGCGTGAACGTGGATGTATTACTGTGATAATCAGGCGAAGGGCGTGACGTTCCTGCTCATGAAGAGATACCCAGGGTGAGCGGTTTAAAGATATGATGCAATATCGCGCTTCTGTATCGTGAAGCTGCTATCATTCCGGGCCTTCCGAGGCGGGCCGGATATCCAGGTTTGATCATTTCTCGCCATGACGACTGCGCGCAGAAGGTCTCGGTTATCGATCGGAGGCCACACCACACCCAGATACCTGCCGGAGTCCAGGAGACTGACCGCCAGCTGGCCGGCGAGGTGGTTCGGCTGGCGGATCTGGTCCTCCGGCAGGATTGCACCGCCGCCTTGCGAGGTGCCGCACTGTCGACGCGCGCCGATCCACCGTGGACCACGGCAGCGTCCTGAGGGCTAACTGATCGTTTCAAGATGCCGTCCTGGATAGGCGCTGGCAGCCCCATGGAACATTCCCTTCAATCACGAGCTCAGCGGGACGACGCCGTATGGAACGGGTTGGGGCTGCGCGAGAGCTCGTCCTCAGCTACCTCCGCGCTTTGAACGTGATTGATGAGGCCCATGAGGGTGGCGATCCCCTCGCTTGAGCGACTGGCGGAGATCGTCGGCCTGGCCCGTTCGTGTCGGATCAGCCGGAGTGATCACATCGGCGCCTACGCCTACGAGGTCCACGGGGCAGGGTGCTGCTTCGTGAGCGACAACGGCGCTGAGGTCGATGTGGACTTCGCAGCCGACGGGAGCGAAGTCTTCTACTTCTGGCGGCTACGCGGGCTGGGCTGAGCCCGTCAGAGCCTCTTGAAGTCGCGGATCAGCTCCTGCGGCCCGCATTGCGGTCGCTGCAACCGCTTCTGACCGAAGTACGGCCAGAGTGGTTCGGCATCGTCAACTGATCGCTTCAGGATGGGGTTCCTAGGTGGTCCCGCAGCCGGCGCCAGGCCGTGACCCCGGAGCAGCCCACCATCTCCGCAGGCGCTTCAGGCCATGCGATACCGGCGCGCACCACGTACATCACAGCGGCGGGCGCCACTCATGCTCGCAGAGTGTGACCGCATCGGCGACGACAGGGCCGGCTACTCGTCGAAACACAAGCGGCACGGGGTGAACGTGCAGGCCGTCACGGACCCGGCTGGCGAAATTCTGTGACTGTCGCCGGCGCTGACGGTCCGGACCCACGATCTGACGGCCGCCCGCACCCACAAGATCCTCCGGATCTGCGCGCCCCAGGGCGTCCCGACCCTCGCCGACATGGCCTGCATCGGTGCGGGCGACTGGGGCACGACCGCCAAGCGCCGCCCGCCAATCGGTGAACGCACCCTCACAGAGCGGACCGGGCACCCGTCGCACGAGGCATGGCACGGCCCAAGCCCTGGCAGGTCCTCCGCAGATCCCCCATCAGCCCCAACCGCATGGGCGTCATCATCAACGCCGTCCTCACTCCGGAGACACAACGCTGAACTCGCTCAGCAAGCGGCCGGGGTCGCGCAGGACGCGAACGCGGAGGGCGACGGCACCGGCTTCGTCGCTCGTTTCGAGGTCGAATGGGTTCCTGAGGAGGTACCCCCGCTCACCGGGCTCAGTGCACGCCGCCCAAGAACATCAGACCGCCCCGCCTGCCGGGCGCGGGTCGACCGGGGTGAGGACCCCGAGTCGGTCCTCGATCTCCTGGGCGGCGCCCAGGCACAGGTCCTCCCGGAAGGCACGCCCGACGATCTGCACCCCCGAGGGGAGCCCGTCGACCACCCCGGTCGGAATCGCCACGCCGGGTACTCCGACGAAACTGGTCACGGTGCACAGGCGCATTCCCGAAGCGACCCGGTCCCGGCCTGGCCTGTCACGCGACTCCAGCCCCGGCTCGACCGGTGGTTCGGTGAAGACCGGGCCGAGAAGAAGCGGGTACTCGTCGAGGAACTCGGCCCAGGAACGTCGGATGTTCATCCAGGTGCCCATCAACTTCATGAACTCCGCCGCGCTCGCGGGTGGGGTCTGCTCCATCATCATCTCGATATAGCGGTCCCCGCCGGTACCGAGCAGCTCGCGCACCGCCGGCCAGGACGGGGCGAACTCGGTCGCAGTGATCCGGCCGTACGCTTCCAGGGCCTCCTCCATGCGTGGCACTCCTGGCACTTCGCGCACGTCGTACCCGGCGTCGCCCAGCGCGTCCGCCGCGGTCGCCATGGCAGCGCGAACCGTGGTGTGGACGCCTTGACCGCCTGGGTCCGCCACGACCGCGACCTTGACCGGTCCGGCCAGCGGTTCGCCGTAGGCGGGCGCCGGAACCGCGCGTGGGTCGCGCGGATCGGTCCCGGCCAGCACCTCGTAGGCAAGCCGAAGGTCTCGCACGCAGCGGGCCAGCGGCCCGTCCGTGACCAGCATCTGGGATGCCGGGCCGGGGTCGTCCGGGCCGAGAACGCGGTGGTCGGCGGGGAACCTCCCGGTGGACGGCTTGAGCGCGGCCACGCCGCAGAACTGGGCAGGGATGCGCACCGAGCCGCCGGAGTCGTTTCCAAGCCCGAGGGCTGCCATGCCCGTGGCCACGGCCACCGCGTCGCCCCCGCTGGAGCCGCCCGGGGTCCGACTGTGGTCCCAAGGATTGACGGTGTCGCCGAACAGTTCGCTGCGGGTGTGCATTCCCGCCAGGATCAGGGTGGGGACGTTGCTGTGCCCGATGGGGATGGCCCCGGCCGCCCGCAGCCGGGCCACCGGGGGCGCATCGGCCGAGGCCACCAGAGTGCGGAAGCGTTCCGTGCCGAACGTGGTCGGCACGCCTTCGATCGCGGTGCTCTCCTTCACCGTGAAGGGCACGCCCGCGAGGGGACCCAACGGTTCGCCGGCGACCCGGCGGCGGTCCACCTGCGCCGCAGCCTCACGCGCGCGTGTCGCCAGGAGCTGAGTGACCGCGTTCACCTGCGGGTTGACCTCGGCGATCCGATGCAGGTGACTGTCGATCAGTTCGACAGCTGAGACCTCCGCGCTCCGCACGGCTTCTGCCTGGGCGGTGGCTGGCAACTTCCACAGGGCGTCCAGCATGGCTCTTGTCCTCTCCTCACGTACCGATGCAAGTGCATCGGTACGAACCGTACCCCTAGAATCGATACGAGCGCATCGAATAAAGTGCCGCGCAGACATGGCGGCCCGGAACGCGGAGGTGGATGGCCATGCCCAAGCAGGTGGACCACGTGGGTAGGCGCCGCCTCATCGCGGAGGCCGTCTGCCGCCTCGCCGACGAGCGCGGTCTGGAGGGTGTGACCCTGCGTGATGTCGCGGCGTGCGCCCAGGTGTCGATGGGCGCCGTCCAGCGATGCTTCCGCAACAAGGAAGAGATGCTCCTATTCGCTCTCCAGTACGTCAGTGAGCGGATCGCGCAGCGTGTCCAGGCCCGCCTCGTGAGGAGCCCGGCCCAGTCGGCCGGTACCGCCCTGGGGCATGCGGCCAACGAGATCTCGCTGCTGGGGGAAGAGCACCGCGCCGAGGCCAGGGTCTGGCTCGCCTTCGTGGCGCAAGCTGCCGTCAGCAAGACGTTGGCGGGGGTGCTCAGGCGGAACTACGCAGCCCTACAGCAGGCGTTCACGGACCTCGTTTCGCAAGCCGATGAGGCCGCGGGCTGCGCCGTGCCCCTCGATCCACAACGTGAGGCCCGTGCCCTCCTCGCCCTCGCGGACGGCCTGACCACGCACGTGCTCATCGGCCACCTCACCTCGCAGGAGGCGTACACCGTCCTCGACACGCACCTGGCCCGCCTCTGGGATCAAGTCACCCCGCCACCTCCCCACACCGGCGAGGACTCGGCCCGTTGAGGGTCCTGGTGGGGGCCGTCGCCGTCGGAAGTCCTGGCCCACCAAGGTGCGAGTTCCGGGTCCGACAGGTGCAGGCCGATGTGAGCGCGATCCGGGACGCCAGATCCCGGGTCGCCGCCACCTGGCCCCGAGGGGCTGTGGGTTGCGGGCCGCCATTGTGCGCGGCCTCGGATCCGGCCGGGGCGCGGGTGCCGGCGGCAGGCTCGTCCACAGCTGACCAGCCGCAATGACCGTGATTCGGCCAAGTAGCAGGCGGCTGGGACGCATACGGCGCGCCGGAGCCTGCCTGACGGTCTGGCCGGGCGGAATGCGACGCATCCTGCGGGCAGAACACCCGAGTGCTGGCGCTCAGTTGCGCTTCACCGACAGCCCGCGCCTGACCTGCTTGCGACCGACACCCCAGAACAGGGGATCGCCGAGCTGCAATTGCGCCACGATCCGCGAGCCGGGCTGGGGAGAGCATCCACGGCGTCCCCGCCACGGGGCCGCGCAAACCCGCCGCCACGATGCCGCGCAGATCGAGACTTGGCTGGAGATCGTCCAGGTCGCTTTGACCTGCCCGCCTGCATGCCCCTACGGGGGCTGATCGGCGAAAGGCCAGCGCTGACAGCTTCGCCGAACGTGACCTCACTTGTTCTCCCCAGCCGCCAAGTTCCTCGACGGCGTTCAGGAATCAGGCCAACCGCCTGATCTGGCAGTCCATGGACCGACTGGACGTGGCAGCCGGGGCGCCTGTCCCTGTGGCAGGGGGAGTTCTTCCGTGACTGGTCCGCAACAGCCGGCCTGGAGTGGGAGAAAGCCGGGAGGAACTGGGAGGAACAGCAAACGCCGATGTCTGCGTCGAGTGGGGCGCGCCAACGGCGCCTGACGGTCAAAAGCCCAGTTCAGGCGCCGTTTTCCGTGTTCTTAGAAGAAGCCGAGCCGCTTCGGCGAGTACGAGACGAGGAGATTCTTCGTCTGCTGGTAGTGGTCGAGCATCATCTTGTGGGTCTCGCGGCCGATGCCGGATTGCTTGTACCCGCCGAACGCGGCGTGCGCCGGATAGGCGTGGTAGCAGTTGGTCCACACTCGTCCCGCCTGGATGGCCCGGCCGGCTCGGTAGGCGTTGTTGATGTCCCGGGTCCACACACCCGCACCCAGTCCGTAAGGCGTGTCGTTGGCGATCCGCACGGCGTCCTCGAAATCGCTGAAGGAAGTCACGGATACCACTGGGCCGAAGATCTCCTCCTGGAAGATCCGCATGCGGTTGTGGCCCTCGAAGATGGTTGGTTGAACGTAATAGCCACCCGCCATCTCGCCCTCGTATTCGATGCGTTGACCACCCGTCAGTACCTTTGCGCCTTCCTGCTGTCCGATCTCCAGATAGGACATGATCTTCCGCAGCTGGTCGCCGGACGCCTGAGCGCCGATCATCGTTGCGGTGTCGAGCGGGTGTCCGGGGGTGATGGCTTCGGTGCGCGCCACCGCCGAGTCCAGGAAGTCTCCATAGCGACCGCGCTCGATGAGGGCGCGGGACGGGCAGGTACAGACCTCCCCCTGGTTGAGCGCGAACATGGTGAAACCCTCAAGCGCCTTGTCTCGAAGTTCGTCGTCCACGGTCCAGATGTCATCGAAGAAGATGTTCGGGCTCTTGCCGCCGAGCTCCAAGGTGACCGGCTTGAGGTGTTCAGCCGCGTACTGCAAGATCAGTCGGCCTGTTGTGGTCTCGCCAGTGAACGCGATCTTCGCGATCCGCGGGCTGGAGGCGAGCGGCTTTCCGGCCTCCTCCCCGAACCCGTTGACGATGTTCACCACGCCGGGGGGAAGGATGTCGGCGATCAGGCTCATCCAGAAGTGTACGGAGACAGGTGTCTGCTCCGCGGGTTTGAGGACCACCGCATTGCCCGCGGCGAGTGCCGGCGCGAGCTTCCACGTGGCCATCAGGATAGGGAAGTTCCAGGGAATGATCTGACCGACGACACCGAGTGGTTCGTGGAAGTGGTAGGCGACCGTGTCGTCGTCCACCTGACTCAAAGCTCCCTCTTGGGCGCGGAGGGCACCTGCGAAGTAGCGGAAGTGGTCGATGGCCAAGGGGATGTCAGCAGCCAGGGTCTCCCTGACAGGCTTGCCGTTCTCCCAACTCTCGGCGACGGCCAGGCGTTCGAGGTTGGCCTCCATGCGGTCCGCGATCTTCAGGAGGACGCCTGCCCGTTCGCTCGGGGCGGTGCGTCCCCAGGCGGGAGCTGCGGCGTGGGCGGCGTCCAACGCGCGTTCGACGTCCTGCACCGTGCCGCGGGCGACCTCGGTGAATGCCTGCCCGTTGACCGGTGAGACGTTCTCGAAATAGCCGCCGCGCACGGGAGCCACGTAGGCGCCACCGATCCAATGGTCATAGCGGGACTTGAACGCGAGGACCGCGTCCTTGCTGCCGGGCGCTGCGTATCGGGGCATGCCGGTGTCCAATCGGTGAGTTGCCGTCCTGGCCCGGACGGCGCACCTCGGCAGGGTAGGAGTACCCACGTTGCAACCACGTTGCCACCCGTGCGCCTTCACCGCCCGGCCTCGGACCGCTCCGGGGATCGGGCCCGTTCTCGGCAGCCCGCGGTGCACGGGGGCCCTGTTCTTCGGGAGACAGCGCGCGTAGATTCCAGGCCCGACTCGTGATCACCTTCCGGGAGGTTGACGTGGACTGGGGCACTCTCCTAGCGACGCTCAGCGGCGGTTCGCTTGCCATTTCCGGCACCGTTCTGGCTGACCGCCTCCGCCATCGTCATGAGGACGACCGGGGCGCGGGGGAACGGCGGCGCGCGGCGTACATCGAGTTCATCACCGCTGCTGAGGCTTGCCATTCCCGACTACGGCAGATAGCCCGGTCGCCCGCCGCGCACCAGGACCTGGAGGCGGTCGCCCGTCGGGCGTTGATCGAGGCCTCGATCTACGAAGCGCGCGAGCGTCTGTTCATCGACGCCACCCCTTCGGTGGCCAGCGCCGGGCAGGAGATGTTCGAGCGGCTGCGCGTCCTTCAGCGCACGGTCTCGGCTGGCGCAGAGCTGAACTCGCCCGCCTTCCATGACGACCATCACCCCTATATCGGGGCGGTGTGGGCCTATCGGGTAGCCGTGCGGGAGGAATTGGAGGGGGTGGGGGCATCCTTCTCCCCCTCGGACTTCGGCTGGGGCCGGTGGGACGGCAAGGACCGCTGCTCGATCTGTCATGACCCGATCGTCACGGGAAGCTGAATGGTGCGGCACGCGGATCGAAGCCGGGTGCAACTGAAGGCGGTCGCCCGTGCAGTGGTTCTCTCCTTGGAGACCCTCGGCGCGGCACGGCACTTTCATGCCTTCTCAGGTAGGCGTCTATGCCAACGGCACACGTCGGCACAGCTGTTGCGGGTCCGGGCTCGGCCCTCCCTGAGCCAGGTCGAGTTCTCGTACCCGTGCCAGTGCAGCAGCTCGCCCCTCACCTGGCAGAGACCGGGCCAACGCGTGCCAGACAGGGAGGTCCTGCCCTCCCCATGTGCTGTTCGCCCATGTCGACAGGGCCCGGTGGTCCCCCTGTTCGATCAGGCAGGCGCGGAGCTGGTTGGAGAGGTCATGGCGCAGCCGGACGACTTCGGGGGCGTCCGAGCCGGGGAGCAGCGGCCCGCAGTAGGCGCTGAGCGCGGCGGTCGATCGGCCCGCGGCCAGGTGACCCCGCACGGTGGCGTAGTCCGATTCCACCGAGGGGCAGAAGCGATACGGGCGGGAGTGAAGGACCTCGGAGCCGAGCAGCCTGCGCAAGCGTGACATCTCGGCCCGCAAGGTCACCGGGGACACCGACTCGTCCTCGTACAGCGAGATGTGCAGTTGGTCGCCCGTGAGCCCCTCCGGGTGCTGGGAGAGAAGCAGGGCGATCTCGCTGTGTCGACGGCTCAGGCGCACCGGGCTTCCCGCGCTCCCCACGATCGCCTCGTCGCGCCCCAGCACCGTCAGCCGCACCTGTGCGGGTGCGGGATCCGCCGGGATCAGGGCGAGCTCGGACTCAGCCGCCCGGGCGACGGCCCGCACGAAGGCGAGTGAATGTGGGTGGGCCAGCTGGTCCCCGCCGGTGATGTCCACGGCCCCGAGCAGCTTGCCGTCGCGGGGATCGTGCACCGGTGCCGCGGCGCACGTCCACGGGTGCACCGGCCGACTGAAGTGTTCCGCAGCGAACACCTGTACCGGACGGTCGACCGCGACTGCGGTGCCCGGGGCGTTGGTGCCCATCTCGGACTCAGCCCAGTGCGCGCCCGGCACGAAACCGAGTCGCCCCGCTGCCCGTCGGGTCGAGTGATGGCCCTCCACCCACATCAGACGTCCACCGGCGTCGCACACTGCGATCAGGTGGTCGCCGTCCTCGGCGAAGGTTCCCATCAGATCGCGGAACAGTGGCATCACCCTCGCCAGGGGGTGGCCGGCACGGTATGCAGCGACGTCTTCGTCGCCGTGCGTCATCCGCGCGACGGCGTCCGGGTCGACCCGGGCTCGCGCACAGCGGCGCCAGGAGTCCGCGACCACCGGGCGTACGGGAGGGGCCAGCCGTCCCTCCGTGGTGAACACCTGGTGTGCGTGCTGCAGTACACGACGGCGCTCCGCGGCGTCCGCTCCCGATGGCAGCGCCAGCCAGGTCCCGCTCATGGGTCCTCCCGCCCCGCCGGCGGGCCGACCCCACCGGCCGTTGGGCGTCTTCATCGTCGTATCGGGACGGCGGCGGGGCAAGGGGCCGTCCCGCAATCCCCGGCGGGTGGGCGAAGACGGCTACACCACCCTTCGGTGTTGTCGGATCACCCGGATACGCCCGGCGGGGGAGCGAGCCTCGGCCTTGCGATGCGCTGCCGCACCCTTTGAGGGGCTGACCGCTCTTGTCCCGCGTTTCGGCGTTCTGCACGAGCCTGACGTCGCGCGAGGCTCGCGCTCGTCGGGAGATCCCTGCACGCGGACGGCTCGGGGCGTCCGGGTGACCTCACCAGCGGCCCGGGTGCGTGATCGGTGGGGAACGAAGGCTGCTCGCCGTGCGTTGACAGGGCAAGAGCGATTCCCGCAGAGAGGAGGCGTCCGCGATGTCGAATCGAGCGAAGGTGGCCACTGCTGGTGTGGTGGCGGCGATCATCTTGTTCTGGACCGTCGGGTTCTGGGCCGGACTGTTGGTGCTGATCGGCGTGCCCGTGGCCGCCTACCTGCTGTTGGATCCAGCCCAGCGCAGGCGGCTGCGTTCCGCTACGCGTAAGCAGATCGGGAGCTGATCCGGTCTGCCGGGCCAAGTTCGGTCCCAGGCGAGGCTCTGCGCCGAAGGCCGTCGCGTCCCCCTGAGGGGGTGGGGCAGGGCGCATGCCCGGTTCAGGAAGGCCGTATCGCGATGCCGTCCAAGGCTGTCAGTAGGGCGGGCAGCGAGGCGCCTCGCCGGACCGGGATGACTGTGGCCGGTTCCTCGTCGAGGAGGACGAACGCGATGTCGTCGGTGCGCGCCACGAGGGACCAGCCCGGACCGTCAACACGCAGCGTACGGGCGTCACCGGACGCGAAAGCGGACCGGATGCGGCCGATCGGCGGCGGAGTCTGCAGGTATGCCTCGGCATCGGCCAGCGCCTTCCGTACACCGGCATGGCCGCCTCCGGACGGCGCGGGGGGATCTTCGGCTGTGGGGCGCGGCCCCGGGGCCGCGGAGGGCGCCTGCTTGGGTTGGGATCGCTGCGCTGACATGGGCGAGGTCCCGAACCAGCTGCTGTACGTGCTGCTCTCTTCGCTCACAACGCCCTGGGTCGTCCCCTCACCTTGCTCTGGCGCCTCTGGGTGGGAGGGCGCCTGCGGCCCCGGCAAGGACCCGGCCTCCACCGGTCCGTCCTCGATCTTCGGTTCCTCTGTCGGGTGCTCCTCGTCAGGCCCGGCGAACCGAGCGCGCCAGGTAGCCCACTGCAAGGCGATCTCGTCCGCGCCCAGGCGGCGCTGTGCTGCCCCCCACGCGCTGTTGTCCGGTGGGCTCAGCGCTGGGAGGTCAGAGCCGTCCGCGCCCGGCTCGGGGTCGTGGGGATGGGGTACGCCCGAGGCCGCGACCGTCAGGGCCAGGGGCCATCCGGCCCGTGAGATGACTATCGATCGTTCGTCCGGCGAAAGGTCGTAGTCCATGCCGCAGTCCCAAGAGGCGATGGCGACGGCGACCAGCGACACATCGTCTACGACCACGGTCCAGCGCGCCCCGCCGCTGTCCTGGCCGAGGACCAGGCCGTAGCCGCCGGGGCGGGGCTGTACACCCACGGTCGCGCATGCTTGGGGGTAATCATCGCCCAGGACTCCTGGGAAGCGCGCGGGTGTGAGGAGCACTGCGGTGAGGACGAACAAGGCGTCCTCGTCCTCCGTCGCCTGCTGCGAACGGTCGCCCTGCGGGTTCGGCGCACTGCGCGGAGCGAAGCCGTCCGTCGTCTCGTCTCGGGCAGGCAGGTTCACGGCCGGCTCGCCGGCCTTGTCGTCCTGCTGGGGTCCGGCCACCGCGCCCCCTCCGTTCTCTTTGTCGTCGGCGCACCCTAAACCGTCTCCCACCTGCCCGTCGAGGTCTGGTGGGAAGTGATGTGTGGCGGGCGGGCCGCTGGGAGCGGCGAGCCGTTCGCTTTCCGTGGGCGCCGCGAGGACGGGCGCGTTCGCCTGGGACAGTGGTGGTGTTGTTGGTGGCTTCCCGGCAGAGGGTTTTGCTCCAGGCGGTGCTCCGGCCAACGAATGCGTACGAACACCTTCGGGTGCGAGACGGCTGCGCACGACCCGCCGTGTGCGGGCACCTCGGCGCCCGGTGTATCGCCCCAAGCATCCCAAGCGGGGTGATCCCGTCCTCGGCACTGCGCCGCAACCGCGCGCCGGGGGGTGCGGGTGCGCGGGAAACCCCGACAGGGGACACCGGGAAGTGCCGCCGCGACGGCATGCCCACCGAGATGAAGGACCGTGGGATCGGCTCGAACTGCCATTAGAGTGGAGGTCCTTACGCGAAGGGGGCTTGTCGGTGCAGCGCTTCGACCGTCTCAAGGAGATCCAACAGCTGGACCCGGTAGGGGATTTCCTGACCGTCTATCGGCTCACTGCCACCTACGAGTTCCCCTGGGACTACACCCGGGCACTCGAACTCGCCCTCTTTCGCACCTACGCCGTACCGAGTATCGGCAGACTGCTCGCCGAGACGAACGAATTCGTCGAGCGCTCACAGAAGCGCTACGACGACACCGCGCTGCTGCTCGATGCCGTGGTCGAGCATGGTTTCGACAGTTCCCAGGGGCGGAGGGCGATTCGCCGGATCAACCAGATGCACCGCAGCTATGACATCAGCGACGATGACATGCGCTATGTCCTGTGCACCTTCGTGGTGATCCCACGACGTTGGATCGACTCCTACGGCTGGCGGCGTCTCAGCGAAGCCGAAGTGACGGCTTCGGCCGTGTACTACGCCACACTGGGGCGTCACCTGGGGATCGCTGACGTTCCCTCCTCCTTCGAGGAGTTCGAACGGTATCTGAAGGCGTACGAGGAGCGGCACTTCGCCTGGGACCCAGGGGGGCGGCAGGTTGCTGACGCCACCATGGACCTCATGGCCTCCTGGTATCCGACAGCCCTAGCCTCGATGTTGCGTGCGTCGAGCCGGGCTCTGCTCGACGATCCTCTGCTTGCGGCCTTCCGGTATCCGCGCCCCCACCCGGCCGTGCGTTTTGCGGTGCGTGGCGCGTTGAGGCTGCGCGGGCGGGCAGTACGGCTGCTCCCGCCACGTTCCCGACCGCACTACGCCCGTCAGAACCCCGAGATCAAGGGCTATCCGAACGGGTACGCGGTGTCGGCCTTGGGTACGCATCCCGTGCCAGGGGCCCGTGGATGTCCTGTGCCGCACGGACGACTCCGGGTGGAACCGCTTGCTCCGAACGACGACTGATGGCTTGAGGCGATCACGGGGCCGTCCGGCGAGTGCTCAGGCTCGGCAGCATCCGGGAAACTCTACAGACGAATAAGAGGTGTTGACAGCAGATCAGTCCTGGCGCGTCGCCAGAGCGAGGAAGCGGGTGTCCTGGTCGGTGTAGGCGGTCAAGAGCCAGCCGGCGGCGCGCAGCACCTCCCGTAGGTTCTGCTCGGCGCGCAGGTCCTCTGGCGTGAGCCGGCGGCCGTGCCGGGCCGCCAGTGCTGCCCGGCCGATGGGATGGAAAAGGGCCAGGCGACCACCAGGCCGCACTACGCGGGAGAGTTCCCGTAGGTCTGCCTCGGGTGCGTGAAGATGCGAGAGCAGGCCGGCCGCGAAGACGAGATCGATTGACCCGGTTCGCAGCGGCAGCTCCGCGACATCGCCCAGCAGCAGGAATCCGACCTGGCCGCGGGCCGCTCGGGCTGCCGCGTGCAGCATGTCCGGGGTGAGGTCGAGGCCGATGACGAGCCCTTTCGGCCCTACGGCTGAGCGGAGGGCGGGAAGGGCCCGCCCGGTGCCGCAACCCGCGTCGAGGACACGGTCGCCGGCACGAAGATCGAGATCGGCCACGGCTTCTTCGTAGCGCCCTTCGTCCTCGGGGAAACGCGCGTCCCAATCCGCGGCCCGTGTGCCGAAGAACTCCTGGACCCTTGCTCTGTCGTCACCCATGGCTTCATCTTCTCGCACGCGAAGTCATGCAGTGAGTGGAGGAATCGATACGCAAGGTGATCGATGGAAGCCGCCTTCCTGTCATATTCGGCAGCTTTCGAAATGCGCCCCCTAGGTGCGCCCTCCGCCGGACTAACGTTCCGGGGCCATGGAGCACCCGGATCCCGTGACCTCCTTCGGCGCGGCCGTTGGCGGGGCAGGGCGCTCCCCGCTCGGGGGCGCGGGGCAGGTCGAGGAGGCGGAACGAGGGCGGTCGCGCTTGCGTTTCGGTCCGGTCGCGAAGTGGCGACGGCCCAAGTCGCTCGGATCGAAGAGAGATGTGGGCTTGTCGGCTCGAATGCCATGTGACATGGACATTGTCGGTTCCTGACCGTGTCGAGCGCCTGACCTCGCCTATCGACGTCCAAGACCAGAACGAGGAGTCCATGCGTACAACCCGTCGAACGCTGGACCCGGCCCCGGGTGGGCGGACGTCCGCGCCCCCGCCACGCGGTCGCCGTGCGCACGCCGGCCCACCCGCGCGAGACGAATGCACGGGCCTGCCCAGGTCCGCTGACCTCGGTCCCGAGGGCTCAGGGCCCATGGTGGCCGTGGTGCCTGTCCTGCGCAGCAGGCTGAAGCCCCGCACGGTACGAGCGAAGATCATCTCACTGCTGGTGGTTCCGATACTCTCGCTCCTTTGTCTGTGGACGCTGGCTGCCGCTGGAACCGCGCAGGACGTCGGCCAACTGAACCGCCTGCATGATCTCGACGCGCAGGTGCGGGGCCCCGTCGGGCGTGTCATCGTCGAGCTCCAGGCCGAGCGCCGGGCCGCCGTCCGTTATGCGACCGCACCCGATGTCGGGCGCGGTGCGGAACTCGAACAACAGGGCCTGCGGAGCGGCACGGCTGTTGCGGAACTCCGGACCAGCGCTGGTCGGGCGATGGGCCAGTACGGCAGCTCTGCACCGGAGGTGGCGAGCCGACTTCGGGACTTCGTCGCCACCGCCGACTCCCTGGCCCCCCTGCGTGAGGACATCACCGCTCGACGTACGGACTCGGAGATCGTCTACGAGCGGTACACACAAGCCATCGGGGTGGGGTTCGCAGTCGGCGCTGCACTGTCGGGGGGCTGGGACCCGGAGCTCGGTGTCGACGCAAGAGCACTATTGGAATTCGAGCGAGCGGCGGAGATGCTCTCCCGTGAGGATGCCCTGCTTTCGGCAGGCTATCTCGGCCAAGGCCTCCGTCCCTCACAACTGCGCCGTTTCATCGGCACCGTGGAGCTGCGCCGCACGCTGAGCGACACAGCGTCAGCTGATCTACCCGACAGACAGCAAGGTGACTGGCAGGCCGTCACCAGCCGGGGGAGCTACGCCGCGCTGGTCGAAGCCGAGGACGCCGTGGTGGCCGCTTCGTCCGGTCGACGGGCGCTGAGCAACGTTCCGGCAGATGCCTGGGACAGCGCGCACGGTGCCATCAGCAATGCCATGGGTGACATTGCCGGGGCGGCGCGTACGGAGGGGGCCCGGCGTGCGCATCCTTTGGCCCGAGGTCTGCTCACCACGGCTGGCGCCGCGGTGGTGCTGGGGCTCGCGGCCGTCGCGGCCTCACTGTTCATCTCGGTTCGGATCGGCAGGGCGCTCGTCGCAGAGCTGGTCTCCTTGCGTGATTGCGCCCTGGACGTGGCGCGCCGAAAGCTACCCGATGCCATGCGGCGCCTGCGCGAGGGCAAGGACGTCGAAGTCGCCGCGGAGGTCGCGTCGCCACCACCGGGCGGGGGGGAGATCGCTCAGGTCGGCGAAGCCCTGGCCACGGTGCACCGGGCCGCACTCGATGCCGCCGTGGAGCGTGCGGAGCTGGCCAACGGGGTGTCCGGTGTATTCGTCAACCTGGCGCGTCGCAGCCAGGTACTCGTGCACCGCCAGTTGAACCTGCTCGATGCCATGGAGAGGCGCGCGGATGACCCCGATGAGCTGGGAGACCTCTTCAGGCTCGACCACCTCACCACCAGGATGCGCCGCCATGCCGAGAGCCTGATCATTCTCTCCGGGGCGGCTCCCGGAAGGGCCTGGCGGACGCCGGTCGGACTCACCACCATCGTGCGGGCTGCCGTCTCGGAGATCGAGGACTACGCGAGGGTCGAGGTCAGACGGTTGCCCGAGGCAGCTGTGGCCGGTGCTGCGGTGGCCGACCTCACTCATCTGCTGGCCGAATTGATCGAGAACGCGACGCAGTTCTCACCGCCGCACACCAAGGTCCGGGTGTGTGGAGAGCCAGTCGCCAACGGATACGCCCTCGAAGTCGAGGACCGTGGCCTGGGTATGGGGCGGGAAAGCATGGAACGTGCCAACCAACGCATCGGCCAGACGGAGGGGCTCGACCTCTTTGACAGTGACCGACTTGGTCTGTTCGTGGTGAGCCGGCTTTCCGCACGCCACGACATCAAAGTGCACCTTCGCGCGTCACCCTACGGTGGTACCACTGCCGTCGTACTGCTGCCGACCGCCCTATTGCAGATGGGGCAAGACCAGACGTCGGTCCCGCCCAGTGCACCGGTGCCTGAGGGCGCCGTTCGACGGCAGGGTTGCCCGCCGGATGTTGCCCTTTTCCCGCAAGAGGGACCGGATCAAGACTCCACCCCTTCGCGGCTGTACCCCGCTGCCGAGGGCCCGGCCGTCCCACGGACTGACGACGGCGCCTCCCCGCCCCCGCCGCAGCTGGGCGGTTCCCGGACGACGACGGTTTCGTCCGCGACGGCCGCACCGCACCCGACCGGTGTTGCCACGACCACCACGGAGCTCCCCCGACGTGTACGGCAGAGGAGTCTGGTTCCGCAGCTACGTCAAGCACCTGATACCGGTGCCGAGCCCGGTGAGGCGAAGTCACCAGGGAAGGAGCAGGACTTGGAGCAGGGTCTAGCCAGCCGGACCCCGGAGCAGGCAAGAGACCGGATGGCTGCGTACCGCACGGGCTGGATCCGTGGCGCGGCCGACGCGAGGACTGAAGGAGGATCCCAATGACGAAGTCAAGCCCTCTGCGTGATCGGTGGGGCGGGGTTGAAGAGTCTCTTGTCATGCAGCATCGCCCAGAGCACGTCGATCCGGCGGCGGGCGAGGGAGAGCAGGGCCCGGGTGTGCAGCAGCCCCTCGCCGCGCTTGTTGAGGTAGGTGTCCCGCGATGGGCCCGGCCGCATCATCGCCCACTGGGCGAGCGTGTAGAACAGTCAGCGCAGGCGCCGTTCGTAGCGTTTGGGCAGGTGGTGATTGCCGGTGCGGCGGTCGGAGTCACGGGGCACAGGGGCGAGTGTGGCGTGGGAGACGAGGCGGCCTGCGTCGCGGTAGCTGGACAGGTCGCCGGCGATGGCGACGAACTCGGCGCCGAGTATCGGGCCCATGCCGGGCAGGGACTTGACGATCTCGGCTCGCTCGTCGGTGCGGAAGGACTCGCGGATCTCCCGGTCGTCGTCCTTGATTCGCTCGTTCAGGGCCAGGAGCTGGTGGGCCAGGTCGCGTACCAGCTTTGCGGCCGGGGTCTCGCGGGGCAGAGCGGTCATCTGGGACTGGGAGGCCTCGACGGCCCTGCCCTCGCCGCCGTCGGCGCCGCTCATCCGGTTGACGGTGCGGCCGGGCACGTAGACGACCCGCTGACCGTGGGCGATCAGCAACGCCAGCAGAGGGGCGAACGCCCGGCCGGCGATGTCCAGCGCCCACCGGACTTCGACAGCCCTCTCCCGAGCCGTGTCGACGAGCGTCAGGATCTGGGCCTCGTCGTTGAGCACCTTCGTCGAGAACACGGTCTCGCCGTCGGTATCGACGGCCACCGCCCAGTGGTGGCCCTTGCCGGCATCGACGCCGACCCATATGCGTGCATGCCGCGAGGTCAACCGCGGCGCTCCTGTTCCTCCGTGACCAGCGCTGTCTTGGTCCGAGGAGCACTCCGCCAACAGTTCCTTAACCAGCGATGCCCACGGTTCCCCATCAGCAGCCGGAGCGCCCCGAAGGACCGGGCGGCCATTCTCCTAGAGCCATTTCAGGCAACCACCGCATCAGCCACACCCGGTCCTCCCGGACCGCCTCACATTCTTAAGGACCACCGATGAGCGAGCGCCACAGCACCGGCACGGTGCGGTGTTCCGGCGAACTGGGTTGGCTGCTTGATGACTTGGTGGTTCGGGTAGCTGAAGTGCGTCATGCGGTCATCCTGTCCAACGACGGACTGGCGGTGGGTGCCTCAACCGCACTTGGCCGTGAGGACGCAGAGCGTCTCGCGGCCGTCGCCTCCGGATTCCACAGCCTGGCCAAGGGTGCCGGCCGGCATTTCGGTGCCGGCGCCGTGCGCCAGACGCTGGTGGAGATGGACGAGGCGTTCCTCTTCGTCGCGGCTGCGGGGGACGGATCCGCTCTGGCGGTGCTCAGCGATGCCAGTGTCGACATCGGAATCATCGCCTACGAGATGGCCAGGCTGGTCAGGCGGGTCGGTGAGCACCTCCGCACCTCACCCAGGGTGAAGGCGTGAGGGCAGCCGGAAGCGGAGTCCGGGTGCAGTGGACGCAGAAGTGGTACGACACGGAAGCGGGACCGCTGGTGCGTCCTTATGCCGTGACGGGCGGGCGGACCGCTCCCGGACCGCGGGGTGTGCACTTCGACCTCATCGCACTTGTCGGCCTTGTGGGGGGCGCCACGGATGCGGATTCGCAGGCATGCCTCGGCCCCGAACACCGAGCTCTGATCGAGCTCTGCCGTTCTGAGCCCCAGTCCGTCGCCGAACTCGCCGCCGATGTCGGTCTTCCGGTCGGTGTCGTCAGAGTGTTGCTGGGCGATCTGCTGGAAGTGGGGCACATCCGGGTCGGTCGCCCGGTACCGGTCGCGCAGTTGCCCGATGAAGGCGTCCTGCGTGAAGTCATCAAAGGATTGAGAGCGTTGTGATGAGGCAGAGCACGGTTACGGACGGAGATTCGACGGCCCTCGCGTTGAAGATCTTGGTGGCGGGTGGCTTCGGGGCGGGGAAGACCACCCTCGTTGGTGCGGTCAGTGAGATTCGCCCCCTACGCACGGAAGAACTCCTCAGTGAAGCAGGGGAGTCGGTGGACGATACAGGCGGCGTCAGGCAGAAGACCACGACCACGGTGGCCATGGACTTCGGACGGATAACCATCAGGTCGGGCCTCTCGCTCTACCTGTTCGGCACACCAGGGCAGGACCGCTTCTGGTTTCTCTGGGACGAACTGTCGCAGGGAGCCCTAGGGGCAGTGGTGTTGGCGGACACGCGCCGCTTGGAGGGCTCCTTCCCCGCGGTTGACTACTTCGAGCACCGGCGCATTCCCTTCGTCGTCGCCGTGAACTGCTTCTCGGGCGCGAGAAGGTACGGTGCACAGGAGGTCGCGCGAGCCCTTGACCTCGACCAGGGCACCCCTGTGGTGCTGTGCGACGCGAGGGAGAAGGACTCCGGGAAGGAAGTACTCGTCCGGCTCGTCGAGTACGCCGGACGGATGCACACCGCGCGCTTGCTGGACTCGGTGGGCGGTTCCGCAGGGGGATAGGCAGGCCGCGGCGCCCGCGTCCCGCAGGCGGGGCGAGGTGGACGGGGGCGCCGCGTCCGCCCGACAGGATCAGTCCGCGACCCCTGCCAGGGCGATCACCTTCTCGACGGGGACCCGCACCAGGAGCTCTCCCGGAACGCCGTTGCGTTCCCCGAACTCCCGGGCCCGTTCCTCACCCATGTAGCGTCCACCGATCCGGGTGGCCCAGTGCCGCAGCTCGGCGGGGTCTTCGCTGACCTCTGCTCGGCCCTGCAGGATGACGAACGAGAACGGCGGGCGGTCGTCATCCACGCAGAGCGCCACTCTGCCGTCCCGCAGGAGGTTTCGCCCCTTGGCGGTCGTCCTGGACGTGTTGAAAACGAAGGAGTTCCCGTCCAGGACGAACCAGATGGGAGCGATGTGCGGGCTGCCGTCCGCGCTGACGGTTGACAGCTTGCCGGTGCGGGTGGAGTGGGAGACGAAGGTCCGCCACTCTTCTTCAGTCATTCTCTTGGCCATGAGCACATCCTTCTTGCCCGAAAGCGAGCGGTGGTGAAGGCTTGCGGAACGGTATGAGGGGGGACGATGACGCTCGACAAGCAGCTCGACTGGCTACTCGACGACCTGACCCGCAGGGTGAACGAGATTCGACACGTGCTGGTTCTTTCGAACGACGGGCTCGTGACGGGGGCCAGTGGCGGCCTCGAACGCGAGGATGCGGAGCACCTGGCGGCGGTATCAGCCGGTTTGCATAGCCTGGCCAAGGGCTCTGGTCGCTACTTCCAGATGGGGGAGGTACGCCAGACGATGGTGGAGTTCGACGAAGGGGTGCTCTTCGTCACCGCCGCCGGCAACGGCAGCTGCCTCTGTGTTCTCAGTGACGCCGAGGCGGACATCGGACAGGTCGCATACGAGATGACACTGCTGGTCAACCGTGTGGGAGAGCACCTGGGCGTAGCGGCCCGGCAGTCAGGTAAGGGTGGTCGGCCGTGAGTTATCCACAGGCGCGCGATACCGGCTGACACGATCCGTCACTTTGCGTTACGTTCTGTGGGTGCGGCTCGCAGAGACGGGGGAACGTAATGAGGCGGTGGCACGTCGGCAGGCGGGGGTTGATCCTCGGCAAGTGTTGCGCATGGGGTACCGAGAGCTCTCGGGGACGTACCGGAGCGGGCCTGAGGGGCGGGGCGCCCCAGAGACGTCCATTCGGCCCCTGTCCTCGGGCGCGAGCTATGGAAGGCGCCGATCGCAGGACCTCCGCCCGGTCTGCGGTTTCAGTCAATGACGACGGGGGAGAGTGGGCCCACGTACAGCCATGCTCCGTTCTCACGGACGAAGCGGCTGTTCTCCTGCAAGGATCCGCTGTGCCCACCTTCGCGGTAGTGGGCGCGGAACTCCACCGAACCTTCCACCTCAAACAGGCCGCCGTTGAGCGATCCCAGGATTTCCAGTCGTACCCAGTGCTGGTCCGCGTCGAGTGTGAGATTCCGGGGACGGGTGTCCGGATGCCAGGACTTCAAGAGATAGCCGGCATCGCCCACCGCGAAAGCGGTGAAGCGAGCTCGCATCAACAGTTCGGCGGTTGGCGCCAGGACCGCCCCGGAGTGAAAGCGCGCGCAGCAACTCTGGTAGCTGGCGGGGAGCCCGCAAGGGCAAGGAGAGACGGAGGACACGCGAGGGTCAGTCCTTCTGAGATCGGTACGGGCGGAACAGGCCCTCCTGGACCACGGAGACCAGGAGCCTACCTTCGATGTCATAGATGCGGCCCTGGGCCAAGCCGCGGCCACCTGTAGCGATCGGAGACTCCTGGTCGTAGAGAAACCACTGATCGGCACGGAAGGGCCGGTGGAACCACATGGCGTGGTCCAGGGACGCCATATCGAAACCGCGCATGCCCCACAGCGGTTCTACGGGAATGCGCACCGCGTCGAGCAGGGTCATATCGCTCGCGTAGGTAAGAGCGCAGGTATGCACCAGCGGGTCATCGCCCAGCGGTCCCACAGCTCGCATCCACACGGCGCTGCGCGGGTCAGCTCCCTTGAGTTCCTCGGCGCCCCAGCGCAGGCGGTCGGTGTAGCGGATGTCGAAGGGTTGGCGACGAGCCATCCGCTCCAGCGACTCCGGCAGCGTGCCTAGATGCTCGCGTACCTCGTCGACGAGCTTGGGCAGTGAGTCGGGGTGCGGAAAGTCCGCACGGGGCGGCAACTGGTGCTCGATGCTGCCGTGCTCGGACTGGTGGAAGGACGCGGTGAGATTGAAGATCGTGCGACCCTTCTGCACGGCCGTCACCCGCCGGGTGGTGAAGGACCTACCGTCGCGGACCCGCTCCACCTGGTACACGATCGGCGTCCCCGGGATTCCCGGGCGCAGGAAGTACGCGTGCAGCGAGTGCACCGGTCGGTCGCCCTCGGCGGTACGTCCGGCGGCCACGAGCGCTTGCCCGGCGACCTGCCCGCCGAAGACCCTCTGGAGGGACTCCTGCGGGCTCAGCCCACGGAAGATGTTGACTTCGATCTGCTCCAGGTCGAGCAGGTCCACCAGCCGTTCGGCGGGGTTCGTCATGAAGGCGTCTGCGCTCCGGTCGGATTCCAGGGGATCCTCACATCTGTCCGACCGAGGTGACCCGTACCACCGCACGGCCCTCCTCGTCGGAGGCTGCAAGATCGACCTCGGCGCTGATGCCCCAGTCGTGGTCACCCTTCGGGTCGGCGAAGGTCTGGCGCACGCGCCACAGACCGTGCTGCGCGTCCTCTTCGATCATCAGCAGCTTCGGACCGCGGGCATCGGGACCGGTGCCCAGGTCCTCGTACTCCTCCCAGTAGGCGTCCATGGCTCCACCCCAGGCGTCTTCGTCCCAACCGGACTCGCCGTCCAACGCGCCGAGCTCCGCCACATGGTCCAGTGCCGCGAGCTCCACGCGGCGGAACATGGCGTTGCGCACCAGTACCCGGAAGGCGCGGGCGTTCGAAGTGACCGGCCGGACCTGGTCGGCCTTCTCCTGTGCCTCCTCCGCCGTCTCCACCTCGGGATTGGCGAGCTGCTCCCACTCGTCCAACAGGCTGGAGTCGACCTGGCGCACCATCTCGCCCAGCCAAGCGATCAGGTCCTCCAGATCCTCCGACTTCAGGTCGTCGGGGATCGTGTGGTCCAGCGCCTTGTAGGCGCTGGCGAGATAGCGCAGGACGATCCCCTCGGTGCGGGCCAGCTCATAGACCGAGGTGAACTCGGTGAAGGTCAGCGCACGCTCGTACATGTCCCGAATAATGGACTTCGGGGACACCGGATGATCACCTACCCACGGGTGGCTCCTTCGGTAGACCTCGTAAGCGTGGAGGAGCAGTTCCTCAAGAGGCTTGGGGTACGAGACCTCCTGGAGGCGTTCCATGCGCTCCTCGTACTCGATGCCATCCGCCTTCATCGCGGACACCGCTTCGCCACGGGCCTTGTTCTGCTGGGCCGCCAGGATCTGTCGAGGGTCGTCCAGGGTGGACTCCACGACGGAGACCATGTCCAGTGCGTAGGAGGGCGACTGTGGGTCCAGCAGGTCGAAGCTGGCGAGCGCGAAGGTCGACAGCGGCTGGTTGAGGGCGAAGTCCTGCTGTAGGTCCACGGTCAGGCGGATTCGGCGGCCCTCGGCGTCAGGGGAATCCAACTGCTCCACCACTCCACCGTCCAAGAGGGAGCGGTAGATCGCGATGGCGCGCCGGATGTGCCGCAACTGGTTCTTACGCGGCTCGTGGTTGTCCTCAAGCAGCCTGCGCATCGCGGTGAAGGCGTCCCCCGGACGCGCGATCACCGAGAGCAGCATGATGTTGGTGACCTTGAAACGGGAGGTCAGTTGCTCAGGCTCGGCGGCGATGAGCTTCTCGAAGGTCGTGTCGGACCATGCGACGAAGCCCTCGGGAGCCTTCTTTCGAACCACCTTGCGACGCTTCTTGGGGTCGTCACCGGCCTTGGCCAACGCCTTCTCGTTCTCGATGACGTGTTCGGGTGCCTGCGCCACCACGAAGCCGGCCGTGTCGAATCCGGCACGCCCCGCCCGGCCTGCGATCTGGTGGAACTCGCGAGCGCGCAGGGTCCGCACCCGGGCGCCGTCGTACTTGGTGAGGGCCGTGAACAGCACCGTGCGGATGGGGACGTTGACGCCCACTCCCAGGGTGTCGGTACCGCAGATCACCTTCAGCAGTCCGGCCTGGGCGAGCTTCTCCACCAGCCTCCGGTACTTCGGGAGCATGCCGGCATGGTGTACCCCGATGCCGTGCCGAACGTAGCGGGAGAGGTTCCGACCGAACTTGGTGGTGAAGCGGAAGTTGCCGATCAACTCGGCGATCCGGTCCTTCTCCTCCCGCGTGCACATATTGATGCTCATCAACGACTGTGCCCGTTCGACCGCCTGGGCCTGGGTGAAGTGCACGATATAGACCGGCGCCTGCCTGATCTCCAGCAGTTCAGTGATCGTTTCGGTGATGGGGGTCGTGACGTACTCGTACGACAGCGGTACCGGCCGGGTGGCCGAGCGCACCACCGAAGTGGGGCGACCGGTGCGCCGCGTCAGGTCCTCCTCGAAGCGGGAAACGTCCCCCAACGTCGCAGACATCAAGACGAACTGGGCCTGGGGGAGCTCCAGCAGCGGGATCTGCCAGGCCCAGCCTCGATCCGGTTCGGCATAGAAATGGAACTCGTCCATCACGACCTGGCCGATGTCGGCGTCCTTGCCGTCCCTGAGCGCGATGGACGCCAGCACCTCGGCCGTACAGCAGATCACCGGTGCGTCTGCGTTCACGGAGGCATCCCCGGTGAGCATGCCGACGTTCTCCGTGCCGAACAGCTTGCACAGATCGAAGAACTTCTCCGAGACCAGCGCCTTGATGGGCGCGGTGTAGAAAGTGACCTTGTCCTGTGCCAGCGCGGTGAAATGCGCCCCCGCCGCCACCAGGCTCTTTCCGGAACCCGTGGGAGTGGACAGGATCACATTCGCACCAGAGACGACCTCGATCAGTGCCTCCTCCTGAGCTGGATACAGGGAGATGCCCTGGTCCTGCGCCCACGAGGAAAAAGCGTCGAAGAGAGCGTCGGGGTCGGCGTTGGGCGGCAGCTGGTCAATGAGGGTCACCACACCATCTTGCCTGGCTTCCGCCCGCAAGAGGGAACCGGCGGACGCTAAGAAGATCACAAACGATACGCTGTGCCGTCCACCGGGCCCTGGAGATGCAGTCGAACGGGTCCCACCACAACAGCAATGGGGCGGGAACGACGATGATGGGACCGGCGCACTCACTCTCTGGGGCGGCAGCATGGCTGGGGGTGGGAGCTGCCACCGCTGCCGCGGGCCATGCGATGCCCTGGCCGGTCCTGGTCATCGGCGCCCTGATATGCGCCGGCGCCGCGCTCGCCCCTGATCTGGACCACAAGTCCGCCACCATCTCGCGGGCCTTCGGTCCCTTGTCGCGCGGGCTCTGCGAGATCGTCGACAAGATTTCCTATGCTGTGTACAAGGCGACTCGTTCCTCACGCGATCCCCGGCGCTCCGGCGGGCACCGAACCCTGACTCACACCTGGCTGTGGGCCGCACTCATCGGCGGCGGCGCTTCTGCTCTCGCGGTGACGGCCGAACGCTGGGGTGTACTGGCGATTCTCTTCGTGCACCTCGTCCTTGCCGTGGAAGGTCTCCTGTGGCGGGCAGCGCGGGTCTCCAGTGACATCCTCGTCTGGCTGCTGGGCGCTACCAGCGCCTGGATCCTGGCCGGCGTGCTCGACGAGCCGGGCAAGGGGGCGAGCTGGCTGTTCACCTCGCCCGGACAGGAGTACCTCTGGTTGGGGCTGCCGATCGTGCTCGGCGCCCTCGTCCACGACATCGGCGATTCCTTGACGGTCTCGGGCTGCCCGATCCTTTGGCCGATCCCCATCGCAGGCAAGCGTTGGTACCCGCTCGGCCCTCCGAAGTCCATGCGTTTTCGCGCTGGCAGCTGGGTGGAGCTGAAGGTTCTGATGCCGGCGTTCATGGTCCTTGGAGGTGTCGGCGGGGCCGCCGCCTTGAACTTCATCTGAGGCCCGCCCTCTCAAGGTCCGGGGGTGCTTGCCGGAGGGTCGTTGGGCAGGGCGCCTGCCGGGCTGTCGGTAGCGGACTCTGGATCGGGCGGGTGGAACGACAGCGACTGCCTCCACAGGTGGTTCGGGCCTCCTCGGGTGAGCTTGCGAGGTCGGGCGGAGTGCTGGATGGCCGACCGGCGATCACCGGCCATATTCCGACTGCTCGCCGGGGCGGTGGTGAGCTGGGAGTGTCGTGACGCGAGGTCGTGCTCGACCCTCGGGCCCCTGGAAGGGAGCGGAACCACCACCTGAGGGTGGGGGACCTGTGTTCCCCTCCGGCGCTGGCGCGGCATCACTGTCGGGTCTTGCTCCGTGGTGGCCCGTTCGGTCAGGGTGAGAGCCGGTGCGCTGGTTGGCCTGGGCGCACCGGAACTGATCACGGGGGTGGCATGGGTTCCCAAGCAGCTCGGTCCGGCGGCCAGAGGGACACGTCGCAAGGGCGGGTACGCGACGTGGTTCGTGACGTGGTTGCCGAGGTGGCCCCGGAGGAACTGCCGTTGGTGGCAGGGTTGTCCGGGTTCGACGACGCGAGGGTCGTACGGCGCCTGAGCGGCCGTAGCCGGCGTCGCGAGACCCTGGGCTTCGGCCTCGGTGAGATCGCCGCGCTGGTGACTCCCGTGGTGTGGCTGGCGGTGGACCAGGCGGCGCAGCGGATCGTGGGCGCCGCGGTGGACGGCACGGTCAGCCGGGCGGGGTCCGTGCTGCGCAAGCTCCTGCGCAAGTCTGACGGACCAGTGATGGTTCCTGCGCTGACTCGCGAACAGCTGGCCGACGTAAGGAAGTCAGTGCTGGAAATGGCTGTGCAGCGAGGCCTGGGGCAGGAGCGCGCGTTGACGATCGCCGACGCGGTGGTGGCCAGGTTGGCGCTGGCCGGCCCGGAGGACCGCGAGCCTGGGCCGGGCGGTCCGGACAGCCCAAGTGGCTCAACCGACCCAACCGGTCCGGCCGGTAGCGAGGCGTGATGGTCGCCGCGCCCGCCGATGCCGATCCGGAGGCGGGGGAACGGCCTGCCTCCCCACCGCTCGACGAGCGGGTGCTCGCCGCCGGCACGACATTGCGCTTCGTGCTGCTCCTGCTGTTGTTGGCCGCGGCGGGCGCGAGCATGGTCCCCCGGACCGTCTGGCATTTCCTCGCATCGAGCGAGAAGGCCGACAAGGAGGTGGGCTGCTGGCTGGCGGCAGGCCTTGACCCCAGTGCGTCCATGAACGCCAGTTTCGTGCAGTACACCCAGAACGCGTCCGCGTTCAAGACATGCGTGGCGCAGTACCGTCAGGAGTTCGGCGGAGTGTCGCTCGGCGTGGGCGCCGGGGCGATCGTCGCGGCCCTCGCGGTGTACTGGCTCCTGCCGGTGTGGCGGACGAGGCGCTCCAAGGTCGTACCCGTGGACGCGATGGACGTGCACGGCGAGCTGCGACCGCTGCTCGACGAGTTGGTGGCCGTCGCCGGGCTCAGCCGCCCACCCCGTTTCGTCGTCGACCCGGCGGCGTCTACGGCCAGCGCTGTCACGTTCGGCCGCTGGCGCGCGCCCACGGTCTGCCTCGACGGCGCTCTGGTCGCCACGAGCGGCACGCAACGCGACCGGTTCCGCGCCGTGGTGCTGCACGAGCTCGCGCACCTGCGCAACGGGGACATCGGAATCACCTATGCCACCATTGCCTTGTGGCGGGTGTTCTTCGTGCTGGTCCTGCTTCCCTGGGCAGCTGCGGGCCTGAACATCCTCTTCTTCACCGGTACCCCGGACGCCCGGGGCACGTTCGCCCCCTTCAACACGCACAACGTGGTCCTCGGTGGCCTGATCGTGCTGGCGGTCTACCTCACCCGCGCGGGGATCTTGCGCAACCGTGAGATCTACGCCGACCGGATGGCAGCACGCTGGGGCACGAGCCGGGAGCCGTGGGAGGTCCCCGCTCGGCAGCGCTCCGGTGTGTGGCCGAGGCTGTCCACCGGGTTCGTCGAGCTCTGGCGCGCGCACCCGTCATGGGCGCTGCGCCGCACATCACTGACCGACCCGAAGGCGCTGTTCGCGCTCGACGGGTTACCCCTGTTCCTCACCGGCCTCGCCGCCGACATCCTCGCCTGGCATCTGGGTACTCTCCTGCCATACGGTGCCCTACCGGCAAAGGCGGTGCTCGTCGCGGGGGTCGTGGTGGGCATCGGCGGCGTCGCGCTCTGGCGTGCCGTGCTGTACGCCCTCCTCACGCGACGACCGGCCCCACCGGGATGGCCCGTCGGGCTGTGGCTCGGATCCGGCATCCTGGTGGGCGAGTTGACCGGCCCGCAGGCCGCGTATAACCACTGGCTGCCAGCGCATCCCGAAGCACTTGTGATCCTCGTGGCCGCGCTGGTCCTGGTGATGACGTGGACCGGGCAGTATGCCGGGTGGTCGCTCAGGTCCTGGCGGGGGCGCTCCCTTGGCCCGGCTGTGTTCGTGGGCCTGGCAGCGCCCTCGCTCGCACTCGCCTCCGTGCTGTCCTGGTGGTACGGACAGGGCGAGTTCCTGACCGACGGGTGGCCCTACACCACGGCTGGGCTCCTCGGCTCGTACGGTCTGCCCGGTCTGCCTCCCCCGCACATCGGCCCGTTGCTTGAAGTCATCGCGGTGGTGGGCGTCCTTCCGGGCACCGTCGCCTCCACCGAGAGTCTGTGGTGGGCCGGGGTCCTCCTCTGGATGCTTCCGCTGCTCACGCTGGCCACTCGCCCTTCGGTGCGCCGCCCGAAATGGCTTGCAGTGCTGCCGGACAACGGTTCACCCCTGGCCCCGCACCCGTCCGGGCCTAGCCGACTGCTGGCTGCCGGGCTGGCCGGCGGACTCGTCTGCTGGGCAGGGCTGGCGTTTGCGCTGGCCCACATGCATACACCGGACCCGGCGGCCGTGCGCATGTCGGGCCCGTTCCAACTCGTGCACCTGATGTGGCCCGTCCTGGTGATCTGTGGGGCGATGGCACTGACGGCCGCGGTCGTCGCCGCGGTGACGGACTCGGCGTGGCTGTTGGCTGGGCTGATCGTGGCGGGTATCACCGCGCTGCTCGGCGCGGGGGGCACCTACCTCCTGATGAGTACGGACGGCTGCCTCGGTCCGCTCAACACCATGACCACCACGTGCAGATGGTGGCCGGACGCGGCCTGGCCCCTGGTGAGGATCGAGCTGGCCTATGTTCTGGCCCTGGGGACGCTGGTGGCCGGCCTGTCCGCCTTCGCTGGCCGTGGCGCCAGGCTGCTCTGGCGAGGGATCGGCCGAATCGGGAGGCACCCGGCAACGCCGTCCACTGCGGAACGGCCACTGAGCCGGGGGCGGCAGCGTGGTGCCCGAGTGGTGGCCATCGCGTTGGTCGTGGCCGGGGCCGGCACGACAGTGCTCACCGTCCAGGCGTCCGGCCCGACCACTCGGCTTTCCCGGCCGCCGGAGCAAATGCTGGATCAGTCGACGCAGGCCCCTTCGGCGCCGATGGCGCGGATCCAGGGCCAAGCGTGGGCAGCTGTCGGGGGCCTGACCCACATTCAGGCGCTCTCCAAGGCGGAGCGGGACTACACCGCCGTGTTCAAGGCCGTGGCGAAGACCACTTCCGACGCGCAGTTCCTCAGGGAGATGAGCAAGATGGGCGCCGCGTGCGACGGCCTGGCCCGGGCGACGGAGCGAGCCGGTGCCTACTTCACCGTCCCCGACCCGGCCGGACAACGGGTGTGGTCACAAACGCTCGTCCACTATCAGCAGTTGGCCACCGCGTGCCGAGGTCTTGCCGCTCAGCCGAGCGTTGCGACTGCCCGAGTCGCCACAAGGGCTCACCAGTTCGCCGTCGATTCGGCGGGTGCGATGTTCTACTGGCTTGCCGAGACGGGTGCGATCCGATCCAAAGCGTCGTGAACAAGTCGTGAGGAGCTACCGGCCGCTATGGCAGGTGCGTGACAATCGGATGGAACCGTGGTCTCTTTCAGCAATCGCCTCTACAGTCGCACCATGCTGAACGAGGGGGGAACCGCCAGGAAACGCAGGCGGCGATTACGCGGCGCGGCCGGACGGGTCGCGATGTTCGGGCTGAGCTCAGCACTCGCGCTGACCGCCTGCGGCAGCGACAGCAGCGACAGACCCAAGACCGAGGAAGCCGGTGAGCACCACACCGTCGTACTGGAGGCTACCTCCGACTACGGCAGGCCGATAGCGATCAACTACTTCGGTTCGGCTACCGGACCACAGGGGATCATCGCGATCGGGGCGGAGGGCGAGGGGGAGCTGTCGGCGGAATCCCCCTGGAAGGTCACACTCACCGTGGCCGGCAAGAACCCGTGGATATCCCTGTCGGCCAACGGGACTGGCTGTATCGGCCGTGCGACCGGGGGCGACTCCTGCACCACGGGGTCCATACCCAAGCGCGAGGACATCGCGGGCACCGGCACCACCACCTGCCGTATCGTCATCGACGGCAAGGTCGTGGCGAAGGAGTCCTACACCTATCCCACGATCATTCCCGTCACCTGCCTCACTCCGCGCAGCGGGAAGGTCGGTGGGGGAGGATGACGGACGACCCTGCGCGACCCGTCCCTCCGGGACAGCCGCTGCCGCCCGCCGTGGGCGAAGGCGACGACGGACATGAGGAGAACGCCGGCGAACAGTCACCCCGGCGTGGTCGGTCATGGCAGCGTGCCGTACTCATCGCGCTGGGCGCACTGGCCCTCGCCACCGTCGGGCTGCTCCTGTGGGCCATCAGAGCCGGGGGGCCGGGCGGCCCCCCGTCCTCCGTGCGCTCCGACCTGGCCCGCTCCGCGGCGTTGTTGCGCGACGCCCCGGCTCTGCACTACGCGGGCACCATCGACGTCAAGGGTCAAGGCGAAGCCCGCTTGGACCTGGTCGTCAGTAACCCCGGTGACGCACTCGGTACGTTGACGATGCCCGAGAGCCCCGCGCTCGACTTCGTCGCCATAGCGGGCAAGTCCTTCCTGAGGGGAAACGCTGAAGCATGGCGGTCGATCGGTATGGCCGACAAGTCCGAGCTGTTGGCGGAACAACCCCGCCTGGTCGGGCCGGGCCTGCTCTTCTCTCAAGACCTGGCCACGGCCCTGACACCTCCGGCGCTGGCGAAAGCCCTGCTGCTGGAGAAGGTCCCCGACGAGGAGATCACCGTCGGCGAGGCGGTAAGCACAGGCGATCACACCTGCACCCCCGTCCGTGGCGACTCCATGACCTTCTGTCTGGGGCAAGAACGGGTGGGAGGCGCTCGCTTCGTCGATCGCATCAGCTTCCCAGGCGGATCGACCGTCCTCACCATCAAGGCGATGTCCCGGCTGGAGGTGAAGCGGTTCTCCGCCGACTTCCAGTCGAAGCTCACCATGACCCACGTAGCGGTCAACCCGCGGATCCGCGTGACCACCCAGATCCTCACGGACTACGAGGGCGATTGCGCCCCGACCCTCTGCATCTTCAAGGCCCGGACCACCGTCACCTTCCTCGGTTCCACCGCAGCTTCCGAAGCTTCCGAACCTGTCCAGGTGAACTACGCGTGGACCATAGAGCGGGACGGGGCGCCGGTGAAGGTCGGCGCCGACTGCTCGGGCGCCGTCCTGGTCAAGCCGGGCCAGTCGACCGACCTGTCGTGCACCGGCACCGGCCCCTCAGTTCCGGCCGGCGGGCCGAGCCGTGGCAAGTACCACGGTCGGATCGTCACCTCCGATGTCGCGCTCACCGAAGCGGAGTACACGCGCCTGGTGCGGCTGGCGGTGGACAACAGCAAGAAGGTCGCCGCCCTTGCGGACCTGCCGCCGCCCAGCTGACCGTGCCCGCGCCGCTTCTGTCCGCCATGATCACGCGGAAAGTGCTCGCGAAACCGCGAAACCGCGGCGCCTGGGAGCGGGCCACCTCGCCGGTCAGCCGTGCCAGGAGCGCCACAGCGCGGCGTAGGCACCGTCCGCCATGACGAGTTCCTTGTGGCTGCCCAGCTCGCTGATCCTTCCCCCCTCCACGACCGCGATCACGTCCGCGTCGTGGGCAGTGTGCAGCCTGTGCGCGATCGCCACTACGGTGCGCCCCGCCAGCACTCTCGCCAGTGATCGCTCCAGATGTCGTGCCGCCCGCGGATCCAGCAACGAGGTCGCCTCGTCCAGCACCAGGGTGTGCGGGTTCGCCAGCACCAGCCGAGCCAATGCGATCTGCTGGGCCTGAGCAGGGGTGAGGCTCTGGGCACCCGAGCCCAGCTCCGTATCGAGACCACTGGTCAGGGCCCTGGCCCAGCCGTCCGCGTCCACGGCTTCGAGAGCCGCCCACAACGCAGGATCCCCGGCGTCCGCGCGAGCGAGCCGAAGGTTGTCGCGTAGACTCCCGACGAACACATGGTGCTCCTGGTTCACCAGCGCCACATGCGTGCGCACCACTTCGGCGGGCATCGAAGACAGCGATGTGCCCCCCAGAGTCACCGCGCCCCTACGCGGTGCGTAGATGCCCGCCAGCAGCCTGCCGAGCGTGGACTTGCCGGCACCTGAGGGACCCACCAGCGCGACCCGGGTGCCCGGCGGCACCTTGAGGCTCACCTCGTGGAGCACGTCCACGCCGTCGCGATAGCCGAAGCGCACCCCCTCGGCGCGGACCGTCCGCCCCTGCGGCACCAGGCGCTCGTCACCGCTGTCGGGCTCGATGTCACGGACGCCCACGAGCCGGGCCAGGGAAACCTGTGCCACCTGGAGTTCGTCGTACCACCGCAAGATCAAACCGATGGGGTCAACCATCATCTGCGCCAGAAGGGCGCCGGTGGTCAGCTGGCCCACGCTCAGCCAGCCCTCCAGCACGCCGTACCCACCGACGACGAGAACGGTTCCCAGGATCATCACGTAGGTGACGTTGACGACGGGGAACAACACCGAGCGGAGCCAAAGGGTGTAGCGCTCCCAGTCGACCCACTGCTTGATCCGGCGGTCGGAGAGGGCCACGCGGCGCTCCCCGAGGCGGTACGCCTCGATGGTTCCACCCGCGTCCACCGTCTCCGCTAGCATCGCCGCCACCGCCGCGTACCCGGCGGCCTCCGAACGGTACGCCGAGGGCGCCCGTCTGAAGTACCAGCGGCAAACGATGACCAGCACCGGAAGTGCCACCAGCGCGGCCAACGCCAGCGGGGGAGCGGTCACGGTGAGTGCGCCGAACAGCAGGGTCGCCCACACCAGGCCGATGGCCAACTGAGGTACGGCTTCCCGCATCGCGTTGGCCAGCCGGTCGACATCGGTGGTGATCCGCGACAGGAGATCTCCGGTACCGGCTCGTTCCAGTACTCCAGGCGGCAGTCCGACCGAACGCACCAGGAAGTCTTCGCGCAGATCGGCGAGCATCTCCTCGCCCAGCATCGCCCCCCGCAGTCGCATGAGGCGGGTGAACAGCGTCTGTGTGACCAGCGCGACTGCGAAGAACAGCGCCGTCCGGCCCAGGTGGAGCTCGCGCGCGCCCCGCGTCAGATCGTCGACGACCATGCCCAGCAGGTACGGGCCGACCATGGAAGCGATCACCGCGATCGCGTTGGCGCAGACCAGCAGGATGAAGGCCCGCCGATGCCTTCGAAGCAAGCTGCGGACATAGCTGCGCACCGTGGCCGGACCGCCCACGGGCAGAGTCGTGGCTGCCTCGGGGGCGGCAGGGTCGTACGCGGGTGGGGCGACGCCGATCATGCCGACTCCCCGATCTCGGGTCGATCACGCAGATCTCCGCTGGCCGAGGACAGGCTCGTCTTCGGGCCTGTTCGGGAGGAAGGGCGGCTCACCAGGTGCTCCTCGGTCTCGGTTTCCCGTGTGACGACGGCTCGGTATCGGGGATCGTGTAGGAGCTCGCGATGACTTCCGGCCGCCACAGCGCGAGCCTCGTGGACGAACACCACTCTGTCCGCGCGATCGAGCAGCAGGGGGGAGGAGGTGAAGACCACGGTGGTGCGCTGCTTGCGCAGAGCGGAGACGCTCTGCGCTACCCGGGCCTCGGTGTGCGAGTCCACCGCGGAAGTCGGCTCGTCCAGAACCAGTACCTGTGGGTCTGTCACCAGTGACCGGGCCAGCGCGAGTCGCTGTCGCTGTCCGCCGGACAACGAGCGTCCACGCTCGGTGATGCGTGCGTCCAGCGGGTCGGTGACGCCTTCCGCAGCCGACTGCAAGATCGCGTCGAGTACGTCGCCGCACTGCGCGGCATCCAGTGCGGTCGTGGCGTCCACCGCCCCGGAGGAGGGCACCTCGAAGAGTTCGCGCAGGGTCCCGGAGAGGAGAACCGGGTCCTTGTCCTGGACGAGGACCAACGAGCGTGCACTTCGTAGCGTCAGCGAGTCCAGCGCGACGCCGCCCAGCCGTACCGACTCTGCTTGCGTGCCCGTGGCGGCGGGCTCGGCATGCCCGCCGAGCCTGCTCGCAGTCTCCCCAGCGAGGTCCGGATCGCCGCACACCACGGCGGTGAACAGCCCGGAGGGCGCCGACAGCCCGGTGACGGGGTCGTACAGGTCGCCGTCAGGTACCTCACAGCCGTGCGCGGGGCGCCCCGGGCTGGCCGCCGCGCTGCGGGACAACGCCAGGACCCGGGCGGCGCGTTGCGCGGAGGGGCGAGAGAAGGAGTACGCCATGGCGATCTCCTCGAAGTGGCGCATCGGGTACATCATCAGCGCCACCGCGCTGTAGACGGCGACGAGTTCACCCACCGTGATCCGACCCTGGAGGGCGACAGTCGCCCCGTACCAAACCACCGTGATCATCAGCAGGCCCGGCAGGAGCACCTGGACCGCGGAGATCAGCGCCCACATGCGGGCGCTGCGCACGGCTGCCTCCCGGACTTCCTGTGAGGCCGCGCGGTAACGTCCGAGGAACAGCTCCTCGCCTCCGATCCCACGGAGTACCCGCAGGCCCGCCACGGTGTCGGAGGCGAGTTCGGTGGCCCTGCCCGCCTTCTCACGCTGCAGGTCGGCGCGGTGGGTGGCCTTGGGGAGGAGGGGAAGTACGGCCAGCGCCAGTACGGGAACGCCGATGGCGACGATCATCCCCAATGCGGGTACGTACAGCAGGAGTGCCGTACAGATGATCACCACGGACACGAAGGCGGCCAGGAAACGAGAGACTGCTTCAACGAACCAGCCGATCTTCTCCACGTCCCCGGTGGAAACCGCGACGACCTCGCCGGCGGCGACCCGCCGGGTCAGCACCGAGCCGAGTTCGGCGGCCTTGCGGGCGAGCAACTGCTGTACGCGGGCCGCAGCGGTGATCCAGTTGGTCACGGCGGTGCGGTGCAGCATGGTCTCACCGATCGCGATAGCGGCACCGAGCGCCACGATCAAGGCGCTGACCCAGGCCAGTCGCCCTCCGTCGCGCTCGACGGCGGCGCTGACGCCGGCGCCCACGGCGAAGGGGAGGCCGGCGATGCCGCAGTGGTGGAGGAGGCCCCAGGCCAAGCTGCGCAGTTGCATGCCGAGCTGGTTGCGGCCGAGCCACAGCAGAAGGCGGGGACCGGACCGAGTATCCGGTAGCCCAGGATCCGGATAGGGAAGATCGCTGATCTGCATGACGTCCCAAGGCTTGGTTGGCTCGGTGGAGAGTTCAAACCATGCAAGGTTCGCTTTCCGGACCACCTCCGCACAATCGATTTTCGAGACCGTGCGCAGGCCCGCCGGCCAGCGGGCGCTCTGTCATCCCTGACGGGGCATCGGGGCTGGCCGAATGCGCTGACTCACCGGGGGAGGCGAAAGCCTCAGCGGCATTCCGACTCGGTGGCCAGGGCGGTGAGGAGACCGCCGAGTGCCTTGCGCTGGTCGGTGTCCAGAGGGGCGAGTATGTCCTCCGCCGCTGCCCGCCGGACTTCGCGCAGTTGCCGCAGTGTGGCGCGGCCGGCCTCGGTGATCTCGATCAGGACGACCCGCCGGTTCTTGGGATCGGACACGCGTCGTACCCGGTCGGCGGCCTCCAGGCCGTCTACGACGGTGGTCACGGCGCGCGGGACCACCTCCAGCTGCGCGGCGAGGTCCGCCATCCTGGGCGGCTGCTCGTAGTGGGCGAGCGTGCGGAGCAGCCGGGACTGCGCCGGCGTGATTCCCAACGGCTCCAAATGCCGCTTGTGGATGCGATGGAGCCGGCGGGTGAGGCGGAGCAACTGCTCGGCCAGTATCCCGTCGGGATCGGACGTGGCGATCGACGCAGGGGCGGTGCTCATGGGGGAACGGTATCAGGACCCTATTCATTGTGTACATAGGTAACAATGGGCTATGCTCCATTTAGGACTGTCGTCTCATGCGGTGTAAAGGAGCCCATGCGCCCCCAAGAGCCCGAGTGGACACCACCGATGCGTCCGCTCGATGCCCGTCGTGCGTCTTCCGCGGCGCAGCCGCGTGAGCTGCGTCGTATCGTCCGCCTCTTCCGCCCCTATCGTGGCCGCCTCGCTCTGGTGGGTCTGCTGGTCTGCGCCTCCTCGCTGGTGACGGTGGCTTCACCCTTCCTGCTGCGTGAGGTCCTCGACACGGCCATTCCGCAGGGTCGTACGGGCCTGCTCAGCCTGCTGGTGCTGGGCATGATCGCCATCGCGGTGGTGACCAGTGTCTTCGGGGTCCTGCAGACCTTCGTTTCGACCACGGTGGGGCAGAGAGTCATGCACGATCTGCGAACCGCCGTCTACGCCAGGTTGCAGCGGATGCCGCTGGCCTTCTTCACCCGCACCCGCACAGGCGAGGTCCAGTCCCGCATCGCCAACGACATCGGTGGCATGCAGGCCACCGTCACCTCCACGGCCACTTCGCTCGTCTCCAACGTCACGGCCGTGGTGGCCACGGTGGTGGCGATGCTCGCCCTCGACTGGCGGCTGACCGCGGTGTCGCTGCTGCTCCTGCCCGTCTTCATCGCCATCAGCCGCCGGGTGGGCGCCGAGCGCAAGAAGATAGCCACCGAGCGGCAGCGTCAGATGGCTGCCATGGCGGCAACCGTCACCGAGTCACTTTCGGTGAGTGGGATCCTGCTGGGGCGCACGATGGGGCGAGCCGAGTCCCTGACTCGCTCCTTCGAGATCGAGTCGGAGCGTCTGATCGACCTGGAAGTACGCTCCAGTATGGCGGGGCGGTGGCGGATGTCCACCATCGGCATCGTCATGGCGGCGATGCCAGCCCTGATCTACTGGGCTGCCGGTATCGCCCTGCAAACAGGAGCCCCGGCCTTGTCGCTGGGCACGCTCGTCGCCTTCGTCACCCTCCAGCAGGGGCTCTTTCGTCCTGCGGTCAGCCTTATGTCGACGGGCGTGCAGATCCAGACCTCGCTGGCCCTCTTTGCGCGGATCTTCGAGTATCTGGACCTTCCGGTGGACATCACCGAACCCGCGGACCCTGTCCGCCTCGATGAGGTGAAGGGTGAAGTCCGCTTCGATAAGGTCGAGTTCGCCTATGAGGCCGGTCCCGGTGATGCCACTCTTCGTGATATCGACCTGACGGTTTCCGCGGGAAGTTCGCTGGCCATAGTCGGTGCCACGGGTTCCGGTAAGAGCACCCTGAGTTACCTCGTTCCGCGTCTCTACGACGTTACGCGGGGCCGGGTGACCCTTGACGGCGTCGACGTAAGGGACTTGGACTTCGACTCCTTGGCCAGAGCTGTCGGGGTCGTCTCGCAGGAGACCTACCTCTTTCATGCTTCCATCGCTGACAACTTGCGCTTCGCTCGGCCCGACGCCACAGCTGAGGAGATAGCCGAAGCTGCGAGGATCGCGCAGATCCATGACCACATCCTGTCCCTGCCCGAGGGGTATGAGACTCTCGTCGGCGAGCGCGGCTACCGCTTCTCAGGGGGCGAGAAGCAGCGGCTCGCCATCGCTCGTACGATTCTGCGCAATCCCCCGGTGCTCATCTTCGATGAGGCCACCAGTGCTCTGGACACACGCACGGAGCATGCCGTGCAGCGTGCCCTGGACACGCTTTCAGCGGGGCGCACCACGATAACCATCGCTCATCGGCTCTCAACGGTCCGAGATGCCGATCAGATCGTAGTTCTGGACGGTGGGCGGATCGTCGAGCGCGGCACCCACCGGGACTTGCTGGAGCGCGAGGGGCACTACGCGGCACTGGTGCGGCGTGATGCCGAGCTCGCTCCGGAGCCAGCGAAATGATGCGTGCGTCACCCCGTTGCATACAGGTACGGAGCTTATCGCCACATTGGTCTTCGCGTATGGCTTACGACTCTCGGCTCGATGGGGGCGTTGACCGCCGCGTTGCTCGCGCCGTAACTCTTCTCAGCGCGAGGTGCTCCAGAACAGTTGCGGGTCCTGGTCATCACAGACGGGTGGCGGGCCGCGGAGGTCTATGGAGTAGTGGACCCAAGCCTGAGTCTTCCCCCGGGCACTGCCCGCCGGGCAGCTGGGACTTCCGGTGTTCCTCTGCCCGGGGGAGCCCTTGGCAACTCCGAAGGACTCTTGTTCCCTGCCACCGATCCTGTGGGCTCAGGAAAGGCAGTTAGGGCGTGTTGCGCGAGTCCCGCCTGCCCCGCGGCGCCTGGCACGCACGCTCGCCGCGTTGTCGGAATCACCCAAGTACATCCGGCACGAGGGTGCCCTCCGCCTTGCGAGCGCCCGCACCAGAGGCCGCGGGGCCTGCCCTCCGGACGGACGGCGCTACTCTCGCAGCACGCCCTAGTAGTGCTTGGTCAGGTCGTGTTTGGTGGTGCGTGTCCTTCGGGTTGTGTGTCGCGTTGTGGGTGTGTGACTCCGGACGAAATGGCTGCGG